>JAAYPE010000103.1 GCA_012519975.1 Clostridiales bacterium
AGAGCTTCTTCTGCTCATCGCTGACATTTCTGTCTTATTTCGTTTCCGAAATTCACAAAGTTTTTAAAACTTCATTAAAATTTCAGGGTCCTTTTTGTTCGTCGTTGTTCAATTTTCAAGGTTCACCATCGCCCAACCTCTCAATCAGGTGGGAAACATATCATATCACATTGTCCGCTATTTGTCAACGGTTTTTTGCAATTTTCTTTGCTTTGTTTTTTAATTCGTAGCAAAGTGAATGTCTCTTTTGGGCACTCGTACATATTAGCACAAAGCATATTTAATGTCAACAACTATTTTGATTTTTTTAATATATTTTAAAAAATATTCTGTTACCCATATTACATTATAATATAGAGGATAAATAATTGCAGAAATAAATATTATTTTTATATTTGCAAAAATGTATTGATTTTTTTGAAAAAATAAGTTATAATACAAAAGTTATTTACGCCGGTGTGATGGAATTGGCAGACGTGCTGGACTCAAAATCCAGTGGTAGCGATACCGTACCGGTTCGACCCCGGTCACCGGCACCAATTTGATGCTAAACTCTTTTGACATTGCTCTAGAGTTTAGCATTATTTTTATACTTATTTTAACATTTTAAAAACCCTGCAAAAAGCATTAAGCTAAATCTGCAAGGTTTTTATTTTTTATTTCTGCTTGTAAGTTGAGAGGAAGTTTGCAAGTCTTTTGCTTGCGGAATCCAAAGTTTCAACGTTTGGCAGATATACAATTCTAAAATGATCTGGCTCTTCCCAATTAAATCCACCACCGTGAACCATAAGAACCTTTTCTTTTTTCAGAAAATCAAGAATAAATTGTTCATCATCTTTTATATTAAATTTTTTCGCATCAATTTTAGGAAAAATGTAAAAAGTGGCTTTTGGTTTTTGGACACTAATCCCCGGAATATCATTTAGTGCTTTATACAAAAAATTTCTTTGCTCATATATCCTACCACCTGGCATTAAAAGCTCATCAAGACTTTGATAGCCACCAAGTGCTGTTTGTATGATATATTGTGCAGGAACATTTGAGCAAAGCCTCATAGAAGCAAGCAAATCAAGCCCCTCAATATATTCACGATATCCTGTTTTATCTCCGCTAAGACACATCCACCCACTTCTAAACCCTGCAACCCTGTGAGATTTTGAAAGTCCGTTGAAATTCACAATAAACAAATCTGGCGCAAGCGATGAAATTGCGATATGCTTATAATCATCCATGACCAACCTGTCATATATTTCATCAGCAAAGATAACTAAATTATGCTCTCTAGCAACTGTAATTATCTGCTCTAATATTTCTTTTGGATACAATGCACCTGTTGGATTGTTTGGGTTTATTAAAACAATACCTTTAGTTTTTGAAGTTATTTTTTTCTTAATATCTTCGATGTCTGGATTCCACTCTGCTTGCTCATCGCAAATATAATGAACAGGAGTTCCACCAGATAATTTTATAGCTCCAGTCCAAAGCGGATAATCAGGCGACGGTACTAACATTTCATCCCCATTATCTAAAAAACCTTGCATCGACATAACAATTAACTCGCTAACGCCGTTGCCAGTGTAAATATCATTAATACCAACATTGGGAATTCCTTTGAGTTGACAATATTGCATTATTGCCTTTCTTGCTGAAAAAATCCCCTTTGAATCCGAATACCCTTGAGATTTCCTCAAATTCAATATCATATCTTGTATTATTTCATCTGGGGCGTCAAAGTTAAATGGAGCAGGATTACCAATATTTAGCTTGAGAACATCAACACCATTTGCTATCATTCTGTCCGCTTCGTCCATAACCGGTCCTCTAACATCATAACAAATTCCTTCAAGCTTATGTGGCTTTACAAATTTTTTCATACTATTCACCCTTTCCATTTCTCAAAAAAATAATCGCCCAAAGTCAAAAAGACTTAGGGCGAACTACAGTCCGTGTTACCACCTAAATTCAGAGAAAAACTCTGCACTCATAGAATGAATTAACATTCTAAACTCTATAACGGGAGAACCCGATGAAGACTACTAACTAATAAAACAGCTTTCGAATCACAGCTCCGGAACGGCTTTTGTGTTTTTTCGTAAAGATTTGCACCAACCATCTTCTCTCTAAAACGATTAAAAACACATATTTTTCCATCAATGCATTTAACTTATAACATTATATGTATTATATATATCATTATTTTTGCTCTATGTCAACATAAAAGTCAAATAATTTTTGTAATTTTATGATACAATCTCATTTTTCGGTTACTTTTAGAATACTCAATCATAACATAATACTTTAATTTTAAAGTTTCTTTTGTAAACTCGTTTTTATTAATCAAAAAACCATCTGACATAAGTTGCTCGTTAAAGGCTTCAACCTCAGCCGGTGAAACATCACTATACCATAAAGTCATCGAAGTAAATCCGTCATTACAAATACTACCTTGAATGTCGGGAGAATAATCTTGCACCCCTCTGCCACTATATTTGGGAAATTTAGAAAGCTCTGCAACAGCGTCAAGATAATATACTTCTTCTTCAAAGTCTTTACAATATTTTTTATGTACTTTTTCTTTAACTTTTCGTTTCTTTTTATTTTCTATAATAGATTGTTCTATTAATTGTAGAACTTTTCTATCAATAAAATCATCGATTGTTTCCGGTTCATTCCTACATAATAGTGCCATCAACAATTTCCCCAATCCATCAAAAAGTAGTTTATGAATAATCTTTAATGTGATTTAAAAATTATAATTGCTATTATTAAGAATAAATTTTGCTAAACAATTAAAGAGTACCAAAAATTCTATCTCCTGCATCACCAAGACCCGGCACAATATACCCATGGTCATTTAATTTTTCATCAAGTGCTGCACAATAAACATCAACATCTGGGTGAGTCTTCGTTAGCATATCTAGCCCCTCTGGAGCTGCTACAATTCCCATAAATTTTATAGATTTAGGATTATACGTTTTGATTTGAGTAATTGCGTCACAAGCAGAACCACCAGTTGCCAACATTGGGTCAAGGACAATAACTTCTCTCTCTTCTATATCATTTGGTAACTTACAATAATAACTAACAGGTTTTAAGGTTTTTGGATCCCTATAAAGACCTATATGCCCAATTTTTGCAGACGGAACAAGAGTTAACACACCCTCAACCATTCCAAGTCCGGCTCTAAGAATTGGAACAAAAGCAAGCTTTTTGCCTGATATTACTTTGGTTTTTGCTAAAGCTACAGGAGTTTCTATTTCAACCTCTTGAAGTGGCAAATCTCTAGTCGCTTCATAACACATAAGCATTGCAATTTCACCAACAAGTGTTCTAAAATCCTTAGACCCTGTGTTTTTATCCCTGAGTAGAGTGAGTTTGTGCTGAATTAATGGATGATTTGTTATTGTTACATTTCCCATTATGGAATCCTCCTAAATAAAAAACTTATTAATTTTTATTTTCAATTTCTGTAATTTGGTCAACCCTTGTTTGATGCCTTCCGCCCTCAAAGCTTGTATTTATAAACAAATCTACAAGCTCTGTTGCAAGCCCTGCCCCAACAACTCTACCACCTAAGCACAAAACATTAGAATCGTTGTGTAGTCTTGTATATTTCGCACTAAAGGAATCGGAGCAACAAGCCGCGCGAATACCTTTTATTTTATTTGCAGCAATTGACATTCCTACCCCTGTGCCACAAAAAAGCAATGCTTTTTCGCACTCCCCTGACACTACGCAATCACACACTGTTTTTGCTATGCTAGGATAATCAACGCTATCACAATTATAAACACCAAAATCTTTGTATTCAATATTTTGATTATCTAAATATACTTTAATTGTTTCTTTAATTTCAAAACCACCGTGGTCGCACCCTAATGCTATCATTTGCTATTTTCCATCCTTTTTTTAAGTTCTCTTTCAGCTTGTGGTGCTCGTAAGTAAACGGGCAATATTTCTTCTGCTAAAATTGTAGGCTCCATTTTTATTTTTTCAAAAGTACAAGCAGCAACGCTCGATGCTTTTTGATATCTAAAATTTGACGGAGCTAGTAAAACATTGTCATTTGTGCTTTTCAATTTATTATAACACAATTCTGCCCCATCACCAACAAAAACTATGGGCAAATCATAATTTTTTAATTTATTTGCAAGTTCATCAATCATTACCGCTTCATCTTGTGTAATTCGCTCAATTTTTTGACCACTTTTAAAAGTTGCAGTATAAACCTGATTGCATCTTGCGTCCATTACACAGCAAACTATACATTCCCTTCCAAGCACATTATACGCCATTGCTTCAAGAGTTGAAACAGGAAAACAAGGCTTGTTTTGTGCCATTGCAAGCCCTTTAAGAGCCGCTATGCCTATTCTTATTCCTGTAAATGAGCCTGGCCCTGCCGCTATTGAAAATAAATCAATCGAATCAATATCTATACTTGCATTATCCAAAGCATTTTTAGCCATAGGGATTAAGGTTTGACTATGAGTAAGCCCCGTGTTTGTATAAGCCTCGCTAAGCAATTTACCATCATCTAATATTGCAACACTTGCAGATGCTGCAGAACATTCAATCGAAAAAATTCTCATCTATATTTTCCCCTGTTATTTTGATAATTCTATCATTATCTGACTCGCCTTTTGATATTTCAACATAGATACTGTTTTGTGGCAATGCAGATTCTATGTTTTCGCTCCACTCAATTGCTAAAATCTCATTTAAATCTAAATAATCAAAAAAGCCTGTTGTGTTTAAATCTTCCCAAGTATTTACTCTATACATATCAAAATGAATAAGTGCGGGATTCCCACCATAATCGTGGACAATTGAAAAAGTTGGGCTACTTACATTCTCGTTTATTGAAAGCCCCTTAGCAAGCCCTCTAACAAATGCAGTTTTGCCCATTCCAAGCCCACCAAAAAAGGCGACTACATCACCTTTTTTTAGTTTTTTTGCAAGCTTTTGTCCAATCATTTCTGTTTGGTTAAAATCGTGTGAAATAAAAGTGTTCATAAAAAATACCTTACCAAAATTTATCAATATTAAAACTAGAAATATTGTATCACATTTTTAAAATTTAGTAAATTAAATGTTTGAAATACAAAATGCTTTTGCTTGAATTTAATCGTATTACAGTCTATAATGTAACCATATGTTTTGAAAGAAGGTTTTTATTTGCGAAATATTAAAGAATCATTGTCGTATTTTATAAAAGAAACAGATAAAATTCTTTTAGCACTTTGCCTTATAACTTCTACCTTTGGTGTTCTTATGGTTCAAAGCGCGACAAGAAGCAAGCTTAGTGAAGGTCAACTAATTTCAGGCGATGCAAAAACTATGATTTTCGCCATTACTCTTGGAGTTTGCGTTGCCCTTGTTATATCGCTTGTCGATTATGAGGCTTTTGTTAAACTTACTCCTCTTATCGCAGTTGTTGGAATACTTATGATGTTATTTGTTTTTATTTTTGGTGTTGCACCCCCCGCAAGGCCGGATGCTAAATCTTGGATTAATCTTGGTTTTTTCTATTTTCAGCCATCCGAGCTATTAAAAATATTTTTTATCATTACTTTTTCTGCTCATTTAAACGCAGTTAAAGAAAATATAAACTCTTTTAAAAATGTCGCTTTATTAGGACTGCACGCAATAATTCCCGCAGGACTTGTGGTAAAATCCGGCGACGACGGCTCGGCACTTGTTTTTATATTATTCACTCTTTGTATGATATTTGTTGCAGGAATAAGTTGGAAATATCTGCTTGCTGGATGTGTCGTTACTCTTGCTGCTATCCCACTTCTTTGGGTTAAATTAAGAGATTTTCAAAAAGAAAGGTTTATTGTTCTTGTTCATCCAGAACTTTATCCCAACACTGCTTATCAGCAAAATATGAGTCTTTCTGCTATTGGCTCTGGAGGTTTTTTTGGACAAGGTCTGTTTAATGGAGCATACACTCAAAGCAAGTCTGTGCCAGAAAATCAAAACGATTTTATTTTTTCTGTTGTTGGTGAAGAGCTTGGTTTATTCGGTGCTATTATAGCTCTAGGACTTATTTTGTCAATTATCTTTAGAATTGTTAAAATCGGAAAGCGTGCAAACAATGATTTTGCAACCTATTTATGCTACGGAATTGGCTCTATGATTGCAATGCAAACTTTAATCAATATTTCTATGTGTTTAAGACTTGCACCAGTTATCGGAATTACACTACCATTTTTTAGCGCCGGTGGCTCTTCTACATTGTGTTTATATTGTGGAATCGGTGTCATTTTAAGCGTTTATCGCTCTACTCACAATCAAAAAATGGTGCATTATAGAGTTCGCAGTGTGCGCTCTCCATTTATGTAAATTTATTAAAAACAAAATTAAACCCCCTATTGTATAAAATTACGGTAGGAGGTTTTTGTATTTGGTTTATTTTTTTTCAAGCTTTGCAAAATTTGCCATAAGTTTTTTTGTGCCTGCTTTATCAAATGCAATTTCAAGCAGTGTGTCATTGCCCATAAATTGCGTAGATAAAATAACTCCCGTACCAAAAGTTTTATGGGCTACTGTATCGCCCGTTTTAAACTTATCTTTTGAAACTTTGTTGCTTGCAGAAGCTTGTGTATGCGCCCTTTTTGTAGAATAATAATTGTTACTTTGAGCTGATGATGCTCCTCTTCCAACAGATGTGTTGCTTTGTGTAAATGCAGAAAACTTTTTGATTTCACCATCTGTAAGTGAATTTGGTATTTCAGTTAAAAACATTGAGGGAGCGTTTCTTGTGGTAGAGCCAAAAATCATTCTTGAATTTGCATTTGTCATATACAGCTTTTCTTTTGCTCTAGTTATTCCGACATAAGCTAGTCGCCTTTCCTCTTCAACCTCAACTTCTGAGTACATTGCCTGAGCTCCTGGAAAAACACCTTGCTCCATTCCAGTCATAAATACGGTAGGAAACTCCAGCCCCTTTGCAGAGTGAAAAGTCATCATAACCACTGTGTCTGCCTGAGCATTGTAATTATCAATATCAGACATTAAAGAAACTTCTTCTAAAAATCCACCGAGGTCCGCCTCTTCATTTTCTTGTGAATATCTTAAAAGGTTTGATGAAAGCTCGTTTATATTTGCCAGCCTATCCTCGTATGTTTCTTTGTCTTGTGCAAGCCCCGTTAAATACCCACTCTTATCCATCACTAGCTCAAACAATTCGTTTAAAGGCATTTTATCAGACAGACTAATAAATTCTTCCATCATATCCACAAATTTTAAAAGCTTTGACGATGCTCTTGACAACTTTTCATACTCATCTGCCGACTTTATCACCTCATAAATACTAACGCCCAAACCTGCTGCAATTTCAGAGGCAGTATTTATAGTTGTGTCGCCAATTCCCCTTTTAGGCTCATTGATTATCCTTTTTAAACGGATGTTGTCAGACGGATTATTTATTACAGTCAAATAAGCAACAGCATCTCTAATTTCTTTTCTTTCATAAAATCGGTGTCCACCAATAACTCTATAAGGGACGCCCATTCTTACAAAAGAGCGCTCAATTGAGTTTGATTGAGCATTCATTCTATAAAGTACGGCGTGGTCACTCCAATTTTTCCCAGAAGCTACATTTGCCATAATTTTATCTGCAACATACATTCCCTCATCCATCTCATCGTTTGCAGTGTTTAAGGTTATTTTTTCGCCATCACCATTCGCAGTCCATAAGTTTTTGCCTTTTCTCTCAGAGTTATTTTTAATAACCGCATTTGCAGCATTTAGAATGTTCCCTGTTGAACGATAATTTTGCTCTAACCTAATTGTTTTAGCATTTTTATAATTTTCTTCAAAATTTAGAATGTTTTCAATCGTCGCTCCTCTAAAGCGATATATACTTTGGTCATCATCACCAACAACACAAATGTTTTTATGCCCAGCCGCAAGCAAGCTTGTTAACCTATATTGTGCGTGGTTTGTGTCCTGATACTCGTCAACAACTATGTATTTAAATTTGTTTTGATAATACTCTCTTACTTCTTTTTCTTGCTCTAGCAGTTTTACGGTATTTACAATAATGTCATCAAAATCCATTGCATCCGCATTCTTCAAAAGGCTTTGATATGCAGTGTAAGCCTGCGCAATCAGTTTTTTTCTAGCATCTCCCTCAACCTGTTTTTCATATTCTTTTGGCGAGAGGAGATTGTCTTTTGCCCTGCTTATTTCTTTTAAAATTGTTTTGTGAGATAAGATTTTATCATCAATTTTCAACAATCGTTGGCACTCTTTTATCGCTCTTTTAGAGTCATCCATATCATAAATTGTAAAGCTACTTGTAAACCCAATTTTTGTTCCATTTCGCCTTAAAATTTTTGCACAAACAGAGTGAAAAGTGCCTGCCCAAATATCATCTGCCACATCGCCTAGCTGTGCTTTTAGTCTATCTTTAAGCTCGTTTGCAGCTTTGTTCGTAAATGTAATTGCAAGTATTTGCCACGGTTTTGCTGGATTTACTGCAATAAGCTCTAAAAGTTCGTAAGGCTCTTCAATTTTGCCATCTAAATAATCTTGCATCATTTGCAAATCATCGGATGTAAAGTCTTTATAAATTTTATCTGAATAATATGCGTCGCCATATTTTACAATGTTTGCAATACGATTTATTAGCACCGTAGTTTTACCACTACCTGCACCTGCAAGAATTAAAAGTGGGCCTTGCGTTTGTAAAACCGCCTTTAACTGCATTTCGTTCATTCTATTAAAATCTTTTTTTATTATCTTTTTTCGTAAGTCTAAAAATTGCTTGTTTTGCATTTATTCCTTCTCCGTTTGGTTTTTATTTTTCCTAAAGTCAAGGTAGTCTTGCAAAATAATTGTTGCTGCAACCTCATCAACTACTGCTTTTCTTTTTTTGCCTCTTGTATTAGTTACATTCAGCGCCCTATAAGCCTCAATTGTTGTCATTCGTTCATCCCACAATTGCGTTTTAATCTTTGTTTGCTCATTTATCATTTGCGATAACTGCGAACATTTTTCTGCTCTTTGGCCATAAGTTCCATCCATATTTATAGGGGAGCCTATAACAATAAGCTCTGGTTTATACTCTATTGCAAGCTCCTCTATTTTATCAACAAGCTTAGGTGCGTATGTTTCTTTAATTACGCAAACTGGCGAAGCTAACATTTCAAGCTTGTCACATATTGCAATTCCCGTTCTAACATCGCCATAGTCTACCGCCATAATTATCAAAAAATCACCGTCACTTTACCACATTTCTGCCTTGCCAACAATTTCTTTTATATCTTTTATTCCGTTGTCGTCAAGATATTTTTCAAGACCATCAATAATTTTTATTGGTGTATATGCGTCTGTAAAGTTCGCCGTTCCCACTTGTATTGCACAAGCACCTGCAAGCATCATTTCAACCGCATCTTGCCAAGTTGCAATGCCACCCATACCAACAACAGGAATGCTAACGGCCTGAGCCACTTGCCAAACCATTCTAACAGCTACAGGAAAAACAGCTCTGCCAGATAGCCCACCTGTATTATTTTTAAGAATTGGTCTGCGAGTGTTAATGTCAATTCTCATTCCTGTAAGTGTGTTTATAAGTGAAATTGCATCTGCTCCACCACTTTCAGCCGCCTTTGCAATTTCTGCAATGTCGGTAACATTTGGTGTAAGCTTTATCATAACAGGTTTTGACGAACGCATTTTTACTTGCTCTGTAATATTCTCAACACTGCTTGCAGATGTGCCAAAAGATACTCCACCTTCTTTAACATTTGGGCAAGAAATATTAAGTTCTATCATATCAACATCGGTGTCTGATAAAATTTCTGCAACTTTGCAATAATCTTCAAGTGTACTGCCTGCAACATTTGCAATAGCTACCGTACCTTGACTTTTAAGCCATCCTAAATCTTCTTTTATAAAATGCTCAATGCCCGGATTTTGCAACCCTACACTGTTTAAAATTCCGCTAGGTGTTTCTACAATTCGTGGCGGAGGATTTCCCATTCGTTCTAAAAGAGTTGTCCCCTTGCACGAAACTCCGCCAAGTTTGCCTATTGGGTATAGTTCGTTATACTCCCTGCCAAACCCAAAAGTTCCTGAAGCAGTTATTACGGGATTTTTAAAAAACACATCAGCGATAAACAACCCCATATTAGCCATTACCAAACAACCTCCTTAGCGTTAAAAACAGGTCCATCTTTGCAAACGTGAGAATATTTTTCTCCGTCTTTTGACTTTGTTTTGCACGCACAAACAAGGCACGCACCAACTCCGCACCCCATTCTTTCTTCTAAAGAAACATAGCACTCGATACCAATTTTTTGGGCTATTTGAGAAACTGCTTCTAACATTGGGGTAGGACCACAGGAGCATATAACGCTATAGTCATTTGTTTCTAGCTTTTTAACAAGTGCATCTGTGACAAGACCTTTTTCTCCATATGTTCCATCTTGTGTCATTACAACAACATCTTTACATTTTGAAGAAAACTCTTCAACCAAAATAGTTGTTTCTATGTCTTTAAAACCTAAAATAGCATCACAATCACACTCCATTGATTCTGCAACGCTAAGAAGCGGTGGAACCCCAATTCCGCCACCTATCAAAAGTGCTTTGCCTTGCTTTTCGGTATTAAAACCATTGCCGAGCGGACCCATAATGTCTATTTTATCGTGCTGATTACACTGTGAAAGCCACTGTGTACCCTCACCCCTAACCTCAAACACAATCACTATGCAATTATGTTTTTTATCAATTTGACAAATTGAAATTGGTCGTCTTAAAACTTTTTCGCCACATTTTATGTTTACAAATTGACCTGCGGTTGCAATTTCTGATATTACATCTTCTTTTAGAGTAAAGCGAAAAACAGTGCTGTTCAATTTTTCCTTTTTTATCAAAATTGCCTCTCTTTGAACATATGCCATCACTTATTCTCCTTTATAAATATCTATTATTTCTACATCATCAATTGTACGCTTTTTTTGAAGACACAACGCCAAAGCATTTGCAGTATCAAGTGATGTAAAAGTAGGAATTCCTCTTTCGACAGCTTTTCTGCGAACTCTGATATCGTCTGTCGAAGACTGTTGCCCTCTAGTTGAGGTAGAGATTACATAATCTATTTTATTGGTGCTAAGCAAGTCCGAAATATTGGGACTTCCCTCATGAATTTTGCGAACGGAGTTTGTAGCAATGTAGTTTTCATTTAATATTTTCGCCGTGCCAGCTGTAGCATAAAGAGAAAATCCAAGTTGCGAAAACTTGTCTGCAACCCCTATACAACTTTGTTTGTCAGAATCCCTAACAGTTATTAGTACTCCGCCTTTTTTTCTAATTTTAATTCCCGAGGCAACTAAAGCTTTTAACAACGCATCTTCAAAAGTGTCAGCAATTCCCATAACTTCACCAGTTGATTTTGCACCAATTCCTAACTGGGTATCAATTCCGCTAATTTTATCAAAGCTAAATACAGGAACTCGAACTGCTACATTATAATCCTTTTTATCAAAAAGGCCGTAGCTAAATCCTAATTCTGAAAGACTCTTACCAAGGGTGCATTCAGAGGCAATTTGTGTGATTTTAAGCCCTGTAGCTTTTGATACAAATGGTATTCCTTTTGCATCTCCAGTTTGAGCGTGAATAAGATAAATATCATTATCATAATAAATAAATTCAATGTTTAAAATTCCTCTAACACCTAATTTGCTTGATAATTTCAGAGCATAATCTACAATTTCTTGCTGAACTTTTCTAGGTAATGTGATTGGAGGTGAAACAGAAATAGAATCGCCAGCGTTCACTCCCGCCCTTTCAATATGCTCATAAATGCAAGGAACAAGGCACCCTTCTCCATCACATATTGCATAAATATCTACACCCACACCAATGTAATATTTCTCTATTAGAATTTTGTCATTGTTAGTATCAACCCTCGACAAAAACTCTTTTAAGTCTGTAGAATTATAAGCAATGCACCTATCAACACTCGTTTTAACACTAACCGGAAATCCAATTTCTAAAGCAGTGTCAAGCGCAGTTTGAGTGTCATCAACATATTTATAACTTCTATGCGGTATTTCGAGTTCATCAAGAAGTGCATTAAATCTTATTTTGTCATTCACAAGCTCCATTACTTTACTGCTTGCACCAAGAATTTTTACGCCTTGATTTTCAAGAGTTTTTGTAAGGTTTGTTGCATTTTTGCCTGCAAACTGAGTCACCACTGCGTATGGCTTTTCTGTGTTTATAATGTTGTTTATATCCTCAAACCCTAATGGCTCAAGATAAAGTCTGTCTGCTGTTGAAAAATCAGTCGACACCGCCTCTGGATTGTTGTTTACCATTATTGTTTCAAATCCACTGTTTTTAAAATCTTTTATTATGTTTACGGCAGTATAATCAAGCTCTATTCCTTGACCTATTGATGAAGGTCCAGAGCCTACAACAAGAATTTTTTCTTTTTTTGATTTTATTGATTCATCATACATTTTAGCTTCATTATCATCGTCCCACGCAGAATAAAAATACGGTATTTGTGCATCAAACTCCGCGGCGCAAGTATCAATAGCATTAAATTTTGCATAGATATTTTCAAAAGCCGATATATCAGAAAACTTTGAAATCGTCGAGTTTGTAAAGCCCATTTGTTTTGCTTTTTTAAAGTCTTCTTCGCTTGAAATTTTAGATAGACTTTTTTCCATATTTGCAATATTTTTAAGCTTTGATAAGAACCAAAAATCAATACTCGTTTTTTCATTTATAACATTAAAGTCTATATCTCTTTTTATTGCCTCGTAGATTGCAAAAATACGCTCGTCATCAGATTTATTAATACTATCAATTATCTGCTGTTCAGACATTCCCTCAAATTTGCCCATAGACGGAGTTTCTATACCTAGCTCAATCGAGCGAATAGCTTTCATAAATGCCATTTCAAAGCTTGTCCCTATGCAAAGAACCTCGCCAGTTGCTTGCATTGATGTGCCAAGCTTTCGCTCCTCCATCTCAAAGCTTTTAAATGACCATTTTGGCATTTTTACAGCACAATAATCTATTGCAGGCTCACTGCCAGCAGTAGTAACACCGGTAATGTTATTTTTTATATCCTGCAAATTATGCCCCAGTGCAATTTTTGCAGAGACTTGTGCAATTGGATATCCGGTTGCTTTTGATACAAGCGCAGAGGTTCTACCAACCCTTGGAGACATACCAAGAATTGCGTACTCACTTCCATCTGGCTTTAATGCAAATTGAACATTACAGCTACCCTCAAGCCCAATTTTATCTGCAATGTTTAGCGCAGACGCACGAAGTTTTGAATTTTCACTATCATTTAATGTTTGTGCCGGTATCACGATAATACTATCACCTGTATGAATTCCTACAGGGTCAATATTTTCCATACTGCACACACTAATGCAGTTACCCACCTTGTCACGAACAACTTCAAATTCAATTTCTTTCCAATCTGCAATGCTTTTTTCAACAAAAATTTGCCTAATGTTAGAAATATCCAGTTGCCTTTTTGCAACTATTTCAAGTTCCTCTTTATTCTCGCAAGAAACAGCGCTATCACCATCAAGAGTATACGCAGGTCTTACAAGCACTGGGTAGCCTATTTTTTGAGCAAATTCTAACGCCTCATCGGCACTGCAAACAACATTTGAACTAACTTCAGGCTCACCTATATTTTGTAAAAAATCTTTAAACTTTTTTCTATTGTTAATTGTTGAAATTATATCAGGATTAATACCTAATAATGTAATCCCGTTCTCTTCTAAATAACCATTATATGACAACTCAAGCCCAATTTTAAACCCGATATCTCCGCCAACAGTTGATAAAATTCCGTCTACCTTTTCCGCCTTAATTATACGCTTGATAACATCGGTGCTAAGTGGCTCTAGGTATGTTTTGTCTGCTATTTTACTGTCTGTTGCAATTGTTGCTGGATTAGGGTTTACAAAAACTACCTCTATCCCTTCTTCTTTAAGTGCTCTGCAAGCAAGCACTGCGCTATAATCATATTCTGAAGACTGACCGATAACAACTGCACCGGAGCCAATTACTAAAACTTTTTTAAAATTATTCACCTTTATTGCCTCCCATCAGTGTTATAAATTCATCATAAATCCAAGCATTATCACAGTAATCTTTTTCATCTTTTGGTATAAATTGAACCGACAAACCTTTAAAACTTTTAAACTTTAATCCCTCTATCGAACTGTCATTAACATTAGACAACCAACTGTTTGCAACATCTTTTGCAATACTATCCCTTAAAACAGCGTAACCGTGATTTTGAGTTGTTGTCATTATTTTTTTAGTTCCATCTATTTTTACTGGTTGATTAGAACCCCTATGCCCTATTGGCATTTTTTCAATTTTTGCATTTATTGCTAAGGCTATTATTTGATGTCCAAGACCTAGACAAAACAGGGGAACATCTTTTGTTGTTAGCTCTTTTGCTATTTTTATAAGTTGCGGATTGTCATCGGGGTCGGCAGGACCATCAGATAAAATAATTCCATCAGGATTATATGCCATTATATCATTCGCAGATGTGTTTGCTGGAACAACGGTAACCTTGCACCCACGGCTTGTAAATGGTCGTAACATACTTTTAGAGAAACCATAATCTACAACTACTACATTATATTTTTCGTTATCACAATTTACCGTGTAAGCAGTTTTTGTTGTAACACAATCTACTGCACCTGAAATTGTATATTCATTTATCTTTTTTAATAACTTATCAATATTATCTTTTGAATTTGTTATTGCTCCATTAATATAACCTTTATCTCTAACGGCTCTTGTTAATCTACGGGTATCAACCCCACTTATTCCGACTATTTTTCTGTCTTTTAAGTATTTATCAAGCGTTACCATCTCGCTATTTGCCGGAGAATTGCACCACTCGCGAACAACATATCCACAAGCTTTTGTGCTTGATTTATCAAGGTTATCTAGTCCTTTGTTCCCTGCTAATGGATAGGTTTGGGCAACAATTTGACCATAGTATGTGGGGTCATTTAACAGTTCACCATAAGATGCCATACAAGTGTTAAAAACAACCTCTCCTATTGTCGTACCAACCTCGCCCATAGAATACCCTTCAAATATAGAACCATCTGCTAATACTAAATAAGCTTTTGGAGATTTTTCAAAAAACAAACCGTTCAACTCCCTTTTAAGACAAATTTTATATACCATATAATTCAATTTTGCAGATTTAAAAATAGATTATTTAATAAATGAGTTAATCTCGTCTCTCATTCTTATTGCTTCATTTCTTGCAGCCATTGCATAATCAGCTTGCTCATAATTCCCTTTTTTGTATGCGCACATAATTCCACGAGATGAATTTACAATTGCTCCTAGCCCGTCTTTGTCAAAAGCTCCTTTAATATCATCACCACTACCGCCTTGCGCTCCGTATCCAGGAACTAAGAAAAAAGTATGTGGCAAAGACTGCCTAAGCTCTGTTAATTGTTGTGGATATGTTGCACCAACAACTGCTCCAACTCCAGAATATGCGTGTTTCCCTTTTAATTCATTTCCCCATTTTTCACACATATTACCCATCATTTTATAAATTGGCTCACCGTCAACATTTTTATCCTGCAACTCGCCAGATGATTTGTTAGAAGTTTTTACAAGTACAAATATCCCTTTATCATATTTATTACACACATCAATCAGTGGTAAAATTCCGTCGCTACCCAAGTAAGCATTTACGGTTAGTGCGTCACCACCAAAAGGTTTTTCCTGCACATTTTCAATATCTACAGTGCCTAAATGAGCATTTGCATATGCTTGCATTGTTGTTCCAATATCGTTTCTTTTCCCGTCAGTTATTATAAACATTCCCTTTGAGCGAGCGTATTCTATTGTATCATACAATGCCCTCATTCCCTGCCAGCCATACATTTCATAATATGCACATTGTGGCTTTACTGCAGGAACAATATCATAAAGGGCATCTATTAATCCTTTGTTAAAAGTTAAAATTGCATCAGCTGCACCCTCAAGTGTGTGCCCGAACTTGTTAAAAGATTCATCTTTAATAAAATCCGGTATAAAATCAAGCTTTGGGTCAAGCCCTGCTACCGTTGGGTTATTTGTTTTTATAATTTTATCTATCAATCTATCTAGCGACATTTATATCAATCCTTTATATTTTTTAAAGCTCGGATAGCATTATTTAATCCGAGCTTTTTTAAAAAACTAATCTTCATCCCTATATACTAATTTGCCATCACAAATAGTATATTTCACTTTACCTTTTAGTTCTATCCCCTTAAACACAGAGTTTTCTGATTTGCCGTGTAGTTTTTTTACATCAACACGCCACTTCTCATCTTCCGAAAAAATAACAATATCTGCCGGATTTCCTATTTTAAGAGTTCCGCCATCTATTCCAAGAATTTTTGCAGGTTTAGTTGACATAAGCTCAATTAGCTTTATCAAAGATATGTACCCGCCATTCACCAAAACTGTTATTCCTGCTGACAAAGATGTTTCAAGTCCGATTGTGCCATTTGGTGCATTTTTAAAATCGCTTTTTTCCTCCACTGAATGTGGCGCGTGGTCTGTGGCTATAGCGTCAATTGTTCCATCCATAATACCCGCAATAATTGCAATTCTATCCGCCTGTGAACGAAGAGGAGGGCTCATCCTGTAGTCTGCATCACCCTTTAAAAGCGAACTATCATCAAGAGCAAAATAATGTGGACAAGTTTCTGCCGTAATTCTTACACCTTTTTTCTTTGCATCTTTTATCATTTCAACTGACTGCGCCGTGCTAACATGGCAAATATGCACGGCAGTACCTGTAGACATCGCAATTGCAATTTCTCTTGCTGTTCCAACATTTTCCGACGCTGTGGGAACACCTTTAACACCAAGAATTGTAGCAAATTCACCCTCATTCATTATTCCACCATCTGTTATAGTTAAATCCTCACAATGAGCTAAAATAGGCATACCTAAAAAATCTGCTTTTTTCATTGCGTCGCTCATGATTTTTGCAGTAGATACTGGATATCCATCATCCGAAAAGGCAATTGCTCCCGCCTCTTTTAGTGCTTCAAAGTCAGTTATTACATTTCCATTAAGCCCTTGAGTTATTGCTGCAACAGGCAAAACCTTAACCTTTGCAGTTTTTGCAATGTTTTTTACAAGGCAAATTACCTCTTTACTATCAATTGCCGGACTAGTATTTGGCATTGCCACAACTGTTGTTACCCCACCAGCAGCGGCTGCCTCACATCCACTTTTTATATCTTCTTTATGTGTAAAACCCGGCTCTCTTAAATGAACATGTAAATCAATAAGTCCTGGTGCTACAACTAAACCTTTTGCATCAATTACATTATCAACATTATAATTTAAACTGTCTCCAATTTCGGCAATTTGTCCATCTTCAATTAAGATATCACCTATACCATCTGCACCAGTACTTGGGTCTATAATTCTTCCAGATTTTATAAGCATTTTGGGCATTTCATTTTCCTCCATTAAGAAAACATTTGTTAAAAACCAAATCTAAAATTAATATTACCTAAAGGACCTTCTCCTCTTGTTGTTATACCACCACTAACACTAACTCCTGATTCTGTTGTTGTGGTAGTAGTTGTTGTAGTGTCGCTTGAGTTTTGGTTTCCACTTACTTCCTGTGACGAAAAACAGTTCGAGCAAGTTCCAGGTAAGCTATCTGTTTTAAACCAACCCATAGCGGTTGATCCACAGTTTTCGCCTGCCAAAAGTCCTGTTTTTGTACAATACGCTTTTTGAATTGACGAGCCACTTTTAGTAAATTCTTTTTTTGCCAAATCCTTGTGAATTGGATTCATAACTGCTGCAAAAATTCTTCCTGCCGGATTTCCCGAAGCATTAGTTATACTTATTGGTTTATCATATCCATACCAAACTGCAGCCACATAATAAGGGGTGCCTCCAACAATCCATTTATCTTTATTATCACTTGTTGTTCCTGTTTTTGCAAAGGTGGTAAAATTGTTTACACCAAATCCTTTACCTGTACCGCTTGTTATAACTGTTCTCATCATTTCATTCATTACATCAGCAGTGCCAGCTTGCAACACTCTTTTTCCCGACTCTTTATTATCAAAATACACTACACTACCGTCAAAATTAGTTACTTTTGAATAACAATAAGGCTTGTAATAATAACCACCATTTCCAAAAGTTGCATAAGCTGCTACCATATCAATTGCAGTTACGCCCCTTGTCATTCCTCCAACTGCCATCGAAGAAAAATTATAATCATTATTTTTTCCTTCAAGCGAGAGTGTTGAAATATGGAATTTATTTGTAAGAAACTCAACGCACTTTTTAGCCGTAAGTTCTTGAACTACTCTTGCAGATACAGTGTTAAGTGATTGTGCAACAGCGTGCTGAACAGAAACATATTTTCCCTCAGCACCAATGCTACCACCATAGTTCTCCGGCCAACGCTCACCATTTACTATAATTGCAAAATCTTCCATTGGCTTAGACCACGTAATTAAGTTCTCTTCAATCGCAGGTGCATATGCACTCAGTGGCTTGATTGCAGAACCTGGTTGGCGTGGCGACTTTACAGCTCTATTAAGGTCTCTAGCCCTTGATTTGGGGCCGGCACCACCCACTATTCCCACAACTCTACCCTTATAATCCATAACAACCATTGCTGATTGAACTTTTTCGTTTGTATCATCTGCACTTACTTCAACTTTATTTGGCTCATTTGGAAAAGTTATTCGATTTTCATAAACATTTTCCATTGATGCTTGCACGCTAGGATTTGCTACGGTATAAATTTTAAGTCCACCGTAATAAACCATTTTCCACGCTTCTTTTTCATCATATCCATATTGTTCCATAAAATCTTTGATTAATGTATCTATAACATAATCCACATAATAGCTTTGAACTTCTTTTTTGTTTGATTTTTTCTGCTCCTTTTTCACCTTTTCAGATGGAACATAATCAGGACTATTTGTAAACACTAGCTTGAAATTTTTGGCATCATTATATTCAGTTTCCGTAATATATCCTTGCTCTCGCATCATTCTAAGACAAGTTTCTTGACGCTCTTTGTTATACTCAGGATTAATTAGTGGGTTGTATCTTGTAGGCGCTTTTGTTATAGAAGCAAGCACCGCACACTCAGCTGTATTGAGCTCTTTTAGCTCTTTTCCAAAATAGGTTTGCGATGCAGTATTAACACCATAACAACCTGAACCTAGAGGTATTGTATTGAGATATGCCTCTAATATTTCATCTTTTGAAAAATGTTTTTCAAGATTCAAAGCATATAAAATCTCGTTAAATTTTCTTGAAAAAGTAACTTCATTTTCGTGAGTTAGGTTTTTAATTAGCTGTTGGGTAATAGTTGAACCACCAGTTTTAAAATGGTCTTTAACTACAGCACTTGTTGTTCTTACCCAGTCAACTCCCCTGTGCTTTTTAAATCGCTTATCTTCAAGCGCTACAAAGGCCTTTTGCAAGTCATCAGGAATTCCATCTAGATTTACCCAAATTCTATTTTCCTCTCCATGCAAGCGCCCTATCTCAGTAAGAGAGTTATCCGAGTTTTTCGCATAAAGTATGCTTGTTTGATTTTGATTGTTTTTGTAACTATCAAGGTCTATTGCAACATCACCATTTTTAAATGATATTACATAAATCAGCAAGCAAAATCCAACTATAAAACAAGTAAGTAGAATTACAATTAAAGCAGAAAAAAGTATTGTTTTTGCACCTTTTTTCTTATTTGCATTCCCTTTACTTCGGGATTGATTCTTCATTTATTTAAAAGCCTCCTTTTAATACACCTATATCAATATTTTTGTTAATAACAATAAATAAAATGAATTTTCAAATATTAAAACATTTAAAATTAATGCCAAAATTTACATTTAATTAACCATAATATTATATCATACTTTTTTAAAAAAGTTTAGTATAAATATTAAAAACCTTATACATAAACCTTTTGCATAAAAAATCTATTTTTAGGCAAATATAACTATATAAGGTTTGTTTTATATATTAAGGAAGTGAACTAATGAAACAAAAAAATGTACTGATAACTCTAATTTTATGCACATTAATAGTTTGTATGTTTTTCCTTGTTTTTTTTATTAAAAATTCTGAGAAAAAAAGCCCCGACAAAAGCACAGAACAATCAACAACAGCTTATGAAATAGGATATATACTTGGGCAACACGAGGGAAAACTCGCAATTTATAAGGCAAATTCGAGCACACCTATAGAAATTTTTGATATTTATATTTCTTCACTTCCCGAACACGATAAAGAGGAGCTAGAAAAAGGCATACACGCAAGCAGTGAAGATGAGTTGCAAATTCTTATTGAAGATTATACTAGTTAAAAATTCTGCAAAAAATCGTAAAGCAATTCACCTTGCCATAGTGAAATTTATAATATAATTATTTTGATGTGTGATAACTTTTCAAAATATAATAAATTAAAAATATTTGCTGTTTTAGGAAGCTTTAACGACTAGCTTATATCACTTTTAAATGTTGTCTACCATATAAAGTTGAAAATTACACAAAGAGCAAAAATTACGATATAATAAAACCCCTGAACTCCTTGTAAATAAAGGATTTTCAGGGGCTTTTGTTTGGAGCTGATGACGGGACTTGAACCCGTGACCTCATCCTTACCAAGGATGTGCGCTACCGCCTGTGCCACATCAGCGAGGTAAAAAATATATTGTAAAACATTATTTTAGAATGGCGACCCGGAACGGGCTCGAACCGTCGACCTCTAGCGTGACAGGCTAGCATTCTAACCAACTGAACTACCGGGCCAAAAAGCTCTTATAAAAAGAACTTGGCAGGGGCAGAAGGACTTGAACCCTCGGCACGCGGTTTTGGAGACCGCTGCTCTACCAACTGAGCTATACCCCTAAAAATGGTGGGCCATCAGGGACTCGAACCCCGGACCAACCGGTTATGAGCCGGTTGCTCTAACCAACTGAGCTAATGGCCCGCAACTGCGGTGACTTACCACTTCGATATTATATATTGTTATCTTATAAAAGTCAATAGTAAAAATATTTGTTTTAAAAATATTTAAAATAATAAAATAACTGACTTAAAAACATATACATTATATAAAAAACTTAAAAATATAATGTCAAAAAAAACCACTTATTTTTTATACTATTTTGAGCAAAATAAAGTCAAGGATAAAAACTTATCCTGATTGTCTTTATCTTACAAAAGCGTTTGCAAAAGACAATCGAAGCGTGACATCACACATTTATGATGCCACGCTCTTTATTTTATTAATTTAAATTAAACTGTTTTATATGTTGAATTGCTCTTTATCACATTTGAATCAATATCATTTAGCCAATTAAGAACATCGTTATATACTTCTTCTTTATTGTTATCATTTAAAATTTCATGTCTACGGTCTGGATAAAGAATAAGTTTTGGCAAATGACCTGCCTCAAGGAGTTGCTCATATGTAGCTTTTACGCCAACAGTAAACATACCTACACAATCTTTTTCGCCAGAAATCATAAGTATTGGAAGTCCTAGAGGAACTTTGTACTGCCAATTTTTGCGGTTGCATTCAACAGCAAGTTTAAAAGTATCTCTACAAAAGCTAAGAGAATATAAGTCAAAGCAATATGGGTCTGCAATGAATTTTTGAACGTTTTCCTCATTTGCAGATAGCCAATCGCTTGGTGTTTTAGGGTTTTTAATTCCTATATTTGCAGCTTTTCCGGAAAGAGAATAAAGGAATGGATACTTCTTCTGAGGACCTATGACATTCACTGCTTTTTCAAGCAGAGGAATCAAAAGTGAAGAAACATATGGGATACTTGCAGTACCACAATAAACAACGCCTGCAAGCTCATCACCAAAAACACTAGAATAAATTCTTGCACAGAACGACCCCATACTGTGGCCAAACAAATAGTAAGGTAATTCTGGATATCTTTTTTGCATAATATTGTGGAGCTTATGCATATCATCAACGATTCTGATTGAAGCATCATCTGGCATTTCACTTAATTTTTCAAGTGAGCCTGCTGTTTTCCCGTGCCCCAAATGATCGTTAGCACATACTACAAAACCATTACTAGCAAGAAAACGAGCAAATGAGTCATATCTTTCACTATAATCACAAACACCGTGTGCAATTTGGAAAATACCTTTTTTGTTCACCGAATCATCTTCCCAAATCATACATCTAACCTTATGCTCGCCAGTTGTAGAAGCAAAATATGCTTCCTTTCTGATAATGGACATTATAAAGCCTCCAATAAAATAATTTATTTTGATTCTGTGTCCAAACAGAATTCTTTGCTTTAATTATTCGCTACAAGATTTCAAACCAAATCAAGTTCATTTCTTGTTCATAAAGCCAATGATATTATTTTATAATATTTAAAAAGAAAAATCCAGTATAAAATTTAATTTTTTTCGAATAATTAAGTTGACAAAGTTACAACTTGGCTACTACGCACAGTATTTATGTTTATTTTTTATGCACATTGACGGCCATTTTTCTATTATGTAAATTAAAAGACATCTCATTCATAAAATAACTGAATATTCAATTGGTGTTTTCACCTACGATTTGCAGTGATTTTTATATAAAATGTCATCAGCAACAACATTTTAAAGAGAAAGTTGTTCACCTTGTATATCATCTGGTGCTAAAAATGCTCCTAAAGCTGGCAAATTTTTGGTGCGATACCTTTGTGGTTTTTTAAATTCTCCTTCATCGTAGGGCTTAACTTTAAAGAGTTTTTGACCCTTTTTAAGCGACATAACCCCGACTCCGATTGTGTCTTTTGTTGTTTTTGGAGCTATTGAACCAGTGTTTAAAATCAAAAATCTTCCAGCACTTGACTCTAAAGTAAATTCACAATCTTCCTTAATATAATTTATTGACGCAACCGGACTTCTACCCGAATATGCTTTAACTAGCTTTCTACGATTTGTTTTAGTTTCATAAACATTCATCTCAAGCTTTGCAACTTTTCCGTTTTCAAAAAAGAAAAGCATATAACCAGAATAATCATCTATTACAGTCATATTTACAATATTTTCGCCATCATCCATTTGCAATCTTGTTGGAATGTATTCACCCAAAAGGCTCGCTTTTGTATCATCAAAATCAGAAACCTTAGCCTTGTAAACTTGGCACTTATCGGTAAAGAACAACAGCTCTTTTGCGTTTGTTGCCTCAACAACATCCTTTATACTGTCGCCATCTTTTAGTTTTTGCTCTCCACTCATACGAAGCGATTGAGGTGTAATTTTTTTAAAATATCCCGCCTGACTAAAAAATAAAGTAACAGGATAATCAGGTATTTCCTCTTCTATTTCAAGCTCTTCTATTTCAGACGCATAAATAATCTCACTTTTTCTTTCCTTGGAGTATTTTTTTATAACATCATTTAACTCTGAAATAATTATTTTCTTTACTCTGTTTTTATTGTTTAGAATATCTTCCATATCCGCTATTTCTTTTTCTAACTTTTCAATATCGGCTAATCTTTTTAGAATATATTCTTTGTTTAAATGACGCAACTTTATCTCTGCCACATATTCTGCTTGAATTTCATCAATTCCAAAACCAATCATAAGATTTGGAACAACCTCTGCTTCCTCTTGAGTTTCTCTTACAATTTTTACCGCTTTGTCTATATCGAGTAAAATTTTTGACAACCCACGAAGAAGATGAAGTTTTTCTTTGCTTTTGGTGTAATTAAAATATGTTCTACGCCTTACACATTCTGTTCTAAAAGCTATCCACTCATTAAGTAATGACTTGACACCTAAAACCTGAGGAGTTCCGCCTATTAAGACATTAAAGTTGCACGAGAATGTGTCTTCAAGTGTTGTAATTTTATAGAGCTTTTGCATTAATTTTTCTGCATCAACTCCACGCTTTAGGTCTATCGTTATTTTGAGTCCTGATTTGTCAGTTTCATCTCTTATGTCACTAACTTCTTTTATTACGCCTGCCTTTGCACGCTCAATTACTTTATCAATTATTGCCTCAGCAGTTGTAGTTGGTGGAATTTCTGTAATATCAATACAGTTACTTGCTTTGTCATAGGCATATTTTGCCCTAACTTTAATTCCGCCTCTACCAGTTTTATAAATTTTATTTATATCATCAAAATCATACAGTATCTTTCCGCCACCTATGAAGTCTGGCGCTTTTAGAGTGTCTGTAACAAGATGCTCGGGATTTTTTATAAGCTCTATTGTTGTTTCGCATACTTCTTTTAAATTAAATGAGCATATAGAGCTTGCCATTCCTACAGCAATACCAGAGTTTGCATTTACAAGAATTGAGGGAAAGGTGACTGGCAAAAGTGTAGGTTCTTTCATTGTATTGTCATAGTTATCTACAAAATCAACCGTATCTTTATCAATATCCCTAAACAATTCCGTTGCAATAGAGTCTAGTTTTGCTTCTGTATACCTTGATGCCGCCCACTGCATATCCCTTGAATACGACTTTCCGAAGTTACCCTTTGAATCAACATAAGGATGCAATAATGCCTCGTATCCTCTCGAAAGTCTTACCATCGTGTCATAAATTGCTTGGTCACCGTGCGGATTTAATTGCATAGTTCGACCAACTATGTTTGCTGATTTTGTTCTTGTAGAAGTTAAAAGTCCCATTTTATACATTGTGTACAGCAATTTTCTATGAGACGGTTTAAATCCGTCAATTTCTGGAATAGCGCGCGACAATATAACGCTCATTGCGTAGGGCATATAGTTTACTTCTAGCGTTTCAGTTATACGCTGATTTACTACCTCTCCTGCACCTAAAATATGTGCATTTGAGTCTGCTAAATCATTTATTTTATTTTTTTTATCTTTCTTTTTAGCCATTTATAATCATCCTTATTTCATTTTAATATAACAGAAAAAAACAATTAACTTACATCTGTCATATCAACATAAAGGTGCCCATTTTTTGCTATATGTTCTTTTCGTCCTTCTAAATTGTCGCCAAGCAAAAGGTCAAAAACATCTGCTGTAAGCTTTGCATCGTCTGGTTTTATTTTTATAAGCCTTCTAGTATCTGGGTTCATAGTTGTAAGCGACATCATATCTGCCTCATTTTCACCAAGACCTTTTGAACGCTGTATTGTAAATTTTTCGTTACCTATTTCTTCAATTGCTTGTGTTTTCTCACTCTCTGTATAAGCAAACCAAGTTTGATTTTTGCTTGTTATTTCATAAAGGGGCGACTCTGCAATATACACTTTTTCTGCCTCTATTAGCGTTGGCATTAACCTGTAAATCATAGTTAATATAAGTGTTCTGATTTGAAACCCATCAACATCGGCATCGGTACATATAATTACTTTATCCCATTTTAATGCATCAAGATTAAATGAGGACAAATCCTTATTTGCTTTATTTCTTACCTCTACCCCACAACCTAAAACTTTAATCAAATCAGTTATAATGTCATTTTTAAAAATTCTATCATATTCGGATTTAAGACAATTTAAAATTTTACCTCTAACTGGAATTATAGCTTGAAACTCTGAGTTTCTAGCCTGTTTACAAGCGCCAAGGGCAGAATCTCCCTCCACTATAAACAGCTCTCTTTTTGCCACATCTTTACTTCTGCAGTCTACAAACTTTTGCACCCTGTTTGACATATCATTAGGTGATTGAAGAGTTCTTCTAAGATTTTGCCTTGTAGATTCTGCTCTAATACGGCTACGCATATTGACCAAAACCTGCTCTGCAATTTTTTCTGCTTCGATTGGATTTTCAATAAAATATACTTCAAGCTGATGACGTAAAAAATCCGTCATAGCCTCTTGAATAAATTTGTTATTTATAGCTTTTTTTGTCTGATTTTCATAAGAGGTTTGTGTTGAGAGCGATGATATTACAAGCACCATACAATCCTCAACATCTTGAAATGTAATTTTATTATCACTTTTTATATACTTATTATTTTGCTTTAGATACGCATCAATTTGCGAAACAAAAGCACTTCTAGATGCCTTTTCAGGTGCTCCACCATATTCAAGCCAGCTTGAGTTATGATAATACTCTTTTAGCTGTTTTTTGTTTGAAAAACACAATGCTACATTAATTCTAACTTTGTAATCCGGCTTGTCCTTTCTATCCCTTCCAATTCTTTCAGTTTGCCAGAATTGAACAGAAGAAAATGCATCATCTTGCGTAAATTCTTTTACATAGTCGGTAATTCCATCCTCATAAAGATACTCATAAGTTTCAAAGCTACTGCCTACTTGATTACGAAGTATAAATTTTACACCCGCATTTACTATTGATTGACGCTTTATCGTTTCTTGAAAATACTCAAGTGGAATGTCTATCTCTGTAAAAACATCTGTATCAGGACGCCACTTTATAATTGAGCCTGTATCTTTTTTATCATACTTCTCTTTTATTAACTCAGAGCTTGGCTCACCTTTTTTAAAGTTCATTACATATCTATACCCGTCACGATGAACTTCTGCCTCCATATACTCAGAAGAGTACTGGGTAGCGCAAAGTCCCAACCCATTAAGACCGAGCGAAAATTCATAACTGCCACCAGTATTTGTGTCATATTTTCCGCCGGCATACATCTCACAAAAAATTAATTCCCAGTTAAATCTTTTTTCATTCTGATTATAATCCATTGGAATTCCACGACCAAAGTCCTGAACCTCTATAGATTTATCTTCATACCTGGTTACAACAACTCTGTCGCCAAAGCCCTCTCTTGCTTCATCTATTGCGTTTGAAAGAATTTCAAACATAGAATGCTGGCAACCCTCTAAGCCATCTGACCCAAATATAACTGCTGGACGTTTTCTTACTCTATCTGCACCCTTCAACTGCGATATGTTATCATTTCCATATCCTGCTTTTTTCGCCATAACTTCCTCCCATATTAATATAAAACTATATTTAAATAATAAAAACACTCAAAATACCAAAAACTACATAATTATCCACATTAACAATAATACTTTACACTATATATTGAGGTTATGTCAAGAAATGCAAAATAGTTGCCTTTTAAAAAGGTACTTATCCTATTATGCTATATTAACATATGAAAAAGCTGTCGAAATACCGACAGCTTTAATATTATGCAGTATTAATCACTTGATTAAATTTACAATGTCTACTCCACCAAAAAAGGTAAAATATCTTATTGTAAAAATTGGCATACCATCATCGCTAAGATTTCCAACCTGATTGTCACAACCGCCGAGCAAAGCAACTCCAGTTGTTTCTACTTGAAAACCTTTTGGTGGCACAATATCTATTCCTCCAAAAATTGCAGTAACATTAAATGTTACACTACCTGCTGGAACTGCATCCGAAAGGTCTAATTCAATTCCACCTAAAATAGCAGTAGCATCTCCGCCACGCAAATTTTTGCTTGAGCATTTGCTATGATTGCCACCAAATATCGCTAAAAAAGACGGCGTGTCTGATTCACTTTGAGTCGTTTTCCTTCTAAAATCTGTCTCGCTAACAATCTCCGCTTTTTGACTTTTTATTTTTGATACACTCTTGAGTTCACCAAAGATTAAATATAAACCTAGAATAATTAAAGCCAAAGATACTGTAATGCCGTTTAGCATTTTGCTATCTATCCAGCCCTGTTGACTTATAAGTAGCCATATTCCTAAAAATAAAAATGCAATGTTACCAATATCTATTTTTGAAGACAACATATTGCCAATTGCAGGAATAATTATAAATAGTGTCCACCAACCGTTAAAACTGCTTATATTCCAAAAGCCAAAAACATCGCCACAATATATTATTCCAAATGCTATTGCCACAACACCAAATAATGTTTTTGTTGCATTTTTCACAACTTGACACCCCTTTAAAGTTCATTTAATCCTACTTTTTTTGATTATCCTCTTCATCATTACTAGACGATTCTTTTTCATCAAAATCACGAGTCGCTTTTAATAGCTCATACAATTCATAAATCTCATCGTTTTCAGTTAATTCAATTCCCTCATCGTCATCTTGAAGATATTCGCTAAGCACATCTGCCATATTTTCAATATCAACATCAGGCAATGCGTTTGAATTTTCCTCGTCAATCGAGTCGGATAGGTTCTTTATTTTTTCTTCACCAGTTGCAAGCTTTCTATCATTTTGTTCATATGATAGAAATGAATTTATAGACAATTCCTTTAATTCATCAGCAACATCAGAATACGGGTTAGAAAACTCTTCTAAATTTTCTTGCAAATCCTTATTTGGGTTTTCGTCTATATTTGTATAGTTCGTTTCATATCCTAAAAACTCAAAATCATAACTTTTGTCGTCTGTCTTTTCATTTGTTTCATTTGATATTTCTTTTTTTGTGTTTTCTATTGCAGTTTTTTCATCTATTATCTCTTCAAAGAGTTCTGTTTCTTCCAACTTAACACTTTTTGAGTTGTTTTTATCTGCAATATTATCAGTCAAATCAGATTTTATTTTGGTTTCACGCTCTTGTGTTTCCTGCAAAGTTTTTTCGTTTGTGTCTGTTCTCGGGAGCGCTGAATCAAAAGGGTCTGGAGTATTTTCAACCTCGCTTACCTCTTGTGTTTTTTCTGATTCGTTTTCATTTGATTTCGAGTTGGAATCATTGTTTTTCAAATCCGAATCAGACTCTAAGTCGCCTGACACCTCACCAGTATTATCAGGCTTAGAATTACTTTTGCTATCTTTATTTTTTATTTTCCCTGATAAATCGTAATCTTCATCAGTAGTCATAAGTTTTTCAAACAAATCTCCGTCAATTTTTTCGTATTCAATTAAATAATTTGATACTCTATGAAGCTTATCAATATTCGAGCGAAGTATATCCTCTGCTCTTTCATACGCATCAATTATAATCTTATTAATTTCACTGTCAATTTCGGCCGCAGTACTTTCAGAATAATTTCTTACATGGCTATAATCTTTTCCAAGGAAAACCTCTTGATTTCCTGAGCCGTAGGAAATAGGTCCTAAAATATTACTCATACCATATTTTGTAATCATTTTTCTTGCAATGTCTGTTGCTCTTTCAATATCATTAGATGCACCTGTAGAGATATCTCCCAAAACAACAGCCTCTGCAACACGACCACCTAAAAGTGTTACAATTTCGTTTAGCATATCACTTTTTGCCATATAGCTTTTATCCTCTGCAGGTATGGACATAGTGTATCCACCCGCCATTCCACGAGGTATAATCGAAATTTGATGCACTGGATCCATACCCTCAATATAAAATGTTGTGAGAGCGTGACCAGCTTCGTGATATGCAGTTAATTTTTTCTCTTTATCGCTAATTTTCCTTGATTTCTTTTCAGTTCCAACAACAACCTTAATTGTAGCCTCGGCAATTTCTTCCATTGTTATTGCATACAAACCTCTGCGTGCTGCAAGCAATGCTGCCTCGTTTAGCAAGTTCTCAAGGTCTGCACCCGTAAAGCCTGCTGTGGAGCGAGCAATTTTATCAAGCTCAACATCAGGTGCTAACGGTTTTCCCTTAGCGTGAACTTTTAATATTTCTTCTCTACCCTTAATATCAGGATAATGAACTGTAACTTGACGGTCAAAACGCCCAGGCCTTAAAAGTGCAGGGTCGAGTATGTCAGGTCTGTTCGTTGCGGCAATAATTATGACACCCTCATTTGTGCCAAAACCGTCCATCTCAACGAGTAATTGATTGAGTGTTTGCTCACGCTCGTCGTGTCCACCACCCATACCAGCACCACGGTGGCGACCAACTGCATCTATTTCATCTATAAATATAATTGCTGGGGCATTTTTCTTTGCCGATTCAAACAAATCTCTTACCCTTGATGCACCAACACCTACATACATCTCAACAAAATCAGAACCAGAAATTGAAAGAAAAGGAACATCAGCCTCGCCAGCTACTGCCCTTGCCAGCAAAGTTTTTCCGGTACCGGGAGGGCCTACAAGCAAAACACCTTTTGGTATTCTAGCTCCTAGGTCACTAAATTTATTTGGGTCTTTTAAAAACTCAACAATTTCGCTAAGTTCTTCTTTTTCTTCATCAACGCCTGCAACATCAGCAAAAGTGGTCTTTCGTTTTTCATCAACTCCTGCTTTTATTCTTGCTTTACCAAAGTTCATAGACCTATTAGTTTCATTGCTCATTGTTTGGTTCATCTTTTTGGTAACAAAAACAAGAGATGCAATTACAAGTGCCATTAGCAGTATAGTTGGTAACACCGACATCCACACAGATGTTGACGCACCTTCAATATAATCCATTTTAACTGGATTTTCTGCATTTTCCGTATTTTGCTCTCTAACTTTGTCGTGAACATCCTTGATGAATAAGTTGACATTGGGAACAGTATAAATCTTTTTTTCTTTTTCCCCTTCTAAGACATAAGTCAACTTACCACTGCCAAGATTTAGGCTATATTCTGTTACTTTGCCTTCATCAAAGTACTTAACTATCTCATAATATTCTACTCTATCTGTTGTATTGGTAGAAAGATACCAAAAAATTCCTGATATAATTAAAAGTGGAATAAAGAGTAGCGATAACGCAGCACCCCAGCTATTTTTTTTGCTTTCCAAACAAAATCCCTCCTATGTTGAGTATATATTTAAATTTGTTACTCACTATAAATTTCTTTTTTTAAAACTCCTAAATAGGGTAAATTACGATACTTTTCATCATAATCCAAACCATATCCAACCACGAACTCATCTGGAATTTGTGCCCCTGCATAATCAGCAGACAAAGGAACGGCTCGTCTATCTGGCTTATCAAGAAAAGTACATATTTTAATGCTATTAGGATTTCTTGTTCCTAAAATCCCCATTAATGATTGTAGCGTTCTGCCTGTATCTAAGATATCTTCAACAATCAAAAGGTCATAGCCCGACAAATTAATATCTAGGTCTTTTATAATTTTTACAGCTCCAGAGCTTACAGATTTGTCGCCATAACTTGAAACAACCATAAAGTCAATTTTGCACGGAATATCAATCGCCCTCATCAAATCCGCCATAAATATAACTGAACCTTTTAGTACACTTATAAGCAAAAGATTTTTGCCTTTATAGTCTTTGCTAATTTGTGCCCCCATATTTTTAACTATCTCAGAAATTTGATTTTCATCTAACAAAATTTCTTTTACATCCTCTTTCACGGACTTACCTCCCGATTGTTATCTCTAAAATATTTTTTGTATTCTCGGTCACAGCTACACTCTCACTTGCACCAAAACCCTCAATCCAAAAGATTTCATCATCACTCGAGAGAATAATGATATCATTTCTTTTTTCTACAGGTATTTTAGCTTCATTAAAAAGTTTTTTCAGTGATTTAGTAACATTTCTACCACGGGGGGTAAATTTGTCGCCCTGCTTTCTGTTCCTAAAAATACAACACCCAATCATTTTATCATAATCAACGAAATTATCCAATACATCTTTATCATTTTTTTTAATTGTTTTATAATCAAAATCACAAAACAACCTTGTTTTTATAGTTCCACAGGGTGTATTTACATTTTTATCATCAAATGGAACGCTCCAAAAAAAAGTTTTTTTATTATAATTAGGAAAATCAATCACATCATTTTTAACTCTTATATAACAATTTTCACAAATCTGAATCTGCCCTTGTAAAAACAAAATATTATCTACCATATCTATATGTTTTTGTTGTGGATAAATTTTACAATTTTTAAAAATCAAGTTTGCTATAACTCTTTTTCTTATTGCTATATGTTCTTTTCTAATTAAAACTGCGTCGTACCCATCGTTTATTTGGGCTTTTTGGATTGTGTTTTCTGCAAGCGAGTTTAGCAGATTTTGATCTTCTTTTAAACTAGAAGTGCATCTGTAAACTGCATCACAAAATGCAGGGTTAATTTTTTCTAGTTCTGGAATAACATTATGCCTTATCCGATTTCTTGAATATATCGTTTGGTTATTTGTGCTGTCTGTGACAAAACTCAGCCCGTTTTCTAAGCAATATTTTTCAATATCCGCTCTGCTACATTCAATTAACGGACGAATTATTTTGCCCCGTTTTTCAGGAATTCCACAAAGACCTTTTAGTGTTGCTCCTCTGGTTAGATTAAACAACACCGTTTCAGCATTATCACTTTTTGTATGTGCTGTTGCAATTATTGCATTTTTATCAATACTCTCAAAAAACTCATATCTAATACGCCTGCCACATTCCTCTTCGCTCTCTCCTGTTTGCTTTGAGATGTCTGGAATACTGGTGCGTAGAATTTTCAATTCAATTTTTTCTCTATGACAATAGTCTTTCACAAATTCTTCGTCTTTTTCTGCTTCCTCACCACGAATTCCGTGGTTTATATGCGCTGCTATAATTTTTATATTATAATCCTCTTTTATTGAATTTAAAAAGGAAACAAGCGCAATCGAATCTGCTCCACCAGATAGGGCAACAACTACTGTTGCCCCATTAGTAAGCATTTGATAGCGCTCAATTACACTCAAAGCCTTATCCTTCATATCTGTTCCTTTCCAGAGTTGTAAACATTGTATAATCTGGATTCCAAGCAAGTTCGACTGTATCTGTTGGACCGTGCCTGTTTTTAGCAATAATAATTTCAACTTTGTTTGTTTCTTCTTCTGGGCCGTCCTCGCCATCACCGTAATAGTCCTCACGGTAAAGCATCATAACAATATCGGCATCCTGCTCAATTGAACCTGACTCACGAAGGTCTGCAAGCTGTGGTCTATGGCTTTTTCCTCTGCCTTCTGTTCCTCTTGAAAGCTGGGCCAAAACAATAACTGGCACATTCAAATCCTTTGCCATTAGCTTTAAATTTCTAGTTATTTCAGACACTTCTTGAACTCTGTTTTCTGTTCTTGAGCCTGATTTCATAAGCTGTAAATAGTCGATAATAATGCACTCGACATCTTTCATTCTTCTAACTCTAGCTTTCATTTCTGACACGGTAATACTTGATTTATCGTCAAAATACAGTGGGCAGTCATAAAGTGCTGCGGTTGCTGTGCTAATTCTTAGCCAGTCATCCTCATTTAGCATACCGGTTCTCATTTTTGTGCTAAGCACCCTTGCCTCTGTGGATAGCACTCTTTGAGCAATTTGCTCCTTTGTCATTTCTAGAGAAAAGAACACAACCTTTCTCTTTGCAACCACTGCAACATTCCTTGCAAGGTTTAGAGCAAAGCTAGTTTTACCCATTGCAGGGCGAGCACCAACAATTATAAGGTCAGAATTGTTAAGTCCTGTGGTTACCTTATCTAAATCCGAGAATCCAGTAGTAAACCCTAGGTACTGCTCCCTTTCTGGTGAGCTGAGCTTTGTTAGTCTATCATAAACGCTATCTGTTAATATCTCGCCAACTCTTGAAGCGTGCGAAGAGTTTTTGCCCTGACGAATGTTATATATTCTCTGCTCTGCACTGTCAAGCAAAGTATCTGCACTTTCTTCTTGATTTGTTGCACTTTCTATAGTTTCTTTTGAGATATCAATCAATGTGCGTATGTAAAATTTTTCTCTTATAATTTTTGCATAAGCCTCGACATTTGCAGTTGACGGAACAGCTTGAGAGAGCTGAAACAAGTATGTTTTTCCAGCTGCATCATCATAAACATTTTCCTGTTTCAATTTTTCAAGAACAAGAAGGGGGTCAATTCTCCCCCCCATACCCTCAATGCTAAGCATAGCTGAATAAATCGCCTTATGCTGTGGCAAATAAAAATATTCTGTTTTAAATCCACTTTCCCCTGCTTGTATTTGGTTAATGCAAGGTGGGTCAATTAAAATTGAGCCTAAAACTGCTTGCTCTGCTTCTAGGCTATATAATGTGTTTACATCCATAGTTAAATTCATATTTTGCACGGAAGTTATTCTCCTTATAAATACTTATGGATTACGGAGAAATTTATTCACCGCTTACCTGAACATCTATTTTTGCAACTATTCCATTATAAAACTTTATTTCAACCTCATAAGTTCCAAATGCTTTAATTTCATCGACAGTTACTTTTCTTTTATCAACATCAATATTATATTCTTTTTTTATTTGGTCTGCAATCTCTTTTGCAGTTACAGAGCCAAACAACTTGCCACCTTGACCTGCTTTTGCTGTCATTCTAATTATTTTGCCAGAAATTTTATCAGCAGATTCTTGTGCCTTAGCCTTTTGCATTTCTATTTTATGTTGCTTTGATTTTTCAGCATTCTTAAATTCGGTCATATTTTGTGCATCTGCCTCAACTGCTAGATTTTTAGGCAACAAAAAATTTCTTGCATATCCATCAGAGGCGTTAACAAGCTCACCTTTTTTTCCAAGACCTTTAACATCTTGTTGTAAAATTACTTTCATTTGTATTCCTCCTAAAGTTAGTCATTTTCGTCAAAAAAATCGTCTAACACATCACGAAGTTTTGAGAGTGCTTCTTCCATTGTTATATCTTTTAGTTGGGTTGCAGCCATAGTTTGATGACCGCCTCCGCCTAACTTTTCCATTATAACCTGCACATTCATTTCTCCCATAGAACGAGCAGAAATATCAATAGAATTTTCTGTTCTAAATATAACATATGACGATTTTATTCCTTTGATATTCAAAAGCTCGTCAGCAACCTGAGATGCAACCACTCGAATATTTTCAATATTATCAGGTGCAATTGCTAACGCGCAGTTTTTATAAGTTGTGGAGTTTCCAATAATATTATTCCTTTGCTTATAATTTTCCATACTGTTTGCAAACAAACGCTTTACTGCAACGGTATTTGCACCCCTTCCACGAAGGTATGCAGCCGCCTCAAAACTGCGAACTCCTGTTCTTAAAACAAAGTTGCGTGTATCAAGCATAATCCCTGCAAGCAAAGCCTCAGCCGTTACAGAATCAATCGGAGATTTAACAGTAATATACTGCAAAATTTCTGTAACCATTTCAGCTGCAGAGGATGCTATAGGCTCGTTATAAAAAATAACTGCTTTGTCTATGTAATCAACTGTTTTTCTATGGTGGTCAATTACTACAACATTTTGAACCGCATCGTAAATCGGCTTATGCTCTAAGAATTGTGCACGATGAGTGTCGACAATAACAAGTAATGTTTTTTTATTAATTAAAGAATTTGCTTGCTCTGGCTCAATAAAAAGCTCGCCCTTGCCATTATCCTCTAAGTGCTTTATTAAAGGCTCTGCTAGTGTTTTTTCTCTGTACAGGACAATTTTAGCAGACTTTCCCACTGCTTGTGCGGCACTACAAATACCTACGGCTGCACCTACACTATCGAGGTCTGAGTTGCAATGCCCCATTACAAGAACATTTTCGCTGTTTTCGAGCAACTCTTCAAGTGCTGCAGAAATTATTCTAGTTTTTGTTTTTGTTCGCTTTTCCATTCCACTAGAAACGCCACCAAAGAACTCGTAATTACCATCCGTTTTTAGTGCTACTTGGTCGCCACCACGACTTTGCGCCATATCTAGTGCTTGCCTTGCAAAATCGTCGCACTCAAGCATTGTACTTCCTCTGCTTGCGCCAATAGATAGCGAAATTCCAATTATTTTTTCATCATATTCATACGCTCTGATTTCATCAAGCACCTTGAACCGCTCTTCAATCATTTTTACCAGTCCGCGCTCTTCTACCACTATAAAAAACTTACCGTTAGATATTTTTCTCATAACGCACGGAAACTTTGCAATCCAAGACTCTATAATTTTTTCAATTCCACCATTTATTACAGCAATTTCACTATCTTTATATTTTTGAGATAACTCCTCTAAATTGTCAACCACAATATGCAAAACAGCGGGACGGGAAAGCTCGTGCTCGCTTGCGATATTTTTAAGCAAAGTGTCATCTACAAAATAAATCATATGCGTTGTACTATTTTTTACTGTAATTTTATTTGAATATAGTGTATATTTTTTTTCATTATATTCTATTAAATAATTATCTGTTGATGAAAGCTGTGCCAAATTCGCACCAATAAATTGCTCTACACTATCTGACTGCAATTGTTTATCTTCAATCACACTTTTATAAAACAAATCATTGCACCATAATATTTTACCATTATCCTCTGCAACAATTACAGGAAACGGAAATCCATCAAGCGAATTTTTTTGGCTAAAATCAAGGTAGTTTGCCGTTTTTTTAACTGCCCGTTTTAACTTTTCATTTATAAGCCTTGTGCGAACCATCCCAGCAATAGAAATCAATGCGATAAAACACACTTGTGCAACTGCAATTTGCCAATTATAGTGCGACATAATTGCCGTAAAAACTACTGCCAGTATAAACGACAGAACTTGTAACGGATAATTATTTAAAAAAGCCTTGACCTTCATTAAAGATTATACCTCCATAATAATTGGTAGTATCATCGGACTCCTTTTAGTTCTTTCATAAAGCAGGTGTGAAACCTCATCCCTAAGCTTTGTTTTTATAGTGCTCCATTCTCTAATGCCGTTATCAACGCAAAAATCAAGCGCACCCTGTGCAACACCTCGCGCCTCTTCCATAAGGGCTTCAGATTCACGAACATATACAAACCCTCTTGAAACAACATCAGGCCCCGCAAGGATTTGGCCAGACGCATTATCAATCGTTGCAACAATTATTATAAGACCATCTTGAGCAAGGTGCTTTCTATCTCTTAAAACTATGCTACCAACATCTCCAACGCCATAACCATCAACAAAAACTCTGCCGGCTGGAACACTTCCAGCACTTTTAATGCCTTTTGATGATAATTCAAATTTCTTGCCTATGTCTGGTACAACTATATTTTTCTTATCAATTCCCATAGTTTCTGCAAGCATTGCGTGCTTTGCAAGGTGCTTTTGCTCACCGTGAACAGGGATAAAATATTTGGGCTTTGTAAGTCCCATCATAAGCTTTAACTCTTCTTGACAAGCGTGGCCAGAAACATGAACCTCGTACATTTTTTCGTAAACTACCTGTGCTCCAAGTTTCATAAGCTCGTTTATTACTCTGTTTACCATTTTTTCATTGCCAGGTATTGGCGTTGCTGAAATTATAACATAATCATTAGGACCTATTGCAACTTTTCGGTGGTCTGAAAAAGCCATTCTTGAAAGAGCGGACATAGGCTCTCCCTGACTACCTGTGGTTATCAAAACTACATCCTCAGGGGTGTATCTATTAATCATATCTATTGGAATCAATAGCCCCTCAGGGATGTTTAGGTATCCAAGCTCTTTACTAATGCTTACAACATTTTCAAGGCTTCTTCCTATTATTGCGACCTTTCGTCCAAGACCTTTAGCAACATCCATTATTTGCTGTACCCTGTGAATATTTGATGCGAAAGTTGCAACAACTATTCTGCGATTTCCAGCCTTTTTAAACAGGAGTTCAAAAGACTCTCCAACCTTTTTTTCACTTTCTGTGTATCCTGGTCTTTCTGCGTTTGTTGAGTCAGACATAAGGCAAAGAACTCCCTCTTCGCCTATCTGTGCAAATCGAGAAAGGTTTATAATATCACCATCAATAGGAGTGCTATCAATCTTAAAGTCACCAGTGTGAACAATTGTGCCCGCTCCACATCTAATTGCAAAAGCGAGTGCATCGGGAATCGAGTGGTTAACATGAATCATTTCAACGTCAAACTTACCTAGCTTTACATGGTCACCAGGTTTTACAACATTTAGAATTGATTTATCAAGTATTCTATGCTCTTTTAGTTTGCCTTCAATAAGCCCAATTGTAAGGCGAGTACCATATACTGGTATTTTCATAATCTTCAATAAATAAGCAAGACCACCAATATGGTCTTCGTGGCCGTGGGTAATTAATATGCCCCTGATTTTGTCAGCATTTCGCTCAATATAAGTAAAATCAGGCAACACAAGATCAACACCTGGCATATCCTGATCTGGAAAAGCAAGGCCACAATCAATCAAAAACATATCGTTTTCATATTCAATTAATGTAATGTTTTTTCCAACTTCATTGAGTCCACCAAGAAATGAAATTTTTACCGATTCTGTTTTTTTACCTTTTTTATTGTTTGGGCGGTTATTTGAACGATATTTTCGCTCGTTTGAATTATTCTTCTCTTTGACATCTTTAACTGCCAAATCTCCGGTCGTTTCTTTTTTGTTTTGCATAAATTTTCTCCTTATTTTATAGAAACAGTATTAGCCCCAACCCAAAGGGCGAGGAACCTACAAATTTAATGTATTGAATTATCCGAACACAATATGTTAATTTAAGTGTATAAACCGAATATACCGCCGCCGTGTTTTACGACGACGGTATCAATATACATTACAAGTATTTTACCGTTATTCTTGCCCAATGTCAAGTAATGGACTTTTGCTAGGCTTTATCTTCTTTTCTATTTCTGCACAAAGCTCCTGTGCTACTTCCATATTCGTAGCTTCCGCAAAGACCTTTAATTTATCGCCTTTTCTAGTAGGGGTAATAAGGAGTTTACCACTATCTCTCTTTAGCGTTATTCCCTCTTTGCCTGCACTAACTTGACTATTATCAAGTCCTAAAAGCTCTGATAATTCTGTTGGTAAAACATCTATTTCTAATAATTTTTTATGAATATAAAAGTCTGGCACTTCCATAAGAAGTTGTGATAGAGTCATTTCACGCTCATTCATAATTGCAAGGACTCTAACCGCCATAAACAAGCCATCTCTTACCCAGCCTTGTTTCATACTTAGCTTTCGGGCTGTACTGTCTGTACTGTCTGCCGGTGAACGAAGATATCTGTAAGCTTTTTTTTCATAGCTTTCTGCTAAACTATTTAAAAACTGTGGTGCATCATAAGGCAATGCAATATCCCGACTGTTTTGCAACTCATTTATACAACAAATTGCTAACAATTGCTCATATGAAACTTCTCCAATACTTTCGTCTTTTATTTTAAGTGTTGTTCCATCATTATTTATTTTTAAAATAGTTTTTGTCGATGGCTCGCAACCAAGTCTATCAAGACACTCCCTTAAAACTCTGGATATCTGCTCGTTTCTGCAATCAATACTAGCGCTTTGACCCGTAAGACCATAGCGAGCTTGCCTGCAAAGCTCTTGTTGATATATCATCTGTATACTGCTCATATCCGCAATATCTCTGCAAGACTCATCACGACATCTGTTAAACTCTCCCCTTGATAGCTTTGCCTCTACTTCCCGCTCTATATATCTAGGTAGTGACAAACCACCCTCACCACAAATTTTTATACCTGTATCCTCTTCATCAGAAATAAATATTCCCATTCCAAGACCGCAAAATGAAGTAAAGAAATAAAGCTGTGACTCAAAGCATTCTCCAAAATCCCAAACGTGACTACCAGCAGACATAAGTCCTGAAACTAATGCAAGCTTTAATATTTTTGAGTTTCGTTTTCCATCAAAGGCAATGCCTGTCTTTCGCCCAGAGTGAGTGCTACCAATTGCTGCTCCTAATCTTGCACACACCTCTGGAGTTAGCTCAACTCCACTCTCTCCCCTAATTCCATCGTCGTCAAAAATATCTTTGCTAAACTTTCCGTGTTTAATGTTTTTATATACGGTTGTGCCATCTAATATTGTTTTTTCTGGCCATATTAATACTCTAGGTCTAATCTCTACATCTTTTCCTATTACTGTGCCCGTTCCTACTGTGCTTTCCTCATACATAGTTGAACTGCTTTTGAGCGATGAACCAGTGCCCAATATTGCTCTGGTCATTTTTGTATTTGTAGATGCATATGAATTTTCAAGCATAAGAGAATTGCTAATTCTTGAGTTGCTACCAACTAAACAACCATCATCAATAACAGAGTTTGGTCCAATTACTGCCCCGTTTTCTATTTCTACATTTTCGCCAATATAAACTGGAGGAATCAGCTCATAAGCCCCTTTTGGAATTGCTTTTTCCTTTGAATAAACTCCCTCATCAACTGCAGATAAATCGCACTCTACCTTTCCATTTAGCACATCGTGCTGGCATCGTAAATACGCTTGTAGATCACCAATATCGCACCAATATCCAAGTGCGCTATAACCGTTAATTTGAATATTTTTCTCAAGCATTTTTGGAAATAAATCCTTAGCAAAGTCAAAGGGTTCGTTGTCTGGTATTTCGTCTAAAAGTTCAGGGTCTAACAAGTATATACCAGTATTGGCAAGGCTTGTTGTAGCTTGACCCCAACCCGGTTTTTCAATAAATCCTTCTACCACACCGCTTTCATTTCTTTTTACAAGTCCATACTCGCGAGGGTCACTAACTTTTGATAAAACAATAGTAGCAAGCCCTGAGACATTTTTGTGATACCTCATTATTTCTGCCAGTTTAAAATCACATAGAGCATCTCCACTTATAACAAAAAAAGGCTCGTCAAAATCCTTTGCGGCATTTTTTACACTACCTGCAGTTTTAAGGGGTATTTCCTCTTCTACAAAAGTTAGGTTAAGATTTTTATATTTATTATTTGGAAAGTTATCTTTAATAACCTGTGGCAGGTATTTTAAAGTTACAACCGCCTCATCTACACCATTTTTTATAAGCAAATCCATAATATACTCAATGATTGGCTTTCCACAAATCCTTGACATTGGCTTTGGAATATCGCAAGTAAGCGGACGCATTCTAGTGCCTTCTCCACCAGCCATTATTACAGCTTTCATTTTATCTCTCCTTTTATAATAATTGTCCTTTACTATTATTAGCAAGAGATAGCAAATATAATCAATTATGATTTTATTTCTTGTTTGAATTGAAATATAATGTTAAAATACTATAACAATATTGATTGGAGTAAATTTTAAATGGATAAAAACTTATCTTTTGTACAAATGTTTACAGACGGTGCGTGCTCGGGAAACCCAGGTCCTGGAGGTTGGGGTACAATTTTGCGTTGTAATGGAGTTGAGAAGGAGCTGTCTGGCGGAGAGCGTGAAACAACTAATAACCGAATGGAGCTTACTGCTGTTATAGAGGGCTTTAAAAGTTTAAAACGTAGCTGTAATGTGGAGCTTTATACAGACTCAAAATATGTTGCTGATTCTATTGAAAAGGGCTGGGTTTATTCTTGGAAAAAAAACGGCTGGAAAAAATCTGATAAAAAGCCCGCTCTTAACTCTGACCTGTGGGAAGAACTTATAAATGAAATAGAAAAACATAATCTAAAAATAATTTGGGTTAAAGGTCACGCAGGTCATCCAGAAAATGAGAGATGTGACCAAATGGCAGTTGAAGAAACAAAAAAATTTATGTAACTTTAATGTTATTTTATCTGAAAAAGCGATGCTTAATGCACCGCTTTTTTTATAATATTATGCAAACTAGCCCACTACAACCCTCGTTGATTACACGCTCTAGTGTTTCTTGAAGCTTCATTCTTGCATCCACGGGCATATGATAAAGTTTGTTTCTAAGCCCTTCATTCACTAGCTCGTTTAAAGATTTTCCAAAAATATTTGAATCCCAAATTTTTTTAGGGTCTTCTTCAAACTCATTTAATAAGTACATTACAAGCTCTTCTGACTGACTCTCTGAACCAACTATTGGTGCAACCTCCGTTGTAATGTTTGCTTTTAGCATATGAATAGACGGCGCTGAGGCGCAAAGTTTTACACCATATTTTCCACCCTGTTTCATTATTTCTGGCTCTTCAAGGGTCAATTCATCAATCGTTGGCATCACTATTCCATATCCCGTGGCTTCAACCTCATCTAGCGCACCTTTGAGCCTATCGTATTCTTTTTTTACCTTTGCAAGCTCTACAATGCAATTCATCAAACCTTGCTCGCTGTCAATCTCAAGTCCAGAGCTTTCTGCAAGCACTTTGTAAAACAACTCTTGATTCATTGTTATTGATACCTCAACGCTACCTGTTGCAAGGTCCATTGATGTAATTTGAGATGTTTCAATGTGTTCGCAAGCGCTTATTTCTGTTACAAATTTGTTTACATCACGAACATGCAAAATAGAACTCGCCGACCCCTCTATTGCTTTAAATGTATTGCTGCGCAACCAATGTTCTGAACTCAAAGACATAAGCCAACTAGGCATATTTATTGATATTTCTTTTATCGGAAATTCAAATAATACCTGTGCCAAAATTGCTTTTATTTCATCTTCTTCCATATCCATACAATTTACAGGAACTACAGGCACTTCATATTTTTGCATAAGGCTTGTTGCTAGGTTTTTAGTGTTTTGAGTTTGGGGATACATACAGTTTAGTAGTATTATAAAGGGTTTGTTAAGTTCTTTTAGTTCGCTAATTACACGCTCTTCTGCTTCCTCGTACTCTTCTCTTGGTATGTCACTTATGCTACCATCCGTTGTAACCACAAGTCCGATTGTAGAATGTTCGCTTATAACTTTTTGTGTTCCTATTTCTGCGGCCATATTAAAGGGTATCTCGTGTTCATACCACGGTGTTCTAACCATTCTCGGCTGGTCATCCTCAATATATCCCAAAGAGCTTGGAACAATATAGCCAACGCAATCTATCATTCTAACCCTAAAGTGTGCTTGGTCGGGCATTACTATTTCTATTGCATCTTCTGGAATAAACTTAGGCTCTGTCGTCATTATAGTTCTGCCGGCAGAGGATTGAGGCATTTCATCCATTGCACGCTCTTTTTGATATTCACCCTCAATATTAGGCAAAATCATTTCATCCATAAATCTTTTTATAAATGTTGATTTCCCCGTTCTTACCGGACCTACAACGCCTATGTATATATCGCCTTGCGTCCTTTGGGCAATATCATTATATATATTTATATTTTTCTCTTCCATATTATTATCCTCCCTTATATTGCCGGTATAAGAAGCATTGCGTTTTCCAAAATTTTATCTTCTGTCAAAGAGTTTTCTAGCATTATTGCTTCTACTGTTGTATTATATCTTTGTGCGATTTCCCAAACTGTTTCCCCTTGTTGTGAAAAATAAATTGTTAGCGCAGCCTTGTTTTTTTTCTTTCCTTTGTCTTCGTTTATGTTTATACTATCTATCATTTTTTTAGAAGAAACAGAAAAAATACTTGACTGTATTCTAGTTTCTATCCTTACATCAATGCTATCTCCTGCGCCTATTACAAAGCTAGAAGCACAAACGCTTACAAAAGAATCGCACTCAACCTTTTGGGTTATCATAACGCTTCGCTTATGCTCATAATTTACTTGCCTTTCCAGATAGCTAATCTGGCTATCTGCATCCTCAACCAGCATACAAACTGTAATTGCACCATCAATTATTAATTCTTCGCTTTGAAATTTTGATTCAGTTGTAACATCAGTACACCACATATCAAGCACTCTTTTAACACCTATGCCAGAAACATCTATAGAGTCCCTGCACAAATTTGTTTCTGTAAAGTTTTCTACCAAACTTTTAAATTCAACTGTCTTGCTTTGTGTTTCTATTTCATACTGTGTTGAATAAGCGTCTATAATTATTGGTACAGTCATAGCTTTTGTCGCGTTAAGAGTTGCATCAATTCTTGCTGTTATGTCAAGTAGGCGCATAGAGCCTGAGCTGTCAGGTTTTGGAATTATGTCAATGCTTGTTAAATCAAGTCTTATATCTGTCATACACTCTTCGGTTATTCCCGCAAGCTCTACAACTTGGCTTATTGGCAAGGAGGTTTCTATAGTTTCTAATGTTCCTTGCTCTGTGTCCGCTGTATACATTGCATTAATTACAAGGTCACCCTTTATCATTACTTTATTGCTTATTATTTTAATCTCACTCGTCGTTGCAAATGCGCTGGTTCTAACCATTTGCGCTATCGGCGGTTTGCTTGCTCCAATTTCTAAAACATCCGCCAACGAAAAAGCTCTGTTAGCGCTTCCAACAACATTGTTTACCTCAACATTTTTTCTCTTTGTCTGAATTCCTGCACCTTGTGCGTCACTCAACAGTTCCCTTGGCCTTTTTAAAACTGCTAAAAAGTTAATAGACAATGCTCCGTGAATATCAAGCCTGCGTTGACTTACGGCTCTGCAATTTATATACTCTGTTTTTATTTTGACTTTTACAAACGGATTAGCCTCTAGCTCTTTGTTTTCTACAAAGTTTGAAAATGGAATGTTTTGCTCATAACAATGCAACCTTCCACTCTCTGCAACATACATTACCCTTAAAAGAGCTGACCCATCAACAGTTATTCTATCTCCTGTTGCTTGGGTTGAATTAATTCTTGGCATTATAGTGCATTTTAAAACGCGAAGAATGTCTGGGCAATAGTCAGGCAAGGTTATGTCACTGTCTATTGCTTGCTCTATTGAACCATCATATATTATTTCGCTTACACATACCGTTTCCTTTGTTATCTTCAAATCCATACCACCGCATCTCCTTTTGCAATTTGCTGTCTATCAATCTATATTCCCGCCCTGTCCATTTTATGATTACTTTTTCTCACTATTATGCATAAAAAAAGGCACTGTCCAAAACGATTTACACAAGTCTTTTAATTCGACTGTATCGTTTTGGGCAGTGCCTTTAAGTAATTTAAAATAAAATTATGTTTTATCTAAACTTCCTCTTTTTTAATTCCAAAAATAAACCTTAAAAAACCTCTCATAATCTTGGGACTTCTAACTACTACAACTTTCATATGCTATCCCCCAATTCTGTTCTAACACTCAAAGCTATTTCATTATACGCTGATAAAAATAAAGTGTGAAAACAAAAAGGAGTTTTTAAAGCTCCCAATCTTTGATATCCTTAACTTCCATATACATCGTTTTGTAACTACTGTGCCTTGATTTGCTAATCTCGCCTGATTCCACAGCACTTAAAATACTGCAACCTTTATCATTAATATGTTTACAAGATGTGAATTTACAAGCTCCAATATGCTGTGCAAACTCAGGAAAGCAATACTGCAAATCATCTTTTAGTATTATTTCACTACGCTCAATTTCAAGAGATGAAAACCCTGGAGTGTCTGCAACATATCCATCTTCTATTTTAAATAATTGGGTATGCCTTGTTGTATGCCTGCCTCTTCCAAGTTTCTCACTAATTTCTCCCGTAGATAATCCAAGCCTTTCATCTATACAATTTAAAAGAGTTGACTTTCCTACACCAGAATTGCCTGTAAATGCACTAATTTTTCCACTGAGGAGTTTTTTAAGCTCGTCTATTCCTTCACCCGTTTTTGCTGATGCGCATAAGGTTTCAAATCCCGATTTTGTGTATATTTCAAAAAGCTCTTCTGCACCTTGCAAGTCCGTTTTGTTAAGTACAATAATCGGTTCAATATCCCTATTACAAGCAATTGCCGTAAGCTTATCAATTATCAGAGTGCTAGGATTTGGCTCACAAGAAGACGCAACAATTATTAATTGGTCTAAGTTTGCAATCGGTGGACGCTTTAAATAATTTTTTCTAGGCTCTATTTCTTCTATTGTATTTTCTGCATCCTCATTTATAGAAATGCTTACAAAGTCGCCAGCAAGAGGTGTTATTTTGTCTTTTCTAAAAACACCCCTTGCCTTACATTCATATATTCCGTTGGCGGTTTCCACATAGTAGAAACCGCCTATTCCTTTAATTATAAGTCCTTTTTGTTGCATAATCATTTATCTCCAATTAGATAAGTGGCTTGCCGATTGCAATTTCCACCTTATCAGTTGGAACTGCTTTTGCTCCACCTTTAGGGTTTTGGGTTACAACCTTGCCATCATTTGCTGATGTTGAAATCATTTCTGATTTGCTAATATTTTTAAAACCAGCGTTTGAGAGAATTGTTCTTGCCTCTTGCTCTGTTTTGCCTAAAACATCTGGAACAACAGCACTTAAAGGATAATCAGAGGATGTGTTCACACCCGTTGCAACTGCTGGATTTTTTGTAAAATCTATATTACACTCATAAATTTTATAATTTTGTCTATCCTTTGTTACAACAACCTTAAATTTGTTGTTTGCCCCTGTTCCTTGAACTGGAATATTCCAACTTCCACCGTCAAGAACAACGGTTCTGCTATATATATTCTCATTATTAAGATAAGCTGTTGCAACACCGCTCAAGCTAGAATCATTAGGCAGTGTAACTGTGACTGTTCCGCTCGAAACGCTTGGTACTCCAGAGCTTACAACGATGTTTACTTTTGTACCTCTGGCTACTTTCCTCTTAGGGTCAATACTTTGACTTAGCACCTGCCCCTTTGGCAAATTGCTCTCTTTTTCCGTTACTTCACCAAGCTCTAAATCTGCACTATTTAAAAAGGTTTTTGCATCTTGTGGACTTTTTAAATCAATCAGCCTTGGTACTTCAACATCGTCTTCATTTTCGTCAGTAGCTACATATATTATTATTGTTGTGGATACATCTACCTTTTTACCTTCAGAAGGCTCACAACCTATTACTGTGCCTTTTTCAGCTCTTGGGTCATATTTTTTAACGGGCTTTCCAATGTTTGTAAATCCTGCTTGAACCAATTTTTGTTCTGCTGTTGCATAATCAAGTCCACTAATATCAGGAATCGTTTTTTTAGTACCGCCCGATACTACATCAAGTTTTATTGTACTTCCCTTTTTAACTTTTGCAGAAGCATAAGGACTTTGTTTTAAAACTTGACCCGACTTAGAGTTTGAACTATTAACATATGAAACATCAAATTTAAAATCTTTATATTCGGGATTATCCCTAATATCATTTTCATAATATAGACCTAAAAAATCTGGAACCTCAATTTTTTCACTTTTAAATACATCTGTAAAGAAAAACAAAAATCCCATAATAAGTAAAAGAACAACAAGCAAAGCTGACAAAACTCCAATAAGTACTGGAATTGTATTCTTTTGCTCTTCTTCATAATCATCGTCATCAAAATCATCTGAACTGATTGAAGAAGATAATTGGGATGGCTTGTTTATAAACTTTGTTGGCTCGTCATCAACAAAATATCTATAATCGAACTTAATTGCAGGGTTACGCTTAAACTCATCCAAATCTAATAGCATTTCTGCTGCAGATTGATAACGCTCCTTTGGATTTTTTTGCATTGCCCTCATTGTGATTTGCTCAAGACCTAGTGGGATTTCTGGATTGATTTCTCGAGGTTGTTTTGCCTCCGCTTGAAGTTGCATAATTGCAACAGAAACAGCGCTATCCGATTGAAACGGTAGCTCCCCAGTCAGCATTTCATACATAACAACACCGACAGAGTAAATATCTGCTTTGTCGTCTGTGATTTCTCCCCTTGCTTGTTCAGGGCTAATATAATGAACAGAGCCAATCGCACTTTCGGTCATAGTGCGTGTTTCACTACGGCTAAAGCGTGCAATTCCAAAATCTGTTACCTTTATGTTGCCATTTTGTAATAGCAAAATGTTTTGTGGCTTAACATCTCTATGAACAATTCCTTTATCGTGAGCGTGCTGTAAAGCTCTTAAAATCTGAGTTGTAAAATGAACAGCCTCTTTCCAATTAATCACCTTTTGTTGTTCGATGTACTCTTTAAGAGTAATGCCCTCAATATATTCCATAACAATATATTGAAGCCTATCTCCAAAACTTACATCAAAAACCTTCACAATATTGGGATGTGAAAGCACTGCTATTGCCTTTGATTCATTTTTAAAACGACGACGGAACTCTTCGTTTGCCAAAAACTCCTCTTTTAAAATCTTTACTGCTACTATTCGGTCATCAATGTTATCGTATGCTTTATAAACAATTGCCATGCCACCAACACCGATAATCTCCTTTATTTCATAACGACCATCAAGCCTTTTCCCAACATAGCTATCCATAAACTGCACTCTCCATCCTGTCTCGAACGATGTTAATTTGCTACTACAACAACAGTAATATTATCTCCACCACCATTGTTATTCGCAAGTTCTACAAGTTTGTCAGCGAATTCATAATATTTTCCGCTACTTGTTATATTGTATATGTCATCGGCCTCAACATAATTTGTAAGACCGTCTGTGCACATTAATAAAACATTATCATTACTAAATACTTGCTCGCAAAAATCTATTTTTATATCTTCATTCACACCAAGCGCACGAGTAATCAAATTTTTTCTTGGGTGAATTTTAGCCTGTTCTGGGGTAAGCTCGCCCGTTTCAACCATTGCTTGAACAACTGAATGGTCTTTAGTAATTTGTTTTATACCATCCTCGGAAACAAGATAAGCTCTACTATCTCCTGCGTGTGCGATATAAACTACATTGTTTGCAATAATTGCAGCAACAACAGTTGTGCCCATTCCTTTTAATTCTTCATTTGCCCGTGACATATCAAAAATACTAATGTTTGCGTTTGTAATTGCAGTTACCAATATATTTTCTATTGATAAGGTGCTCATACCCTCTCTATATCCAGAGGTAATTTGCTCTGAAATCATTTTAACGGCAGTTGAGCTTGCTATATTTCCGCCGGCACTCCCGCCCATTCCATCGCAAACGACAGCCCACGCTACTCCATTTGGCAGCTCTCCTGCTGCATAAGAATCTTGATTTGATTTTCTAACTTTGCCCGCATCAGTTTTTGCAACTATTTTCAAAGCCGTTCCCTCCCTTTTCGTAACCCCTACGAAGTTGGCCACAGGAAGCGTCAATGTCCCCACCCATACTGCGGCGAACGGTTACTGTAATTCCTTTGCTTTCAAGAATCTTTGAAAACGCCATAAGACGCTCATTTGTACTTCTAATGTAATCGTTTTCTTTTACTTCATTTGCAGGGATAAGATTGATATGGCATAACATACCCTTAAGCTTTAAAGCCAACAAATTTGCACATTCATCCGTATCATTTACACCGTTTATCATAGCATATTCAAAAGATATTCTGCGCGAGGTGTGGCTAGTATAGCTACGACAAGCTTCAAGTAACTCGTCTACACCCCATTTTAAATTTACTGGCATTATTTTTGTTCTTATTTCGTCGCTAGGTGCGTGTAATGAAACAGAAAGAGTAATTTGCAGTTTTTGCTTTTGCAACTCATAAATTTTAGGCACTATCCCACAAGTCGAAAGTGATATATGTCTAGCACCTATGTTTACACCTTTATCATTTGTTATAAGGTCTAAAAATCGAATTACATTATCATAGTTATCGAGTGGTTCGCCCATCCCCATCAATACTATGTGTGAAATTCTAATTCCTAAATCCTTTTGTGCTTTATAAACCTGCGCCAACATTTCTGACGGCTCTAGGTTTCTAAAAAATCCGTCAAGCGCTGAGGCACAAAAAGAGCATTTCATCTTACAGCCAACCTGCGTTGATATGCATATAGTATAACCATACTTATATTTCATAACAACGGATTCAATATATTCACCATCATTTAACTTAAAAAGGTATTTTATTGTATCATTATACTCGGATACAAGTTTTTTTTCAATACTACAGTTTAAAAGTTCAAAATTATCATCAAGCGTTTTTCGCAGTTCTTTTGATAAGTTTGTCATCTCATCAAAGCTCTCAACATTCTTTTGATGAAGCCACGAATATACCTGACCCGCTCGAAACTTAGGCTGTTTTAATTCTACAATGGCCTGTGTTAGCTCTTCTATGGTCATTGATTTAATATCCGTTTTATTCAAACTTTCACTCCGTTCTAACGAAAGTGGCTATAAAAAAACCATCCGAATTATTTATATGTGGCATAAGCGTCAAATAGTTAGAGTTGTTATTAAAAGTATTGACATTTTCAAGCGATTTTACCACAGAAAACTGCTTATTCTCTTCTAAAAATCTATCACAAACCTCATCATTCTCTGCTAAGTTTAAAGAGCAGGTTGAATACAAAAGTCTGCCACCTTTTTTAACATATTTTGAAGCAGTTTGCAATATATCGTACTGTATGTTTGGTAAATTGTCAATATCTTCTAATCTTTTGTATTTTATTTCAGGCTTTCTCCTTATTATTCCAAGTCCTGAACACGGCACATCACACAAAACTTTATCTGCAAAACCTATGCTGTCATCAAAAACTGATGCATCTAATGTTTTTGCATTTAAATTTGTTACGCCAAGTCTTTTTGCACCATCTTCGATTAATTTTACCCTTTCTTTATAAAGGTCAAAAGAATATACAAAACCGTCATTTTTCATATACTCGCAAATCGTAAAGCTTTTCCCGCCAGGTGCTGCACACAGGTCAAATACCACATCATCACCTTTTGCGTTTAATGCCTTGCAACAAAGTTGAGATGCGGTATCCTGAATATGGAATAATCCATCTTTATACGCTTTAATGTTTTCTATCGAACCTGCTTTTTCAAGCACAATTGCATTTTCTATTTCTTTGCAAATACTTGCACTGATTCCTTGTTCACTAAATATATTAACTAGCTCATTTGTAGTTGTTTTAAGCGTGTTAACCCTAACTACTGTTGGTGCAGTTTCAAGTGAGGACTCCATAATTTTTACGGCTGTGTCCTCACCATAAGAATCTATCCACAAGCCTACAATATCAGCAGGACAAGAATATTTTATGCTGTAATAAAAATTTTTATCTTTTTTATAGTCTGGAAATTCTATTTCATAGCGAGAAATATTTCTAAGCACCGCATTAATAAGTCCACTTGCAAATACGCATTTATTCTTTTTAGACAAATTCACACTTTCATTAATGGCTGCAGAAACTGGAATTTTATCCATAAATAATATTTGATAAGCGCCCATTCTTAAAATCACTAAAACCTCTGGCTTTAGCTTGTTTATAGACTGTTTTAAATGCAGTGATATAACATAATCAAGTGTTATCTTCCGCTCAAGAACTCCATAAACTATCGCAGTTACTAGTGCTTTATCTTTGCTATTCATTTTACACTCATTCAACTTTGAATCTATTGCAAGATTTGAATACGCACTATCCCTATGCATTTTTATTAAAATTTCAAACGCTGCTTGTCGTGCTGATTTCATAAATTAGTCCCTTCTATTTGAATTTGTAATTAAAATCATTCTCATAAGGTTTGCAATAGAAACTGCGAGTGCCGCAATATATGTCATAGCAGCGGCTGTAAGCACCCTTTTTGCTCCATCCGCCTCATCATTATGCAAAATTCCTGTTTCATCAATTACTTTAATAGCTCTTCTACTCGCATTAAACTCAACTGGCAATGTAACAAATTGAAAAACTGCAACTAGTGCATAAAATAAAAGTCCAATCGATACAAGTGGGGCGCTGTTAAAAATTAGTCCAATCATTGCAAGCGGGATACCTATTGTTGACCCTATGTTGCAAATTGGCAATATTGCATTCCTAACTTTTATTGGCGAGTAACCTTGTGCGTGTTGCGCCGCGTGACCTGCCTCGTGACAAGCTACACCGATTGCAGCAATTGAAGTGCTAGAATAAACATCCCTAGACAATCTAATTACATTGCTCCTTGGGTCATAATGGTCGGTTAAATTTCCGCCCACCATCTCAATTGCAACATCATTTATACCATAATGTGAAAGAACACGCCTTGCAGCTTCTTGACCTGTAATTCCTCTTTGGCTTCTTTGTTTTGAATACTTTGCAAATGTTGATTTTACTCTAAATTGAGCAATAAGTGCAAATATAAAAGCCGGCACTACAAGCACTAAATAATAATAGTCCATCCAGTAAATAGGCATTAAAATCACTCCTTGTTTTATTTAAAAAATGTACCTTCTTCAATCTTGCGACCCCTTAAATAATCCTGTGCAGACATACGCTTTGAACCCTGTGCTTGAATTTGTAAAATCTCAATGCACTTACCGTCCCCGCACGAAACTATTAGGTTTTTATCTGATTTTATAACTTCCCCTGACTTTGAGCCAACCTCTTGTGACAACCTTGACAAATGAACTTTTACAACTTTGTCCTCTAATACTGCAGTTGCAACAGGCCACGGAGATAGTCCCCTTATTTTGTTATGAATTGTTGTTGCACTTTCATTCCAATCTATAGGACAAAGAGATTTGTCAAGCATTGGAGAATATGTTGAAAGGCTATCATCCTGTTTTATTCTTTTAATACTGCCTTGTAGCATCTCTTCAATAGTTTGCGATAAAACATCTGCACCAAGAACACTAAGTCTGTCGTGGACTTCACCGGCGGTATCATTTTCACCAATGTCTATAGTCTTTGTAATTAGCATATCGCCCGTATCAAGCCCCTGCTCCATATACATAGAAGTAACACCAGTCTGCTTGTCACCATTAATTACAGACCACTGTATTGGCGCTGCCCCACGATATTTTGGTAAAATAGATGCGTGAATGTTAATACAGCCATACTTTGGCAATTCAAGAATATCTACTGGTAAAATTTTACCATATGCCACAACGGCAATCAAATCTGGGTTTAATTTTTTTAAAATCTCTAAAGCCTCACCATTTTTTAGTGACAACGGCTGATAAACTTCTATACCATTTTTTATTGCTGTTTCTTTAACTGGTGGTGGGGTTAAAACATATCCTCTGCCCTTTGGTTTGTCAGGCTGAGTAAATACCCCTAAAATATCGTGCCCGTCACTGATAATTCTATCAAGGCAAGGCACTGCAAAATCAGGAGTGCCCATAAAAACTATTTTCAAATATTACACCTCCAAATCGGCGATTTTATCTGAGTCCTCTTTTAACCTATCCTTAAATACAACTCCATCTAAGTGGTCAATTTCGTGACAAAAACATCTTGCTTTTAATTCCTCACCTTTGTAAACACACCATTGGCCATCTCTATTTTGTGCTTTTACTTTTACCACAGCTGGGCGAGATGTTACCCCGTACTCATCTGGGAAGGACAAACAACCCTCTGCCTCGTTTTGCTCTCCCTCTTGAGAAATTATTTCTGGATTTATAAGCTCTATTAGCCCTTCTCCGACATCAACCAAAACAACTCTTCTAAGGACTCCGATTTGAACAGCGGCAAGTCCACATCCTTCATTTTTATACATTGTTTCAGCCATATCTTCAAGCAATTGCACAAGTCTATCGTCAAACTTTTCAACAGGCCTACTTTTTTTCTTCAAAATAGGGTCGCCCTTTGTAATTATATTACGAATTGCCATATTAAATCATCCTCTCGCTACCAAAAAATTAAAACATACTTTCAGGATTTACATCTGCGAATGCAATTACATTCTTAAATCTATTATCTTTTCCAAAATCTATCAAAAGCTCAGAGATAAATTTTCTAAAAACTGCTGTGTTTTTACATTTTATTATAATTCTATATTTATATTTATTGTTAACCTTTGCAACTCTGCTAGGCATAGGACCTAATGCTATTATTTTTTCTGACTGATATTCTGTATGCAATTTTTGTTTCATATTATCTAAAAAAACTTTTGCACCGGCTCTAACTTGCGTCTCTTTTAAGCCCGAAAATCCAATAACACAGATATCACAAAAAGGTGGATATGTCATCGCTTGCCTTATTTTTATTTCAGTATTATAAAATGTTTCATAATCTTGTTTTGCAGCAAGCTTTATTACCTCATTTTCTGGCACTATTGTTTGAATTATAGCCTTACCCTCGTGCCTTCCTCTGCCAGAACGACCAACGACCTGTGTTAGCAAGTCAAAAGTTCGCTCCATACTTTTAAAATCATCGTTATAAAGCTGTTGGTCTGCTGATAAAACCCCTACTAAAGTTACTTTTTCAAAATCAAGCCCCTTAGCAACCATTTGAGTTCCCAGCATAATATCGTAATCCCCATTTGCAAACTCTGCAAGCTTTTTTTCGTGAGAAAATCTTGCCATCGTGGTATCGGTATCCATTCTCAAAACTCTAGCTTGTGGGATAAGTTGCTTTAACTCATCCTCAACCCTTTGTGTGCCAGCACCGGAGTATCTAACGCTATCCTCTCCACACTCGCCACATACATTAGTAAAGGGATAAGAGGTCCCACAATAATGGCACATAAGTCTGCCATTAGCACTGTGATAAGTCATAGAAATACTGCAATTAGGGCAAGTTACAACGCTTCCACAGCTATCACACGATACAAAAGTATTGTACCCTCTTCTATTAATTAATAATATAGATTGATGTTTGTTTTCAATATTTTTACAAAGCTCATCATAAAGTTGTGTGCTAATTTCCGATTTATTTCCATTTGCCCTTTGTTTGCACATATCAACAGTTATAACCTGTGGCAAAGTAGCATCACCATAGCGATTTTTGAGTATGTTCATTGAATATCTTCCCTGCTTCGCAAACGAATAAGTTTCAAAACTAGGGGTTGCTGACGCCAGTAATAACAAGGCATTATGCCTTGCACATCTAAACTTTGCAACATCTCTTGCGTGATATCGTGGTGATGATTCAGACTTGTATGTATGCTCTTGTTCCTCGTCCATTATTATAAGTCCTAGATTTTCAAAAGGTGCAAAAACCGCTGAACGAGTTCCAACAACTATATTAGCTTGTCCTTTTTTCACTCTTTTCCATTCGTCCATTCGCTCCCCTAAAGAAAGTCCGCTATGAAAAACTGCAACTCTCTCACCGTAACGAGCGTGAAAAACGCTTAGTGTTTGTGGTGTTAAAGAAATTTCAGGGACCATAACAATTACACCTTTTCCACTCTTTGAAACCTCGTCAATAAGTTTCATAAAAATCTGAGTTTTTCCACTGCCAGTTATTCCAAAAAGCAGAGAGGCGCAAGCCTTGTTGCTATTATATTGTGCAAGCAAATTAGTATATGCATTTTGTTGTTCATCAGTTAATATAATCTCTAAATTATCAGTTATTTTTTTAGATTCATAAGGATTTCTAAACACTTCGTGCTCATAAATCTCTGCAATACCTTTGTTTACAACAGCGCTAGTCACCGCAGGCGTTACACCAGTAAAATAACAAACCTCTTTTACGGATGCACTGCCAACATCGCAAAGCATTTGAACCACACTTTTTTGCTTTTTTGTAAGCTTTGCCATTGCCTCTTCAAGCTGTTGACCATCAATTATAAGACGCATCATTTTTTTGCTTGCATCATTTATATTTCTTGTTGCGTCATAATTGCGAGCAACAAGTTGTTTTTTAAGTAATCTTTCTAAAACGCTGCTTTCTTGACTAAAACCTAAATCATCAAGAATTTTCTTCTTATTAGTATAAATCCGCCTATTTAAAAGGTAATCTAAAGCTTGCTTTTCATCATCCTTCAAGCTTTTTACATCATCTTCTTGAAAGTTTGCTAAAGCAATAAACGAAACGGTTGTTTTTAAATTTATACCCACTGGCAAAGTTAGCTTGACCGCCTCAAAAAGCGTGCAAAAAGTACGCTCCTTTAAATAAATGGCAAGGTCAAGCATCTCATTATTAACAAGCGGTGCCTTGTCAAGCACCGCCGAAATAGACTTCATTCTTTTTGCAGGTTTTGCCTGCGACAAATCCATAACTACACCTTGTCGCTTTGCTGTACCATTACCAAAAGGCACAAGAACTCTACTACCCTTTTGAACCTCATTTCCAAGATTTTTGGGAATAAGGTAGTCATATGCCTTATCAAAGTAATATGCAACATTTTCTACAGCCACAGAAGCAATTTTAACTTCTTGCATGGAAAATAGCCTCCGTTATGCCAAACTTTAATTTTACAACTAATAAATCCAGACTAAATATTTCTAATTTCTTCTGGCTCTACTATGTAATACTTGCCTGTTAAAATATCCTCAAGTGCAAGTGTTACAGGCTTTTCAATAACAATTGCTTTGTCTTCTTCAATTTTATCTGAAATTTCTCTTGCCCTTTTTGCTGTGGCTGTTACAAGCGAGTAACGGCTAATGTTGTCTACTAAAACGCCTCTTAAGTCTGGGTTAAGCATCTCTTTACCTCTTTTATTTTATATTTTATTCTAACTAATATTTATGTACTGCAAATTAACTATATGTTAAAAATATGTTTTATACTATCTATGCCTTTTTATAACGTCAAGGGTGTGAATCACTGCCTCTTCAAGTCTGTCATTTACAATAATATAATCATAATCAGAAGCACGAATCATTTCGTTCATTGCAATTTCCATTCTGCATCTTATAGAATGTTCATCTTCTGAGCCCCTGCCCGCAAGCCTTTTATGCAAAGCTCGTACAGATGGAGGCATCAAAAACACACTAATAACATCTGGATAAAGCTCCCTTATTCTATCTGCTCCTTGAACCTCAATGCGCAAAATAACAGTCTTACCTTCAGCAAGCCATTTGTCTATAGGGTCTTTTGGTGTTCCATAATAGTTTTCTCCATACTGAACATACTCTATCATTTTTCCACTTTCTATATTTTTTTCAAACTCTTCTTTAGAAACAAATATATAGTGCTCACCGTTAACCTCGCCCTTGCGTGGCTTTCTAGTTGTAACAGACATTGAAACTACAACATCGCTATCAACCTTTACTAATTCATCAAGAACTGTATCCTTACCTGAGCCTGAAGGACCAGAAAATATAAGTAAAACACCTTTATTACTCATCGTCAGCCTCCTCACAAATAATATCATCATTAAGACGGTTTGCTACCGTTTCTGATTGCAAATAAGTAAGGATAACATGATCAGTATCTGTAATTATTACTGCCCTTGTCCTTCTTCCGTGAGTTGCATCAATTAAAGTTCCTCTTTCTTTGCAATCCTGAATAATTCTTTTTATAGGTGCGGATTCTGGGCTAACAATAGCAACAAGCCTGTTAGCGTTTATCATATTGCCGAATCCAATATTGATAAGCTTCATGAAACTTCCCCCAGAGTATTATTCTATATTCTGTATTTGTTCACGGATTTTTTCCACTTCCGCTTTAATATCAAGCACTTTTCTCGAAATTTCAACATCCTGTGCCTTTGAGCCTATTGTATTTGCTTCTCTGTTAATCTCCTGAATTAAGAAATCCATTTTTCTTCCAACGGATTCTTCGTCCTCAAACATTGAATAAAGTTGCTCTATGTGGCTACGCAAGCGAACAGTTTCCTCATCAACGGCTGTTTTGTCTGCAAAAATTGCAGCCTCGGTAAGTATTCTTTGTTCGTCAATATTCGCATCTGCTACAAGCTCTTTTATCCTTGTCTCAAGCTTTACTCTATATTCACTGACAGTTTGTGGTGAGCGTTGTTCAATAAATTCAACATTTTCTAAAATTGTGTCAGCTCTGACTAAAACATCTTCTTTTAGCCTTTCACCTTCGGTTTCTCTCATTTTTATAAAAGACTCCAAAGCCTGTTGCAAAACAGTTTTTACAGCCGACCAAACTTTTTCTTCATCTGCTTGCTCTTTATGAACTGACAGCACATCACTATACCTAGTTAGTGAGGAGACTGAAATATCATTTCTTATGTCATACCTTTGAGCAATTTCGTTATATGCACAAATATAACCACTCGCAAGTGAATGATTAACCTTTACAACTACATCATCCGCTTCAAGTGTGTCGATTTGAATATAACATTCTACTTTACCACGAGAAATATATTCTTGTAAAAAACTCTTCACCTTTTCATCAAGAAAACCATACACTCTAGGAATTCTTGAACTAAGCTCAAAATAGCGATGATTAACGCTTTTTAACTCAACTGTTATCATCATTGAATCAACTTCGGCACTAGCACGACCATATCCCGTCATACTTTTTATCATTTTATTCAATTCTCCTAACTACAAGGTTTAGCATTCCGCATCTTTACTTGTATCGCGCTCTATATTGTATCAATTTTTATAGCATTTTGTCAAATTCTTTTAAATCAATTATTTTGGCAAGAACAGCACTTGCCTTCCATCACTTTTGGTATTTGGGCTGTTAATAAATCTCCCTCTTGTTTAAAGCCTAATTCTAGCAATTCTTTTTCAATTTTCATATTACCACTTTGTGCAATAAATGCGCCTCTGTTTGCAGCATAATTCAAAGCCGCTTTTATAAGGCACTCTGGTAAAAACTTATGTTTATCGCTATATTCGAGTGCAATTATTGTTGCAGTTAATTCCTCATAATCAAACAAACAAAAGCCGTATTCTTCATCATCTGCACTGTTTTTTGATACAACCGCCATTGATGTTTTTGTGCTTTCAAGCCCATTTTTTAAAAACAGTTCGTCTGCCAAATGTTTTGAAACTGGTTTAAAACTGAACATATAATCACACTCCGTTTCTTTTATTCATAGATGCAGCGCTCATCAAACTTTTAATTTCATCGTTTGTAAGCTCTCTCCATTTTCCTTGCGGTAGCATACCAAGTCTTACAGAGCCTACGGCAGTGCGTTTAAGCCTTGCAACATCAAGCCCTAACTCTTCGCACATTTTTCTAATTTGCCTGTTTCGCCCTTCACAAATTATTATCTCAACCACTACTCTGTTAGGCTCTTTTGATATAATTCTAACATCAGCTGGCATTGTTTTTCTGCCTTCAATCATCATACCTGTCATCATTTTTGTTATTTGCTCTTCGGTTATATCCGGTCTAACTGTAACTCTATATGTTTTTGGCACATGCTTTGTAGGGTGCGTCATTGCGTTTGCAAATTCACCATCGTTTGTAAACAACAGCAAACCCTCCGACTCCCTATCCAGTCGCCCAATCGGGTAAACTCTTGCATCTATTTTTGAAACAAGTTGTGCTACGCACTTCCTGTCCATTTCATCACTCATTGTTGTTATATACCCTCTCGGCTTGTGCAACATTATATAATGTTTTTTTGTTTCTTTCACAACTTTTCTACCATCAACAGACACAATATCTTTTTTAGGGTCTACCTTATCTCCAATTTGTGCCTTAACTCCATTAACTTTAACCTTACCCATTGATATTAGCTCTTCGGATTTTCTCCTTGAAGCTATACCACACTCAGCAAGGTATTTTTGTAGCCTAATTCTTTCATCAGTCACTTTTATTTCCTCATTTCTTAAATTTACCAAAAAATCTTTTAAACCAAGATTTTTCTTTTTCTACTACAATAATTTGTTTTTCTTCTATTTTTAAATCAACAGCTTGTTGTGTCACTATCGGAGTTTCAAACACGAGTTTATCCCCGTTGTAATATAGTGCCTTACCCACTACTTTCCCCTGTTTTATTGGTGCATATTCAAATTGCGATAATTCAATTTTTCTTGTTATCTGCACATTGCTAGGTGACTTTAGCGCTATTTGCGGTTTGTTAGAACATTTTAGTGTAATCATATTGTCTTGCGCTCCAACAACATCAAGCGAAACCGTGGACAAGTCATCATCTAGTATCACATTTTCATACTGCGAAAAACCATATTCAAACATTTTAATATGGTCTTGCCAATCGTTTGGCGCTTTTAATGTTACTGCAACAAGTATAACACCATCTTTTTGAGCTGCAGAAACAAGGCATCTGCCACTCTTTTTTGTAAATCCAGTTTTTATCCCAATCGCATACTCATAACTACTAAGCAAGCGGTTGTGATTTTTAAGTGTTCTCATATACGGTGGATTGCCGTAGCAAAGGCGCGCACTTTTAGTAGAGCAAATCGCACGAAACTCAGGGTTTAAAATTGCCTGAGCGCCTAACAATGCCATATCATAAGCTGTTGAATAATGATTTTCTGCGTCAAGTCCTGAAGGAGTTACAAAATTTGTGCTATTCATTCCAATTTGCTTTGCTCGCTCGTTCATAAGAACTGCAAAGCTTTGCAAATCCCCGCCAGCCGTTATCGCCGCAACATTTGCAGCGTCATTTCCAGAGGCTAGAAGCATACCATAAACTAAATCTTTTGTCGAAACGATATCTCCGGGCAAAAGCCCCATTGATGTCCCCTCAACTTTTAGCATATCTTTCGTTGTTATTATCGTGTCATTTTTTACACCTGATTCAAGCGTTAACAAAGCCGTCATTATTTTTGTTGTGCTTGCCATCGGTAATTTTTCATTTTCATTCTTGCCATATATAAGTTCTTTGCTACTAACCTCTATAAGTGCTGCCGACTTTGCCGAAACATCAAGCGCACTTGCATCGATTGTAAAAAAAACTCCACATATAGCAAATATCAAGGATAACAATATTTTTATCAACAAAACAACCACCTGCCATTTATAAATACCTATGCAGGCGGTTGTAAAAAAATCAATTATTTTTATTGTTCATTTTTAGTTTTATTGATAAGTCCTGTGACTTTATCAAACATATCAGGAACAAGGCTTACCATTCTCTCTGCTGCATTGTCATACGCAGTGATATGCTTAATTGTGACCTCGCCATCACTAATTAGCAAAAAAGCTACAGGTGTAATTGTTATACCGGCGCCACCGCCACCACCAAAAAGCTCTTTATTTCCCTTTGTAGGAAGGTCTGTACCACCACTAGCAAAGCCATATGTAACTTTTGATACAGGGATAATCGTAAGTCCTGCTTCTGTATATACTGGCTCACCTATAATTGTACTAACATCTACCAAATCTTTAACCTTTTCAATTGTTGTTCCTAAAAGTCCTGCTGCTGAAGTATGTTCTTTCATTTTAAGCACCACCTAATTTTATTTTTGAATTTTGTTTTTCATCATTTATATTTTCATCGCTTCTACCTTTTGAGAAAAGCAGTTTGAAAATAACCTTGTTACCTACCTTCATACCATAACCTATTAGTGCCATAACCATAAAGATTGGCCTAAAAGCTATTACTGTGTGAAGGTCGCCTTTGCTTTTTTTTGCAAGAAAATCAGGGGCAATATCAACATCATATTCCCTTACTTTCATATTAGTACAGATTGTCCCAAGTGCTGGAAAAACCGCGGCACAAGTCTTTCCATAATTTATTGCAGTATCTGCCGCATCATCACCCGCTACAGTTAAGTCAACAAACAGTTCTTTGATTACGATGTGCTTTAAAATTTTGCTGACCATTACTTTTGTTTTTAAGGCAACATATTGTATTATTTCAATTATTCCCTCAAATCCACCAAGCCTAGAGAACAAGGATTTTAACTTTGCAAAAGCACCCTCAAAATCAAATGCTTTAATTTTTGCCCATATCTCATCAATATCCGCTTTTTCCTTTGGCTCATCTTCTGCTTGCTCAGCTTTTTTCGCCTTAATTTTGTCTATTTTCTTTATTACAAAGCTAAACTTTTTCTTGTAATACTCGATTTTTTCGGGAGCAAACATTTCTGGATACACTTTAAACCCAAAAACGCCCCATTTAAATCTTACTTTTGTTCCGCTTTTTCCAAAATCAAACCCAAGAGTAACTTTAACTGATAAAAGCAAAGAAGTAATAACAAGTAGTAAAAGCTGAATTGCAAGTAGTATCAAAATAATCCAGCCAATTATTTTAAGTACAATCAATAATCAACACCTCCTCCTGCTTTAATAAAATTCAAAACTATAACTGTCAAGCACCACGCTCAACATTTTCATCATTTTCCTCGGTTGACTCACTTTCCATCTCTACAAGATTTTCGCACTGTGGTACGGGTGGAAGCTCATCAAGAGAAGATATACAAAAACACCTTAAAAACTCGGGTGTAGTGCCATAAATTAGTGGTCTGCCGGGCAAATCTAATCTGCCTTTTTCCTCTACAAGACCCTTTTGACAAAGAGTTGTCATAACGCCTGAGCAATCAACACCTCTAACTTGCTCTACAAAAGATTTTGTCACAGGTTGATTATACGCTACTACAGCCAAAACTTCAAATGCCGCTTGTGATAATGGGGCATTTCGTTTTAAATCTAAAACATCTCTAATTTGTTGTGCAAACTCTGTTCTAGTGCAAAGCTGATATTTATCTTGCATTTTCACAAGGCAAAGTCCGCTTTGTCTATCATTTAGCTGAGTTTCTAAATTTTGCAAAACCTCTTGAGTTTGCTCTATATTTAGTCCCGTTGCTTGTGCAAGTCTTTTTATATTTATTGGCTCTCCTGCAGCAAAAAGTATTGCTTCAATTTCTGCCTGATGGTTACTTGCGTTCAAGTCTTTCAGCTCCTTTGGATAATTCAATAAACAATTCTTCACCTTCACCAAAAACCGTAACCCGCTGTGCTTTTAACAGCTCTAGTACAGCTAAAAATGTGGCAACCATATCCGAGCGACTCTGGGCACTTTCAAAAAGTGAATTCATACTTTGGCTGTTATTTTTTATCAAACTGCGTAAAATGAACATTGTTTTTGATGTTACAGAAACGACTTTTTTTGATACTAAGTTTGTAAATGAATCTATAGGCGGTGGAAGTTTGCGTTGTCCTTTTCCGATTGCAGACAGATATGACACTAAAAGCTCTTGAGTTTCGTGCAAACGATTATATGATGTATCCCATTCGATTTCTAAAGGTTCTTTTGTAATATAATCAAATCCTTTTGCAATATCTTCAAGCTTTCCCGCCATAATCTGACAATCCCTGTACTCTAAAAGCTCACCTGTAAGCTCCGTTTTTAAAATGTCTGCCTCTTCGTGAACAGGCAGTAGTGATACCGTTTTTATATAAATAAGTCTTGCTGCCATTTCTAAAAATTCACTCGCAATATCCATATTACATTCCTGCATTTGACGAACATAATGAGTGTATTGCTCTACAAGTTCAAAGATCGGTATGTCGTGAATATTTAATTTGTGCTTGCTAATTAGGTGCAAAAGCAAGTCCAGTGGACCTTCAAAAACCTCTATTTTATACGAAAATTTCCCCATATTAATTCCTTTAAAAAAGCCTAAACGGCAAGCTTGTTAAACTTAGGAGTAGATTTAGCAATGCACTTGAAAGAAATTGTAATGGAATTGTAAGCACGCCAAAAACTAGCAACATCATAATTCCTATTATAATGTATTGCTCATATTGTGCAACTTTATAGTAAGTTTTTGGTGGTAAAAAAACGGATAATAGTCTGTAACCATCAAGTGGTGGGATTGGTAAAAGGTTAAACACGGCAAGCATTATGTTTATTTGTGCTGCAAAATAAAAGAAGTAAAAAATTGACTTAGAGAGATTGCTCGCAGAAATGTCGCCAAATGTTATTACTGCATTTACAAAAATCAACATTATAGTCGCCATAATTATATTTGAAATCGGACCTGCTGCTGCTGTTATTGCAACTCCCTTTTTTCTGTTTTTAAAGTTGCGTTCATTAATTGGCACGGGATTTGCCCAGCCAAAACCAAACAAGGCAAGCATTATTGCTCCCATTGGGTCAATATGAACTAATGGATTAATCGTAAGTCGCCCTTGAATTTTTGCAGTGTCATCACCAAGTTTGTGCGCTGCAAATGCGTGAGCAAACTCGTGTATAGGTAAAGTGCAAAATATAACAAAAATAGACGCTGCCAAACTGATTAAAACCGTTGTCATATTTTGACTGCGCAAAGCAGATAAAAGCATTAAATTCACACCATTCTCTGCACAAAAAATCATTAAAGTAAAACCACAATATTTTGTGCAGTCAAATAAGTGGTTACACAACATTTTAAAATTTAAATAGATTTTTATTGTAAAAATAAAAATTCATATCATTAAAAGATTACAGTAAAATGAGCAAATCGTCAATATCTAAATAGAAATTAGGGCGTTTTTTTCTATTTTCTAGCAATAACAACACGGTTTATTTCATTAAAGTCTTGTTTTGTTTCTATATTAGAATAAACCTTTGAAAATATATCACAAACATCTTTTTCTTGTTCGTCACCAATTTCTACTGCAATCATACCTTTTTCGCATAAATACGGCGCCCATTTTTCTGCTAAAATTTTATAAAAATACAAACCATCATCGCCACCATCAAGAGCCATTATTGGTTCTTTTTGCACTTCTTTTTGCAATTCTTTTATTTCATCAGATTTTATATATGGAGGGTTTGAAATAATAATATCTGGATTTGGCAAATCGAAAAACTCAAATCCCTTTGTTATATCTGAGTTTATGGCAACTACATTTTGCAAACCATATTGTTTTATATTCTTTTCAAGATATTTTATCGCTATTGGTGACTTTTCTATTAAATAAACTTTACAGTTTTTGCATAATTTTGCAATAGAAATTCCAATGCAACCGCTACCAGAGCATAAGTCAAAAATAATTTTTTCACTCTTTGAATTTTGCAGTTCCTTTTGAACTTCTTTGACTAAAATCTCGGTTTCTTCTCTTGGAATTAACACTCCATCTCCTACAAAAAAATCAAGCCCCATAAACTCCCAAACACCAATAATATATTGAAGTGGTTTTCCATTTATTCTTTCATCAATACATTTTAAAAAGTTGTTTATCTCGTCTTTTGGAGCGCTTTGCTCACCTTTAATTGCTAATTGAACTCTGTCAAGACCAAAAATATTTTCAAAAATTATTCTGTTATCAAAATTAAAATTTTCAACATTATTTTGCCTAAGCTTTTCAGCTCCATGCTTATAAATCTGAGAATAAGTCATTGTAGTAAACCGTCCTGTGGCTCTTGCAGATTTTGTTTTTCACTTTGAGATTTATCATAAACTACGGCTTTTAATGCTTCTATTCCAACTTCAATAATGTCGTCTGTTGGCTCTTTTGTTGTAAGTCTTTGCATCCAAAGCCCAGGTGCTGAAACAATTTTCGTAAACCAGTTTTCTGTTCTGCCTGCATATTTTATAAACTCATAGCCTATACCCATTATAATTGGTAACATCAAAACTTTTACAATTGACCAAAGCCACCTTGTTTCCCCGAGTGACGGGAAAATCATTATAACTAGCGTGGAAACAATTATTCCAATAATAAGCATTACAAAAATAAAGCTTGTTCCACATCTTGGGTGAAATCTTGTATGTTTTTTTACATTTTCTACTGTTAACTCTTCTCCACTTTCATAACAAAAAATTGTTTTATGCTCTGCACCGTGATACATAAAAACCCTTTTTATATCCTTCATTTGTGACACGATAGCAACATATCCAACAAAAATAAATATTCTAATAATCCCCTCAAACAACGGGTGCCATTTTGATAAAGTATTTCCTGCTAAATATTTATCTAGCATATCCACAGCAAAAACTGGCAAATAAAAAAAGAGAACGAATGATAGCAAGACGCCTAAAAGTGCCGAAACAATTCCGATAAACACCATTATATGCTCACCAAATTTATCGTTTAGCCACTTATCAAGCTTCGATAACTCCTCCTCATCATCGCTAAGTCCTGACTTTTCAGCCGATTCCATAAGACAGCTGTATCCAAAAATCATAGACTCTATAAATGTTATAAATCCACGAAAAAAAGGAATACCAAAAATCTTATTTTTATCTTTTAATTGTTTCATTTCCTTTGATGTTGTTTCTATTTCGCCGTTTGGCAAGCGTACAGACATTGCAGAACCTGTAGGTCCACGCATTACTATTCCTTCGATTAGAGCTTGACCTCCAACGCTTGTGTTAACCTTTTTACTCATCCTGTATTTCCCTTTCCTCTGGCAAAATATTCGCTGACATATCTTCTATTAATTCTACCTTATCTATTGGCAAACTTAAAATTACAAGTGTTCCTTTATCCAGCTCGCTTTTTATATCAATTTTACCGTCGTGAAGTTTCATCATTTCATCACAAACAGCAAGACCTATGCCAGAACCTCTTACAGAAATATTTGACTTATAAAACTTTTCTCTAATTCGTGGCAAATCCTCTGTGGCAATTCCACAGCCGGTATCCTCAACATAAATCTTTAGCGTTTGCTTTTCATCATTATCTGGATTATTTTCAATTTCGGCATATACATTTATTTTGCCACCCTGCGGTGTATATTTAAAGGCATTGTCTAGAATATTTACAAAAACTTGCCTAATCCTATTTGGGTCTCCATCCATCGGTGCTGGTGTATGCGGAACATTATAAATCAGCTCAACGCCCTCTCTCATAGAACGGTCTTTAAAAACAAATGCAGCCTCATCAAGTTCTGCTAAAACATCAATTCGCTCTGCTCTAAGAGATAATCTGCCATTTACAAGTTTTGAAAGGTCTAGCAAATCCTCAACTACACCAGTTAGCCTAGTCGATTCATTGATTATAACCTCAATACCTCTTTTCGTAAGAGAGGGGTCAGTTTCTCCAACTTGAAGCAGTGTTTCCCCCCAGCCTTTAATCGCTGTAAGAGGCGTTCTCATCTCGTGCGAGACTGTAGAGATAAAGTCGTTTCTCATTTTATCTGTTGCACTAAATTCCGACGCCATATAGTTTATAGTTTCGCACAGTTCTCCAATTTCATCATCATACTGACGGCTCTCTATTCTTGCTCCCAAATCACCTTTTGCAATTTTTTTTGCAGTTTCGTTTATTTCTCTAACGGGGTTTACAATTGACTGAATAAAAAACATTCCTGAAATTGTTACTAGTGAGATTATTATTACTATTATTAGCATAGATACAACAAAAACTCTAACTAATTGCCTGTCAATCTCTTCAACAGAAATCATATATCGTATTGCTCCAGAATTTTCGCCATCTACGCTTGGAAGCATAAATGTCATAGCCATTATTTTTTCGCCTGACTGTGTTTTTCCCTTAAACTCACCCTTGTTAGTTTTGGATTTTAGGGCATCATTATATTCTGGTATTTGAGCATCTTCAATGCTAAATCCACTTGTAGAAATTGTAACATTACCATCTTTGTCAATTATCCAAATCTCGATAGAGTCTTTTTGAGAAAAATTCTCTACAAACTCTCTTGCTCCTGCCTCAAACCGTTCTTCTGTGCCACCCGTGTAAAGAGAAAAAAAGTTAGAAACACTATCTGAATACTGCGAGCTTAGCTTTAAACTTACTGTATCATAATAATATGATTGCAACATAAGCATTAAAACCGTTGTAAAAATAAACAGAATAATAATAACTACAAGTAGTGTATTCATTGTCCATCTTCTTGTTATTCCGCTAAGCTTCACTATCTCACTTCCAAATAAAAATTACGGCATTTATTCAACCCATTTATAACCAAGTCCCCAAATTGTTACCAAATGCTTTGGCGTAGATGGGTCATCTTCCACTTTCATTCTAAGTCTTCTAATATTAACATCTACCACTTTTTCTTCGCCAAAATATGAGCTTCCCCATACTTTATTAAGTATATCTGCTCTATCCAATGCGGCTCCTGGATTTTGGAAAAAATATTCCATAATCTGAAACTCTACTTGCGTTAAATCAATTGGAATTCTATTTTTTTTGAGCGTTCTACTTCTTGTATCCAAAACAAATTCACCAAGCTCAATTCTATCATTTTGCTCTTGACCTAGCTCTCCGCCCATCTTATTCATCGCAACTCTTCTGTAGCTTGCGTCAACTCTTGCCATCAGTTCTGCTGGTGAAAAAGGCTTTGTTACATAATCATCAGCACCCACAAGCAAGCCCGTCACCTTATCCATTTCCTGTGTTTTTGCTGTGAGCATTATTATTCCAACGCTTTGACTTTTTTTACGCAACTGTTTGCAGACTTCTATACCATCTATTTCCGGCATCATAATGTCAAGTAATACAACATCAAAATCGCCATTGTGCGCATCGTATTCCCTTAGTGCTTCGGCACCGTCTGCCGCCTCAACAACATCGTACCCACTTCTTTTTAAATTTATTACAATAAACTCTCTTATGGACGCCTCATCTTCGGCTACTAGTACCTTTTTCAAAGCTACAACCCCTTTATTGCATAATCTTTATATTTGAAATTAAAGTTTCAGGTTTTATACCAGCTTTTTCGCCGTCTTTTGTTATGCTATAAGCATAAACAATGCTATTATTTCTTTTTAAAATCGAATAATTTTCTTTAGGATTGCTAAGCCACTCCCCAACTGCAACAGTGATGATTGAAAACAATTCGTTACCTCTAGTTCCTTCTTGCGTTCTTTGATACACTGTGAGTTGCCTTTGTTTTAAATTATTATAAGCCAAAATAGAATCAACATCAGAGTCATCTATTAGCAATATATAAAGGTCACTATAATTAACTAAGCTATTAACTTTAGGCACTAATTCATCATTGTTTATTGCGCACCACTGTGTAATTCCAACAGAAATTTCATTTGCCCCACTCATATCTAGAGCTAGGTTATTTCTTTTGACAGTATCGGTTGGAATTTCAATTTTACCGTCACCATCAATATCCATAGACGAAATTCCCGGGGTTCTAAGTGTTCTAAAGTTTGTAAGAGTTTCATTGTCAAAAAACGGTGCTACAAGCTTTGAATTTTCTTTATCCCAGTACACAACCTCGGTTATCATTTGATGCTCACCTTTATTAGCATCTATAAATATTTTTGTAGGTCCATTCTTTGAATCTTCCTCCACTTTAAATGAAGAATAGCCAGAAACAAATCCATCAAGACTTACCTCTCCTACAATTGAAACTGTTTCTTTTTTGCTCATCTTTAGAAGTTTTGCACAAGCTTTTGGTGTATCTTTTGATGAATCTATCTGGGTTAAAAACATTTCAGTATCCCCATCGCCATCTAAATCGACCATTTTAAAATACGAACAAGATTCGTTTGCAAGAGTTTTAAGACCTGATATTTTTCCGTTTTCTTCTATAATTTTATGAATTGTTACAACTTTGCTTGTTTTGCTTTCATACAAATTCCAACAAATAACAATTTCATTATAACCGTCGTTATTCATATCTACGAATGAAATAGACGATATTTCACTGCCATAGCCCGCAAAATCGGAAACACTTTTCCACTTGCCATCTACTTTGTCCAATATATTAACACGCACAATTGTTTCGTCCGATTTAAGAGTATAAAAAACCAAAACCTCTTCTTGACCGTCCATATCAACATCATACATAACAAATGATGAACGATATTCGCCCTCTGTAGGGTACTTGAGGATTAAGTTTTCTTTGCCCTTAAGCGAATTTTCAAATGCCGTTTGAATTTTTTCATTATCACCATAAATTCTAGGTGGCCTCATCAAATCTTGAACTGTATAAAATCTGGAAATAAATAAAATCAAAAAAGGGCAGATTATTAGAACAGCGACAAGTATTATAAATATCTTTTTGTTCATACTAACTCCCCTTTTTATATTATTAATTTGTCACAGTGATTTGAACTTTATAATTTCCATAAGCCCAACATCTATCGTTTTTAACTTTTACATTTGCTGTTACTGTGTGCTTTCCCGCCGACAGTTTTTTGTCTTCTAAATTTATTTCTGCATAAATATCATCAACTGTTAAATTTGATATATCATTAGAAGGTCCTACTAAAACTACATTTTGTATGCTATTTTGGGCAATTTTTATCTTACTACCTGCCGGTGCGTTTACTATTGAAATATTGCTTGAATTTACTTTGCTTTTTATGCTTTTTCCACCAACAACATCAACACTCACCGAAATAGTTTCAACATTATCTAATACCTTTATACTCGATATATCTGCAGTTTTAAACGAAAAACTGTTTTTGCCATTTTTAATGCTATTAAAATCAATCTCTCCAATATTTAAGGTTGTCATACTCGAGAGTACATCTTCAGGAGCTGCAATTTTTATTGTAGCAGGACTTGCGACAATATCAAGCTCACTCCCCAAATATCCTACTGGAGCATTTTTAAAGCTTACACTAACAGGCATTTGTGCAACTTTATACACAGGAACTGTAATTGTTAAAGAATCCAAACTTGGTGTTATTTCTAAATATTTAAGCGACCTACCATACTCGTCAACTATCAAAAGCTCTGCAGGAAAGCTTTTTGTAGCTTTAAGTGATTCTTCAATGTTTATTCTCGCACTTACTTTTTTAATTTTATTAATTTCAGTTGCAGGCCCACTTATTTTTATTCTATCCGTTGACAAAACAGGAATATCTGATACAAATTCATCCGAAAACAAAAGCTTATCACTAACGATAATATCCGGTGTTATTGTCATATCAATACTTTTTGGAGTATCAAAATAAACATCAATATAGTCAACAGATGTAGAAACAATTTTGTAACCCGCATTTGAACTGTCTGGCGTTGCTCTAAGCTTTAGCGATTGCTTTCCAACGCTGTTAACATAATTTGTAATTGCGGTTACTTTGATATCCTTGGCCGATAAAACATTATCCCCAACTAAATATCTTCTGCCTCTAACTGTAACATCAACAAAATATTCATCTTGACCATACACCTTATAGCCTAGCTGTTCTGGTACGCTTGTATCAATTTCGACTTTAACATTTTTTATCGTTCTTTCTACCTCGGGGCTTTCATTTAGCGTAACTGCAATCCAAATTATTAAAGCCATTGCAAATGAAAAACCCACCAGAAAGTTTGTGTTATACAGCAAAGATTGGAGGCTAAGTTTTTTATTTTTTGCCACTGCGAAAACCTCCTAAAATCTTATCAATTTTCCTCTCTTTTTCGTGAGTGCTTTCGATAATAAAATAGTCCATTAATTTTTCTCTTAAATCTCCATCAGAAATGTCTCTAAAAAGAGTGCCACGCACTGCAATTGAAATCGAGCCTGTTTCCTCTGAAATTACAACAATCATAGCGTCACTTTGCTCGCTCATACCTATCGCCGCTCTGTGCCTTGTGCCAAGCTCACTGCTTAGCTCCTTGTTTTGTGTTAAAGGCAAAAAGCACCCAGCTGCATACAATTTTCCGTCTCTTATTACAGCCGCACCATCGTGAAGTGGTGACTTTGGATAAAAAATATTGCAAATAAGTTCTGACGAAGTTTCTGCATTAATCGTTGTTCCACTACTAATAATTTCACCCAGCGGTGTGTTTTTCTCAAAAACAATCAAAGCTCCAATTTTTAAATCGCTCATATCTGAACAAGCTTTGCAAACATCTCTAATCGCTTTTGTGTTCCGTTCATTTCTAATCACGGTTATGTCATTTGCTTTTCCACTAAATGTTAGCAGTTTTATAAGGCTCGTACTTCCCATTCGCTCAAGTGCGTTACGAATTTCTGGGTGAAAAATAATTATTAAAATTACAATTATGTTTTCAAAAGTTTTTCTAAAAATATAGGTACTCGCCTGCATATCTATCATACTTACGATTGCAAAAACGATAATAAGAAAAACAAGCCCCTTTGCAAGTAGCAAAGCTCTCGTGTCCCTTATTAATTTAATTCCCTGATACACTATAAATGCAATAAGCAACAAATCAAGTGTATCTGATAATAAATCATATGTGTTAAATATGCTAACGACCTTTTCAAAAAAGCTCGTAATACTATTTATAAAGGTTGCCATCTCTTCCACCATTTCCTAAGCACTTGTTTAATTTCTTTCAAAAATAAGCTTGCGCAAAATTATCTCATTCATTTAGTATGCATACAGCATTTGCCGACATACCTTCCCCACTACCTGTAAATCCAAGATTTTCCTCTGTTGTCGCTTTTACATTGACTTGGCTAACATCCACTTTGCACGCAATAGCTATATTATTTCTCATTTCATCAATATACGGCCTCATCTTTGGCGCTTGTGCAATAACTGTGCAATCAATGTTCCCTACGCTGTAGCCTTTTGACTGTAAAACATCGACTATATTTTCTAGAAGTTTTAAGCTGTCAGCATTTTTAAATTTATCATCATTATCAGGGAAAAGTTTGCCAATATCACCAAGCGCTGCGGCGCCTAGCAATGCGTCACTCACTGCGTGGAGCAAAACATCAGCGTCCGAATGACCGATTAACCCCTTTTCATAAGGAATGCAAACACCGCCAACTATAAGCTTTCGATTTTCAACTAAACGATGAACATCGTAACCGTGACCTATCCTCATTTATGCTAACACCCCTTAATTTATAGTGCTTTAAGCAATCTCAACAGAGATTATCTTTACATCCTGTGCAGGCTTATCTTGCAATGCTGTTTTTACATTTGCAATAGAATCAACAACATCCATTCCCTCAAAAACTTGTCCAAACACTGTGTGCTTAAAATCAAGCCAAGGCGTTCCACCCACTTCTTTATAATTATCAATTACTTGTTGCGG
>JAAYPE010000104.1 GCA_012519975.1 Clostridiales bacterium
ATAATAAAAAACTATTCTCTGCTTAGCGCCTCAATAGGAGGCATTTTTGCAGCTTTTTTGGCAGGATAAATTCCGAAGAATATGCCAATTACACTTGAAAAACCAACAGCTATTAAGATTGTTGAAATTTTTATACTTAAAGGAACGCCCATATATGACGAAACGGCAAAAGAAAGACCGAATCCTAGCAACATCCCGATAATTCCACCGATTAAGCATATTATTATAGATTCTGTCAAAAATTGAAAAAGGATAGTTCCAGTTCTAGCACCCAGAGCTTTTCTTATGCCTATTTCCCTTGTTCGTTCAGTTACAGATACAAGCATAATATTCATAACGCCAATGCCACCAACAATAAGTGAAATAGCACCAACAGTTGAAATAAAAGCGGTAAAAACATTTATAACAGAATCTAGCAAGTCAATCATACTTGCCATATTAATCGAGCTGTAAATTTGTCTATCAAGATTATTGTGTCTTGCAATTAGCAGATTAACGGCGGCGTCTCCTGCACTATCGAGGTCGTTTATATTTTTTGTTGAGATATAAATGTTATCATAACCGTTGCTAGTTGTAAGTGTTTTAAACACGGTTGACGGGAAATAAACCCTGCCAGGTGGGCTAGAATCAGGCATTCCCATAGAGCTCATCATAGCACCCATACCGCTTGAACTCTCAGACAGTTCACTCATTTGTAGTTTAAAAACACCAATGATTTTAAAAGAAACAAGGTTGTCACCTAGGGTAAAATCTATGCTTTTGCCAACGGCGTTTTCATCCTTAAAAAAGGTAATAGCGGTACTTGTATCAATGACTATAACATTTTTTTGAGATTGATATTCGTTTTTGTTAAAATATCTTCCGTGCACAATGTCAATACTTGATATTTCTCCAAATTGCTCATTTGTACCCATAGCAACACTAAAATTTGATTCAAACTGTGTTGACAGCTTCCCGAAGTCTACCATAACGGGAGAGACATTATCAACAACGTCTATTTTAGAAATCGCCTCAATATCATTTTCAGTTATATAGTCGCCGGCTTGTGCTTTTGATGTGTTGACCCCGATGCTAACGGATTGACCACCTACAGCCCTAATCATATTAACAATATAATCCTTGCTACTGTTTCCTATTGTGATTATTGAGATAACGGCACCAACGCCAATTATGATTCCAAGCATTGTAAGAAATGCACGAAAGGCGTTTGTTTTTATACTATATAAAGCTATTTTTATATTTTCAAAAAGATTCATTTTATAGCACCTTTGTCATAAACCTTAACACCGTTTTCTAAATCCTTAGGTGGATTTTTTATGATAAGGTCCCCTTGTTTTAGTCCTGATTTTACCTCATAGGCTGTGTTTGACGATATGCCAAGGTCTACATTTTTTTTAGAAACGGTTTGCGTGCTTTTGTTATAAATATAAACATATTGTTTACCCGAGTCTACTTGAACTGCTTCAATTGGGATTATTAAAATGTTTTTTACTTCGTTAGTTTTTATTAAAAGCTTAACATCAAATCCAATTATTAAAGCGTCATTAGGATTTTTTATTTTTGCTTTTGCTTGCAAGGATGCTTTGTTAGAATCCGAACCAGTAATAGAAGAAATAGCAGAACCGGAGCCGGTTGCAACAGGGTTTATATAGCTTACATATCCCTCATATTCGCCTGCAACCGAGGTTATAAAAGCCTCTTGGTTTAGCTTTACATTAAGAGCGTCATATTTCCCTAAAGAAAAGGATGCAAAATAGTCTCCATAATTGTCAACAACCATTCCAATGTTAGTTTCTTGTGTCGATGTCGCACCGCTAATCATTTTGCTCAAATCCTCTTGACTAAAATCATTTGATAATGCGTTTCCAATAGCGCTAAACATATCGGCATTGGCCGAAGATTTTGACTGAACTGGCTTAAAAACTTCGCCCGCCGTTATGTTGATTTGAGTAACAATACCGTCGCACTGAGCAACCCACCCATTTTTTAGGGAGTTTACAATATTTTTAGTCTCGTCATATGAATTTTTTGCAGAATCCATAAGAGATTTATATGTACTTTGAAGTGAGGAGTAGTCTTGATTTTCTATCATATTTTTTTGTGTTTCTAGCAACGCTTTTTGAGCTTGTAGTGCAGAAATTTGTGCGTCTGCTGAAGAAATAGACGAGAGTGTATTTTGCAAGTCTGAAGAGCCACCGCTACCTAGTGAGGATACAATTCGATCAATTTCTTCGTCTGAAAAATTAGTCTGTCCAGCCTCGTTTGACGCATTTAAAATAGACCTTAGTTGGTCAGGGGTGATTGGAGCGGGTGCAGTAGTGCCTTGTGAATTGCTGGCGGGTGGGTTTGATTTTAACACCGCTATTTGAGCATCAATAGATGCAATTTGTTGCCTGATATCTTTTAGCTGACTTTGAGTGTTTTGAGATTGTGAAATAGAATTATTATATCGTTTAGTCGCACTGTCATATGCCTGTTTTTTTTCAGACAAAATAGCGTTTAAAGACGAAGTATCAAAGGTTGCAAGCACATC
>JAAYPE010000105.1 GCA_012519975.1 Clostridiales bacterium
CTTAATAAAAAAGTAAAAGTTCCGGTTTTACCGGTAAAGACTATCCAAAACCTTGTCCAAGAGGAATTTAAAGATGTTGAAGGATTTTCAAACTTTCTGTTTGACTACACTGTTATAGAAGATGGTAAAAACGGTGATCCACAGGTGCTTTGCAATGCGGTGGGAAAAGAACTTATTGCAAGTTATAAAAGAGTTTTTGAATCAGTAGGTATCAGCCTTAAATCAATAGATACTTCGATTAGTTGCGAGCTTAAAGTGTATCGCAATAATGCAGAAATGTCTGGCAAGGATTGCATTGTTACCGTACTTGATAAAAACAATATGACATCAATTCTTCACCTTAATGGAAGCTATAGCTTTTCAAGTAGGAGCAGACTTCTTGATGAAAGAGGAACAGAGCAGTCTCAAATTGAAATTGCACGAAACATCTCGTCACTAATTCAGTTTGCCCGTTCTGAAAGTTCACGCAGAAATATAACAAATATTTATGTTTGTGGAATTATGCAGGAAGAGGAAAATCTTTGCGAAGAGCTTTCAAAAATCATTGGTGCAGATGTTGCTACAATTCCGGCGTCGCCAGAGATAACATACCAAGGAAACAAGCAAACAGCTCAATTCCTTTTATCTGATTATCTTTATGCTGTCGGCAATTTAATAAGACTGTGAGGTGTTTAATCGATGGATTTGCAATCTAATAAACAAAACGAAAATAAAAAATTAGATGTTAAAAAATTAAAGTTAAATTTAAAATCTAAGGATAGTAAAAATAAATATCTTGAACAAAAGGATATGGACTTTTTAGAAAGATATGAAACAGTTGTCGAAGGAAAAGAAGAAAAAATAAATCCTATGTTTTATGTATTTCCAGCTGCTGCTGTTGTAGGAATTATATTAGTAGCTTTTGTTATTATCAATGTTATGACTGCTGTTTTAAATAATAGTAACAAAAAAATACAAACATATGTTGATGACTCAGCTAACATATCATCATACAACGAAGCTGTTAAGCTTTCGACAGAAATCTCAACGAGAAACTCATCCAAATCAGCTATTGAAAATATGATAAAAATAATGGAAAAATATCCTTCAATAAATGAGGCATTTATAAGTTCTATTTACAGTTCATTGCCGGAAGGTGTGACAATTCAAACAGTAAATTATAACAGCTCTCAGGCGTTTTTCACTATTTCTTGTGTTGCTAGCAATGTAAATACAATTCCAACTTTTATAAACAATTTGGAAACCACCGATAAATTTGAATTTGTAGGTTATACAGGATACAATGGTGGCACAGGTGGATATTCATTTACAGTAAATTGTATTTGCAATGGAAACTAGTGATTTTTCGAAGAAAGGAATGAAAAATTTTGACAACAACTATTTCAGAAAGAGATAAAAAACTGTTATACATCCTTGCGGTAGTATTAGTGTTAGTTTTGGGATATAGGTTTGCATTGGTTCCTTCATTTGATAAATATAAGGATATAAAACTTGCAAACAATACTCTTGTTGAACAGCAAGAAAAGATGGAAACCGAAATATCAAAAATTAGTGCATATAAAAAGAATTTGTCGGTTGCAAATGATAATTATAAAAAAACATCAGACAAAGTTTTTGGCAAGTTAAGCGCAGCCGGTGTTGATGAGGCAATGACAAAATTAATTCAGGACAATGGTTTGTCACCAATGACATTGAACATATCTGATATTAATAAGATAAAAATAAGCAACTTTGTTGTGCCAACGCCCGTATCAAACAACCCAAATCAAAAGGCAAATGAGCAAATGGGAGTTATCGCAGACGAAAGTTCACTTGTAACAGCTGCAAATGTTGACATAGTTGCAACAGGTTCGGAGGAGGGCGTTAAAGCCCTAGCAATGGCAATGTCTAACGAAGTAGGGATTTTTGTTCAAACACTAGACTTATCACTCTCAGGTGATAGCTCTACAATAAAGGCGACAGTTTCGATGATTTTAAGTGACATTTAGCAGGAAAATTATTTTGTGTTTTTGTAGCGGTGGGTAGTTTGATTTTGCACTCTACCCACTGTAGCAAGCAAGGAGGGGACTATGAATAGATTAAAGAATAAAGATGGTTCTGCGATTTTGTGGACTGTCCTCTTGACTGTAATCATAACAATTTTACTCGGAACATTACTTACATTGTCCTATGGATACCACAATAGTACGATTGCCACTGTAACAAAACAGCAGGCATATTTCACTGCACGCTCTGCAACGGATATGCTTATATCTGAGTTGGGCGAAAAAGGTGCTGACTCAAACCTTATGCCACGAAACAAAGGCTCAAAGGTGACTGTGGATGATTTTAATTTTGACGAATCAATGAAAATGGGCAAAGCAAATGCGGTAATAGAAAAAACTTCGGAAGATACGGTAGAAGTAAAAGTAACAGCAACTTATGCCGATTCAAAATATACAATGACAGCAACTCTAAAAAATCAGCCAATATTTTTTGGAGGTATAGCAGTAAAAAGATTAAATATACCAGCGACCTCAACTTTCACTTTAACGGAAAAAACGGACCTTTATATTGATGATGAAGGTCAATTTACAGGAAAGCTTAACCTTGGTGGAAACTTAATTACTAAGGGAGATATTAAGCTTCTGGCAGGCAGTACTGTTGCAGGTACAACTTTTTCTAATGATGTTTTTTTTGACAACAATAGTGCAACAAAAAATCCAAAGAAAAAGATATGGGATTCTTCAAGGTTTATAATATCAAACTATACACTTGAGGCAAAATATCCTGGGTTTGTTCAAACAACTCGTATGCTTGTTAGGTCGATTTTTTCAGGTAATTATAATTATCAATTATGCAATAATTTTTATAGTAGTGCTTTTAATCCAAGTTTGGTCGATACCTGGCAAGTAGATAAATTTGCCTGGCATAATAATAGTAGATATATACGGATCGCATTTTATGATAGTATTATTTTTACTGACAAAGATGCGTTTGATGTTAATCAAATTAGTTATTCTAATACAGGTTACACTAGCGTAAAGGATGATGTTACATCTATCGCCTATGTGTTGGTGGATAAAAATTGCAAGTTACGAATTAGATATGGCTTAACAACGGACTACGCTGGATTTTTAGGTTTTATGCAAGATATATCTAATGCGCTTCTTGATAAAAAACTGTCTTATATAAATGTGTATCTTGAGGATGGTGCTGTTTTGGAACTTGGTAACAGCGCAGGTAATTCAGATACTGCACTTAAAAGACTTAATTTTTATATGAGTATATATGGTACAGAAAACTCAAAGGTAGTTTTACACAATAATGTTAAGGTTCATGGCTCTATAAATGTTGGTGAATTAGAAATTAGACCAGGTGCAAATGCAACGGTTAAGTACATAACCTCTAATGGTGGCCAGGTAGCGAAACAAAAAGTTGATGAAATATGGACAATTTCAAATTACACAGATTAGGGGATGTTTTTGATGCTAATTAAGCTTAGAAAAAAGCTTTTAGAAAAGTCGGGTATGACGCTTGTAGAAACGGTTGTTGGCTTTTCACTGCTTGCAATTGCATCTACTATGCTTTTCACAGGACTTATGACATCTGTTTCTTTAATAAAAGAGGCAAATGATTATAAAGTCAGTAGCGCTAGAGTCTCTACAGCACTTGATGTTGAAGATGAGGCGTTAATTGTTTCAAGCAACAATGAAACGATGTCATTGCCAAGCGTTGGTGGGAGCACTGTTCCTGGAGAATATTATAAATACAGCGACGGGGGAAAAATTTCGTATAAAGTTTTTGTGCCTAGCAGTTTAGATCCAAACTGAGGAATTAAGTTTAAGCTTTGTGCACATTTAGTATGAAAGGGTGAAAACAATGGAGACAATGAGGAAAATTTTTAACAGTAAAAAAGGTTTTACTCTCATTGAAATGGTTATTACTACGCTTGTTTTAAGTATACTCATGGGTATTACAATGGGCATGATTACTTCAAGTGGTAGAGTGTTTTCTTCAACGTCTGAGCTCGCCATTGATAAAATGGTTGGTGATGGAGTTTTTGAATCTCTGGAGTCAATGGCAAAATATGCAACCCATATAGAAATAGCAAATCCTGGAACAGCTCAACCTGACTCTGAATGTACGCAAAATTATAACCAAGGATTTTATATTAATGTTTCAGATGAAGAAAATAAGTCCGGAGCACTTAGATATCAAGCAAAATCTCAAGAAGCAACTAGATATCCTGCAGTACCGTTCTCAAACAGTTTTTATCAAGGCAGAACAATAAAGTATGTTGTTGAGCCTTATGAGTATCCTTTGGCAGAGGGGGAGCAGGTTGCAAGGAGAAGCAACAAACACTTAACCATTACAGTTATTGTTAACCGCAATGGTGAAGAGGTTTTTAAGCGTAGCAATACTATTAGGTGTGTAAATCTTGGTCTGCTTGGTGCAGGTGATTCTTCCAATGTGATTGTTAGTAGCTATACGGTAAAAGAAAATCAGTATATTAATTTTACTTGTGGAGAGCAACTGGTTTTGGCAGAAGTAGATGGATACGAAGTCTTTAGCAATGCCACAACGGTTATGAATCAGTATAACGCGATTAACAATGTTCTTGCCGCTGAGTTAAATGAAACGATTAATAGTGATTTAGATGAAAATGCAAAGAAAGCTGCAATGACCTTGGCTTCAACTAAAGCAAAGGAAGAAATCAGTGACCTGTTTGGCGGTTTTAATCCAAGCAAAACTACATATGCTGAAGGAGACCCTAGGCATTATTTCAATGGAGTTCAAGCATCTAGAGAGGAAGTTTTTTATGGCTTGATGAAAAAAAATTACCAAATAGATGGAAAGTTAGAGGCTGAGAGTTATCAGGGGTTTTCTAATCCAGAAACATTTTTTAACCATAGCACCTTTTCTGAGTATGGTGGAAATATGGTTCAACTTGCACTTTTTATTATGAATGAAGGAGCAAGTTATAGTGCGGAATCGAATACATATAGTCCTTCTCAAATTAATGATTATAATATTTATTCTGTTAGATGGAATGATTGGTTTGTTAATGAAGTAACATCAGGTATTTTATGGTGGAAAAAAACAAGTTACAATGTGATAGACTTGTCTTTACCGGATAACTCATTAGGGAAAAAGAAAGATGGGAAAAATAGCTTTAATAATGCTTATATCGTTTTTCATCCATATAGGAACACTTGGTACTATCAGCCTGACAAGTCAACTGCTTTGAGTGTTTGGTGGAATAAAGTTTGGGATATTGATGATAAGCCTATTAGGTACGATATTAGCAAAAAATCATCTGCTGCAGTTATGATGGATATAGATTCTAATATAGTGGGTTCTTATAGAGAAATCTGGATAGGTTTTGGGGAATGGAAATACAAAATAACAGAGATCAATACTACATCTGGCACTTTGTGGAATTCATTACCAACGCGAGAAATAGGATTACCATAATAACATTTAAAGGGTAACTAAAAAGTTGCCCTTTTTATTGTAAGATGATTTTAAAATCAACAAGGACGATGATGTCGTTATACTTGTTGATTATTAGGTAAAAATAGTGTAAAATTAATAGTATATAATAAATGATTTATATATAATTTTTTCTTCGTGTTGGAGGGCAAACAATGAGGAATATGCCAATAGGCGAGATGCTAAAAGAATATGGTTATATTACTGATGATCAAATTAAACAAGCACTTGCAATTCAAAAACAAGATAGAAGCAAAAAACTTGGCCAAATTCTTGTAGAACTTGGCTATATAACAGAAAAAGAAGTTCTCGACGCATTGGGCAAGAGAATGGGTCTACAGATTATTCAGCTTGACACCTTTAAAATTGATGTTAAAGCTGTTGCCAAAATACCTAAACAGCTTGCGTCAAAATATAATATGATAGCAATTGCAGAGCAGTCACGTAAGCTTACAATTGCAATGAGTGACCCTCTAAACTTTTATGCTGTTGAGGATGTAAGGCAAGTAACGGGTATGACACTTGAGGTGTATTTAGCTGAAAGTGCAGATATTAAAAAAGCAATTAATTTGTATTACTCAGAGGTTGGTGCAAAAGTTGCAGCCGAAAAAGCAAATATTTCAGCAGTGCCAACAGCTCCATCAGTAGAAGAGCTTGAAGAGGCTGAGAGTGGCGACGATGTTCCAATTGTAAAGTTTCTTAACAGCTTGCTAGTTCATGGGTATAGCACTCATACGAGTGATATTCATATTGAACCGTTTGAAACAAAAACATCAGTGCGTATGCGTACTGATGGAATGTTGGTTGATTATTTAAACTTATCAAACACTATACACAAGCAACTTGTTGCAAGGCTTAAAATAATGTCTGGACTTGATATTGCTGAAAGAAGGGTTCCGCAGGACGGTCACTTTAGGAGCTTTATTGATGGTTATGACATAAATGTTCGTGTGTCGATTTTGCCTACTATATTTGGTGAAAAAGCTGTTTTGCGTTATCTATCAACAAATACAAAGGTTGATAATATCGGTCATTTTGGAATGAACGAAGAGAATTATGAAAAAATGATGAAAATGGTTAGAAATCCAAATGGAATTATATATATTACAGGTCCTACAGGTTCGGGAAAAACGACAACATTGTATATGATACTTGAGCATCTGTCGCAAAGACCAGTTAACATTTCAACTATTGAAGACCCTGTAGAAAGAAGTTTACCTAGAATTAATCAGACTCAAGTTAATGTTCTTGCAGGGCTTACCTTTGAGGCTGGACTGCGTTCGCTTTTGCGTCAGGATCCGGACATTATAATGGTTGGAGAAACCCGAGATGGGGAGACGGCTCAGATTTCTGTTAGGGCTGCTATTACAGGTCACTTGGTTTGTTCTACACTGCATACGAACGATGCAATTTCATCAATTGTTAGAATTGAAGATATGGGAGTTGCGCCATATCTTGTTGCAAACTCGGTTGTTGGAATTGTAGCACAGCGACTTGTTAGAAAAGTTTGTCCAAATTGTGCCTATGAGTATGAGCCTGATATAGTTGAGCGCGAGACAATTGGCCCTGATATTCATAAAATAGTAAAAGGCAAGGGGTGCCATATGTGTAACAATACAGGCTACAAGGGTAGAGTTGCAATTCACGAAATCGTAATTATTGATAGGGTAATGAAAAGAATGATAACAGATAGAGCACCTGTTGATGACATTTATGATTATGCGATTAATGAACAAGGAATGAAAACATTAGAGCAATGTGCCCTTGATTTAGTAAAAGATGGGGTTACAACTGTTGAAGAAATGCTAAAGGTTTGCCAGGTATCGGACTAAAACAATTATTTTTAAACTGATAAAAACTCCCGTGAGATATCGGGAGTTTTTTGTATCAAAATTTATTTTCACAACTTTTGAATTGTTTCATAAAATAATAGTGAAGTTGCATTAGATTTCAATATTATTATGGGAGGAAACGCTATGGCGGATACCAGAGGTTGCGGTTGCAATCAACCAATTAAAGAAGCCGTATGCATCGATACAAAAAGGATATATGATTCCTGTGCAGATAAGGATTGTATTTCAGGCATACAAGTTTGTTTTACAGATAGGAACCAAGAAATAATAAACTGTGCAAACTCAATTAGATGCAGAAGCTGTGAAGTTGTAAATTGTTTTATAGATGTAGAAGAAGTTCCTTTTAATCGTGGATTTTACTCAGTGGACATAACATTTTTTATTAAGGTAAAACTAGACACATACGCTTGTTCTATTACGCCTTCTGTTCCTGCGCAAGGGTTGGTAATATTCAATAAAAGAGCTATACTTTATGGAAGTGATGGAAGAGTTAAAACCTTTTCATCAGAGTTTTCGTCAGAAGAATTTGACGAGCAACTTTTACCAACAACTACAAACCCAATAGCAAAGGTTCAGTGTGTAGACCCTATTTGCTTAGATGCAAAATTGTGCCAAACGCGCGATTGTTGCGAAGCTCCTTTTTGTGGTCTATCTAGTATACCGGGGTGCGTTTGTCGCCAGTTTGACGGTGCGTTTACAGGATGTAATATTGAAAAATCAGTAAGAGTTACGCTCGGATTGTTTTCAATAGTGCAAGTTGAAAGAGATGTTCAGATTATGATACCAGCTTACGATTTCTGCTTGCCAACAAAAGAATGTAACAATAGCAAAGATGATCCGTGCGATTCATTTAAAAAGATTAAATTCCCAGTTGATGAATTTTTCCCACCAAATTCAGACGACTTCGGTGATGAGGGAACCGATTTTCCAGACTGTTGCGGTTGTGGGGGATAAACTTTAAATAAAAATTTGTATTTTTAAGTTCACAAAAAGCCAACTTGTTTTATCAAGCTGGCTTTTTATATTATTTATTTAAATGTAGATTAATACATTCCGCCTTGAGCGGCAGCTGCCATTGCAGCGGCTGCTGCGTCACCTTGTGGGTCTGGAATATCAGTCACAAGCGATTCGGTTGTAAGAACCATAGCAGCAACAGAAGATGCATTTTGAAGAGCAGAACGAGTAACCTTTGTTGGGTCAATGATTCCCGCTTTATACATATCGGCGTACTCTTCTGTAGCAAAGTTAAATCCGTAGCTTTTCTTTTTGGATTCAATAATTTGATTTACGATAACAGAGCCTTCAAGACCTGCGTTTGTTGCGATTTGACGAATAGGTTCCTCAAGTGATTTGAGAACAATTGAAATACCTGTTTTAACATCTGTGTCTTGTGTTGAGTCCATAAGTGCATTAACAGCAGGAATGGAGTTTAGAAGTGCTACACCACCACCAGCAACAGTACCTTCTTCAACAGCAGCTTTTGTAGCAGCTAGAGCATCTTCAATGCGAAGCTTTTTCTCTTTCATTTCTGTTTCGGTTGCAGCACCAACACGAAGAACAGCAACGCCGCCAGAAAGTTTTGCAAGGCGCTCTTGAAGCTTTTCACGGTCAAAATCAGACTCGCAGTTTTTGATTTGTGATTTAATTTGAGTAATGCGTGCAGAAATATTTTCAGACTGCCCAGCACCATTAACTATGATAGTATTTTCTTTAGAAACTTTAACTTGACGGGCACGACCAAGCTGAGGTAGGTCGGCATCTTTAAGCTCAAGCCCAAGGTCGGAAGTGATTACTTCACCGCCTGTAAGAATTGCAATATCCTCAAGCATTTCCTTGCGTCTGTCTCCAAAACCAGGAGCCTTAACTGCAACACAAGTAAATGTTCCGCGAAGTTTGTTAACAAGTAGAGTAGCTAAAGCCTCGCCCTCAACATCTTCTGCGATAATAACAAGTTTTTGACCAGCTTGAAGAACTTTTTCAAGAACTGGGAGAATCTCCTGAATGTTAGAAATCTTTTTGTCTGTTATAAGAATGTAAGCGTCATCAATAATTGCTTCCATTTTTTCAGAATCAGTAGCCATATAAGGTGAAACATAGCCACGGTCAAATTGCATTCCCTCAACAACTTCGCAGTCAGTTTCAGCAGTTTTGGACTCTTCAACAGTTATAACACCATCAGCAGAAACTTTATCCATAGCCTCTGCAATAAGCTTTCCAACATACTCATCATCAGCAGAAACAGTAGCAACTCTTGCAATATCCTCAGAGCTAGTTACAGGTTTTGAGTTCTCTTTAATAGACTCAATAGCTACATCAACAGCTTGCGCAATGCCCTTTCTAACCATCATTGGGTTTGCACCAGCTGCAACATTCTTCATTCCCTCACGCACAAGTGCTTGAGCTAGCAGAGTAGCGGTTGTTGTTCCGTCACCTGCGATGTCGTTTGTTTTAGTTGCAACTTCTTTAACAAGCTGTGCCCCCATATTTTCAAAAGGCTCTTCAAGCTCGATTTCCTTTGCGATTGTCACGCCATCATTTGTAATAAGCGGTGCACCGTACTTTTTATCAAGAACAACATTACGACCCTTAGGCCCGATTGTAATTTTTACAGTATCACTAAGTTTGTCAATACCAGTTTGCAATGCCTTGCGAGCTTCTTCGCCATAAATAATTTGCTTTGCCATAAAAAAATCCTCCATTAAAATTTAATATGATAAATATTTATATTATTCTACAATTGCAAGAATATCACTTTGTTTTACAATGGTGTATTCCTCGTTATCAAGCTTTACCTCTGTTCCAGAGTATTTGCCGATAATTACTCTATCACCAACATTTACATACATTGTGACTTCTTTGCCCTCAACAACTCCACCAGGGCCTACTGCAATAATCTCTGCAATTTCAGGTTTCTCCTGTGCAGATGTAGCAAGAATGATGCCGCTCTTTGTTGTTTCTTCAGCCTCTATTGGTTTTACAACAACACGGTCAGCAAGTGGTTTGATTGTCATAAAAAATTCCTCCTAAAAGTTATATTATTAAAAGTTTTAGCACTCGATTGCCTTGAGTGCTAAAACCATTGTAGACATTTCCACACCAAAAATCAAGTATTTTTTTCAAAGTTTACAATTATGTAATATTTGTTGCAAATGTCTATTTAAGCAAGTATAATGTTTAAGAATTAATAAATTGATGAGGTTTGTATTAATGAACAATAATAGTATACTTGCATTAGAAAAATTGCGTAACTTTTTTATGTCCGAAATATTTATGGCGGTTGTTTGTATAATGGCTGCACTTGTTACAATAACAAAGCAAGAGATTTATGGGGCTGTTATATTTGTTTTGATAATCAGTTTTTTGCTTGTTATTTGTGATGATGTAATAGTCACTACATTGCCTTTTTTGTTGCTGTCCTGCTTTGCTGCCAAATGCAAAAATTCATTTGATATTTTTATAGGCTTTTGGTGGATTGTGTTTATCATAGTTCCGGCACTCGTTTTTCACTTTGTTTATTATAGGGATAAGAAAGCTTATTCTATGGGCAAAAGCTTTTGGGCAATATTTATGGTATCAATTGCAGTGACTTTGGGCGGAATAGGGAAAATTTCGCCACAAGAGTATTTTGCGGGCGTTTCTATTTCAAATATCTTAGGCCTTGGATTTGGAATGTTGCTTGCATACTTTTTAATGAACGGTTCTTTTAAGCCGAGTGATAAATATTTATTTAGCGACAGGTTTGCAAAAATAATGCTTGTAACAGCAATTTTTGGATGTTTTATGATACTCCATCATTACATAATTAATTTAGAAACATTTTTAGCAAGACCTCGCATCTTGCAATTTCAGTGGAGAAACAATTTATCCACAATGCTTATGCTTGCAATGCCTTTTGTTTTTTATATGTCTGTAAAAAGAACTTCATACCTTGTTTTAGGCTTTATAGTTTATGGATGTATTTTGCTATCTGGTTCACGGGGCGGAATGTTGTTTGGCGGTATTGAACTGCTTATTTGTATTGTGACACTGATTGTTGTTGATAAAAGAAAAAGAAAAATCAACCTAGTAATTCTTGCAGGAATTATGATTGCTTGTGTTTTTGCAATGTCAGATGTCATATTTTTGCTTTCTAAAACTTTTGAGAGATTTCAGTCAAAGGGTGAGAATAGGATAAGATATGGTCTGTATAAAAGAGCTATTGAGGACTTTAAATCAAACCCCATAACAGGTAGGGGAATTGGGTATATGGGCAATAGAGATATACATAAGTCAGCTAAATTTGCCCTTTGCTGGTATCATTCTAGTGTTTTTCAAATAATTGGTAGTTTTGGAATAATCGGCATAATTGCATATGTAAATCAGTATATAAATAGGCTTAAAATATTTCTTCAAAACCGAAAAAATTTCTTTAATATAACTGTTTTTATATCGTATATAGGCATTGAACTTATGTCGCTTGTAAATCCCGGAGTTTTCTCTCCAATTCCATACTTGCTAATTGTTACAATGTATTTTATCATAATAGATAACTGTAACACTCAGGAGGATATGGACGCTTATTATAGACTTAAAGCGGGCGAAATCAAAAGCAGTGAAGAGCAAAAAGTAAAAATTGAAACTGAAAATTTAGTATAATAAAAACAAAACGTAAAAATTCACCCCAAATGTTAGACAGTATAAAACACTGCTAACAAAAGGGGTGTTATTATTCTAAAATATTTTCAAAAAACTGCTCGGTTGTTCTGTCGTTTGTTCTATGAAACCGGCCTAAAGAAAAAAGGTCGGTTGAGCTATTTATTACATTAACTTTTTTGTTATTTGTAAGCGCTGCATTGAAGCCCAACTCTTTTAGCACTTTTTTTGAAAGCTTTGAGTTTGAATTAAAAGTGTATACAAATGTGTTTGGCTTAAAACCTATCGTATCAAACAATAGACTTTGCAATTTGTCAATATCGTTTTTTATCGCAATACAATACTCTTCTTCCGTTTCATTTATTTTTTTTCGTGTTCCAATTCTATTACCTGTCTGGTTGTGCATATCATAAGAATGGTTTTGTATTTCGATAAAACTGCTTTTGCTTATATTTTTAATTTCATCCCAATTCATATATAATGAATCGAAATTCTCGTTTTCTTTTTCTGTTGAATGGTCAGTATAAATTCCAACCACAGAAACTGTAGCACACATATTATGTTTTTGTAAAAGTGGAAAAGCTTGTGTATATGTGCTTTTAAAGCCATCATCAAAGCATATTATTATCGGCTTTTCTGGCAAATCGTCACCTTTAAGACAATGGCCGATAAGCTGTGTCATATTAATTGTTGTATATCCTTTTTCTTTAATGTACATTAGGTCTTGCTCTAAAGTGGCGGATGTAATAGAGTTTTCATTTAAGTTTTGTGTAGCATTATCTATATCGTGATAAACAATTATAGGCAATTTTGTTCCCTTTTCTTTTATAACAATATCTTTAAGCTTCGGAGAAATAGAAACAAGGGACGCAACGATAAGCATAAGGCAAAGCCCTGCAAATATTTTATGTTCAGTTACTCTAAATATCAAGCCAAATCACTCTCCTCATATAAATATAGATGATATGTTTAATATATATGAGCGGTTTTAGCAATAAATTTAATATCTTTTAGCGTGGAGGAAATATGAAGGATTTAACAAGCCAAATTACAATTATAAATAGCCAAATAAATAGTGTGGTATGGGGAACGCCAATGTTAATGCTTATAATTTTTACGGGTGTTTACATTACTGTTCGTTTGAATTTTTTTCAAGTAAAACATTACAAGCATATTAGCAAAGAGACTTTTTTTGCAATATTCACAAAAAAATCAGTTACAAAAACAAAAAATGAAAAGGCAATATCACAGTTTCAGTCACTAACAACAGCACTCGCTTCAACAATTGGGACGGGCAATATAGCGGGCGTTGCAACGGCAGTTACACTTGGTGGGCCAGGAGCCGTTTTTTGGATGTGGTTCTCCGCTTTTTTTGGAATGATGACAATATATTCAGAAAATGTTTTGGGGATATATTATAGGCAAAAAAATGAAAATAACGAATGGGCAGGAGGCCCGATGTACTACATAAAAGAGGGGCTTTGTGATAAAAGGATAATTGGCAAATTTGCAAAACCACTCTCGTTTTTATTTGCAGTTTTTTGCATTCTAGCATCTTTTGGAATAGGCAATATGACGCAAGTAAACTCTATTTCAAGTGCTATGCAGTCAACATTTAACATACCAACACTAACAACGGGCATAGTATTGTCTGTTATTACAACGCTTGTTATTTTTGGTGGAATAAAGAGAATAGGAAAGGTGACAGAAAAGCTTGTTCCGTTTATGGCACTGGCTTATATTGTTTCTACTTTGATTATATTTTTTCTAAATTATAGACAAATTCCGTATGTGTTCCACAGCATATTTTCAAATGCTTTTAGCCCAAAATCCGTTATGGGTGGTGCAGGTGGATATGCTATGAAAAGAGCAATTTCAATGGGATTTAAGAGAGGAGTTTTTTCAAACGAGGCAGGACTTGGCTCGTCTGTTATGGTACATAGCGCATCAGATGTTAAAGAACCTGTGGTGCAAGGAATGTGGGGGATTTTCGAGGTTTTTGTTGACACAATCGTAGTTTGCACTTTAACCGCTTTTGTTTTGTTGTCGACAACATCACAAGTAACAACAATGCAAGAGGCGTTTTCAAATGTTTCTCTTGCACCTCAGTATTTCACAATTAGTGAATCAGACAAAAAATCAAATCTTGTTGATGACTCTATAAATGAGGTTATAGTTTTAGCAGATGAAAAAACATCGCAAAAGGATATGGGTGTGCCAATAAAAATAAAAACAATATATGGTCAAGAGTTTATCACTGACACTATAAGGAGTGATAAAAAAGGAGAAAATGACTTTATATACACAAATTTAATGGAAATAAAAGGTGTGCCACAAACGGATGAGAACGGAAAAATTCAAACAGATTTAAACGGTAATCCAGTAATAAAATCTGTTGAAATATCTTCTGTTAACGGCGTTCCCTTAGTTGGATATGCACTGTCGCAACATTTTGGAGAGTTTGCAGACAAATTTTTGTCTGTAGCGATATTTTTGTTTGCCTTTTCTACCATTCTTGGTTGGTCTTTTTATGGAACAAAATCAGTTGAATATATTTTTGGAATGAGAGCGACGGTGGTATATAAAATAGTTTTTGTATTTTTAATTGTGGTAGGGGCAACGATGGATTTGCAGTTGGTGTGGGATATTTCAGATACGCTAAACGCATTAATGGCGATACCAAATTTAATAGGTGTTTTGTCTTTGTCGGGAACAGTTTTTGCAATCACAAAAAATTATAAAGCAAGAAAACTTAGTGATAATCCAACAAATGAAAAGCCAATGTATTCAGCGTATTATGATATTCAAAAAGAGCAAGAGAGCGAACTTTTATAAAAATAAAAGCCTATACTATCATCTAGTATAGGCTTTTTGATATGTTATTGATTTTGGGCTTGGTTTTTATTTTTAGAGAATTTAAAGAAATAAACTGCAATACCCGCAAGTAAAATTAAAACAATAAGACCAGAAATTAAAAATGTGTTTGATTTTTTATTGTTATTGTCAGTATTGTTTTGCGAAGAGTTTACCCCTGCATTGTCTAGCTTTTTTGTGTTATCTGTTTGAGGAGGCGCTTTTATGTTTAATATTTCAACAGCATCTTTTGCCTCATAAATTTTTCCGTTTTCAAGTCCTGTAAGGTCGGGTCTTGAGCCGAATGGAATTAGATATTCGTTTTGGCTAGTTTGAATATAAACAAAGGTGGTGTAAATCATTGGTGACCAAATATTTTTATAATCTATTATATTATCTCCAGTGATTTTTGACTGCTTGTCAAGCGCTTTAGAAATTTGTTGCTTGTCAATTACATATGTATTTTTAGGGCTGTCGCCTTCTTTGTAACCAATAATTGACCATTTATCATTCGAGAGTTCAGCAGTTGCCAGACTTTTATTATCGGCAGTTGGTATCATCCAATTGTACTGGCTTGTAATAGCATTTTTTATATTTCCGTGTTTGCTATACGCAGAAGAAATGTGATGGTGTGTTAAGGTATATACTTTGTACGCTGACTCAAAATCAAAAATTTCGCTTTTGGTATGATTATCTTCTTTTGATATATCGTATTTTAGTTTTGTAAATTCATCGGAGGAAGTATCCTTGTTAATAAAGTCGCTAGTGTTACTTGCAAAACATACCAGTTGGACGGATAAAAGAAGGGACAATGCTGTTATTAAAGTAATGATTTTTTTAAACATTTTAGTTTCCTCCTATAAATTAGTAATTATTTAGTACAAAACACAGTGCCATTTTAGCTTTGCATAAACATATAATTTTCTAATTTCCCATTAATTCTACTATATAACTTTGTTAAGTGAATGTCAATCGCAAAAATCTATTTCATTTTGAAATTAAATAAAAAAGTGGCAAACAGCAGAATTTACTGTTTGCCACTTTTTTATTTATTTAGACGGCTTGCTCCTTTATTGATTTTTCAAAAATAACTTTGGAGCTTTCATTTGCTGTTATCCTAATTTCGCTTGCAAAAAAGTTGATTTCTATGTCATATGGTTTGGAGCTGTCAGGCTTCATTTTTTCAAAATCATCACTATCAATAGTTTTATCTATAAGCTCTTGAATATCTACGGAGGTGTCAAACTCTGCCGCTGGAATAGCACCACCAATTTCATCTGGATATCCTTGCTGAACCTTAGATTCAACAATCTTTTTATCAGCAACATTAATCTTATATGTAATTTTAGTAGCGTTGCCTTTTGATTCGCTATAATAAATAAAATATGCAGTCGAATTTTTTAAATTACCCTCAGGTGCGTGGATAAAAACTTCATTTAGAGTTGCTTTGTTGCTGTGCTTTTTAGCTAGTTTATCAAGTTGCTTTTTGATAGAATCTATGGACTTAAAATCGTTTGTGAGCGCTATGTTCGTCGATTTAGTTTTTTCGATTTTTGTATGAGAATTGCTGTAGCTTTCGCAACCAAAAAGGGATATACAAAAAAATAATGTAAGTGGCATTAAAAAAAATCTTTTCATAAAATATTAAGACCCTTCCTTTTATTTCCTCAAAATTGTACCACAATATGTATTTCAAATAAAGATTTAATTATAAATAATTCTTTAATAAACTAAGAACAAGATATTATTCTTTTTTTTCATCTTTTTCGCTCTTTTTCTCAAATACAATTTTTTCATTCTTATCGTTACCAAACGCTCTACATACGATTATGCTTGTTAGAGTGTCTCTTAATTGGGATAGTAGTGTTATAATTAAAGCTATTTCTTCATCGTTACATTTTTCGGCAATGGCATAGGCGAGTGCAGTGACCGAAGCGGGAAAATTATAGCACTTCAAAAAAATCCCCCCTTGTTATTATGCTATGCATAAAAAGGGGAGTAGTGTTAGTTTAAAATAAGTTTTTAAAAATTATAATCAATAACGCCACGATAACTTGTAACTTTTGCAACATATTTTGCAATTTTTTGATGTTCTGGATGAACTCTGTAAGACTCTAAATCTTCGTTATTTTCAAAATCTGTTACAAGCACAAGGTCATAAGAAGCATCAGTGCAAGAAATATCTTTTCCAAGCTCGATATGCTTAATTTCGGATATAACGCCCTTTAAGGATAGTAAATCGTTTTTTACAATTTCAATGTTTTCTTCTTTTGTTTTTCCCTCTGCTGAATCGTAAAATTTCCATGTTACAATGTGCTTAACCATAAAGACAACTCCTAATTTGATTAATTATTATAAAAATATATTAAGTTTATTATACAATAAAGGTAGGAAATCTACAAGCAGTTTAGGTGCAAAACACGAGGCGTTGTTGCTTTATAAAAATTAGCCGTATGTTAAAGCAGGGCGATTTATATCGTGTATGTTTATTTTTGGGCTTCAAAATGTTTTTTCAAAGCATTAAAAGATTCGTCGCTAATATCGTGCTCCATCTTGCAGGCGTCCTGCGTGGCTATCTCTTCGTCAACGCCTAAATGAACTAGAAATTGTGTTAGTAGGGTGTGGCGCTCATAGATTTTGTTTGCAATTTCTATGCCTTGCTGTGTCAAGCTTAGGTGACCGTCAGAATCAGAGGTGATATATCCGTCACTTTTTAACCGCCCTACTGCACGGCTAACGCTTGGCTTGGAAAATCCCATATACTCGGCGACATCAAGCGAACGGACATATTTTTGTTTTTGTGAGAGAATAAATATCGTCTCAAGATACATTTCGCCAGATTCTTGCAAAGCCATAATATGCCCTCCTTTTAAATAAATACAATTATATGGTAGCATAAATTTAGCTTAAAATCAATTTTGCTTAGAACAGGTTTAAGTGACGAGCAAAAATAAATTGAAATAAACAGAGAGATTGTTTTTTTGTTTATAAAATACAATTAGTTATTTTGTATAAAAATATAGTTAGTCTATGCTAACTTAACTTGCATTTTGCCAAAGTTGCAATAATATTTTTAAAAGTATAAAAAAACTATTGACAAACTTGGTTAGCCGGTGCTAATATAAAGGTGGTTAGCGAGGGCTAACCGAATTTTAAGACAACAAATCAAAATAAAATAATCTTCTTACTTGAAGATTTTTAGAAAGGGTGGAGTATTATGCCACTTACGCTTGCAAATGTTGGTGAGGAAAATATCATCAAGCGAGTTGGGGGGAAACCAGAGGTAAAACAACATCTCGAAAATCTAGGTTTTATTGCCGGTGGAAATGTCACAGTAATTTCTGCGATTTCTGGAAATGTGATTGTTAAAGTTAAAGAGGCGAGAGTGGCAATAAGCCGTGAAATGGCGCAAAAAATAATAGTTTAACCTTTGTTATAAAAAGCAAAAAATCTCTAGGAGGATAAAACAATGAAAACATTAAGGCAAGTTAAGATTGGTGAAAGTGCAACGGTAGTAAAGCTTCACGGGGAGGGTGCAGTTAAACGCAGGATTATGGATATGGGAATTACAAAAGGTGTTGAAGTGTATATGCGAAAAGTAGCTCCTTTGGGTGACCCGATAGAAGTTACAGTTCGTGGTTATGAGCTTTCTATTAGAAAAGCAGATGCAGAAATGATTGAGATTGAGTAAAACTAATCAAGGCGTGAGCCTTTTATTTTAAGATCAACGGTTAGCAAGCGCTAACTAGAGAAAAGAGGAAAATAGATATGGATTTAAAAATTGCTCTTGCTGGTAACCCTAACAGCGGTAAAACAACATTGTTTAACGCATTAACAGGCTCTAATCAATTTGTTGGAAACTGGCCAGGGGTTACAGTTGAAAAAAAGGAAGGCAAGCTAAAAAAACGTAGTGGAGTTATAATAACAGACCTTCCTGGGATATACTCACTTTCTCCTTACACTTTGGAGGAGGTTGTTGCAAGAAATTATTTGATTGGCGAGCGTCCTGATGCAATTCTAAATATTGTTGATGGAACAAACCTTGAAAGAAATCTTTATCTTACTACATAGCTTACAGAACTTGGTATCCCTGTTGTTGTTGCAATTAATATGATGGATGTTGTAAGAAAAAACGGCGACAAAATTAATACTAAACAGTTGTCGAATGAGCTAGGCGTAGAGATTATAGAAATTTCTGCACTCAAGGGTGACGGAATTTTGGAGGCGGCAGAGCTTGCAATTGAGGTTGCGAAAAAGGCACAAAAAAATCCACAACACACATTTTCAGGAGTTGTAGAGCACGCAATCGCACATATCGAAGAAGCTACAGTGCATAATATGCCCGAGAATGAGCAACGCTGGTATGCTATCAAAATTTTTGAGCGAGATGAAAAAGTGCTAGAGCAACTAAACTTGGATTATGATGTTCAAGCTCATATTGAGGAAGATATCAAAGCGGTAGAAAAAGAACTGGACGATGATTCAGAAAGTATTATCACTAACGAGCGTTATTATTACATATCGTCTATTTTAAAATCTTGTTATAAGAAAAAGAATGCAGGCAGTATGTCCACTTCGGATAAAATTGATAAAGTAGTTACGAATCGTTGGTTAGGGCTTCCGATTTTTGCAGTTGTTATGTTTCTTGTTTATTACATATCTATGGTTTCTGTTGGACTTGCCGCAACTGACTGGATGAATGACGGAGTGTTTGGTGACGGTTGGCACTTGTTTGGCATAGGTTCTAGCCAGTATTCGCAAGCTACCGATGCATATGGCGATAGCGACCAAATTATTGATGGATTTGTTGCAAAGTACGGTAACGACAAAATAGCAAACGCTATAGATATAGAAAATGAAAATTATGCTGAGGCGAATGCGAAAAAAGCTCTTGAACAACTTGTTGACAAAACCCCGTCCGATGCTAAAGTTGTTTATCAAACACAAGACGAAGAAACGCTTGAGGTAACTTATCACGAAAATACCTCAAAAGCAGAGCTAAATAGTGCTGTTTTAGCCTATCTTAATACCGATTATAAAGAGGCTTATGGCGCTCCGGATACATCAAATTACGGTATATGGGTTTTGGGAATACCTGTTTTGGTAGGAAACGGACTTGAGGCAGTTGGTGCTGCCAACTGGTTAATTGGGCTTATAAATGATGGTATAATAGCGGGTGTTGGTGCTGTTATTGGGTTTGTTCCGCAAATGCTTGTATTGTTTTTGTTGCTTGCATTTTTAGAGGCTTGCGGATATATGTCGCGAATTGCTTTTGTGCTTGACCGTGTATTTAGAAAGTTTGGACTTTCAGGAAAATCGTTTATTCCAATGCTTGTAGGTGTTGGATGTGGCGTGCCAGGTGTTATGGCATCAAGAACAATTGAAAACGAGCGTGACCGTAGAATGACAATTATGACCACCACATTTATTCCTTGTGGTGCAAAGGTTCCGTTTATAGCGATGATTGCAGGAGCGTTGTTTGGAGGTTCTGCGCTTGTTTCTACATCTGCATATTTTATTGGAATGGCTGCAATTATTATCTCAGGAATTATTTTGAAAAAAACTAAAATGTTCTTTGGTGAGCCTGCACCGTTTGTAATGGAACTGCCTGCATACCACTTGCCTACAGCTAAAAATGTTCTTCGCTCAATGTGGGAGCGTGGTTGGTCGTTTATTAAAAAGGCAGGAACTATTGTTCTTCTCTCTACTATATTTATTTGGTTTACAACTTATTTTGGAATTATAAATGGCGACTTTAGAATGCTTGCAGAGGATGAAATTGACCACTCAATTTTAGCTGCCGTTGGTGGTGCTATTGCTTGGATATTTAAACCACTCGGTTGGGGAACCTGGGAAGCTACAGTTGCCTCAATTACAGGTCTTATAGCAAAAGAAAATATTGTTGGAACAATGGGCGTTCTTTATGGGGCTTCTGGCAATGTTTATGCAACTATTGGCAGTGTGTTTACTAGTGTTAGTGGTTATTCTTTCCTTGTATTTAATTTGCTCTGTGCCCCTTGTTTTGCAGCAATTGGTGCAATAAAGCGTGAGATGAACAATGCTAAGTGGACTTGGTTTGCAATTTTGTATCAAAGCGGTTTTGCTTATGCTATTGCATTTATGATAAACCAATTTGGCGGTATGTTTACAGGAAATATAAATGCAATTGGACTAACATTTGCGTTTGCACTCCTTGCTGGTATGATTTATATGATGGTTAGACCTTATGAAGAATCGGTAAAACCTGCAAAAAAGATAAAGCAAACAAAATCTTTGGAAGGAGCAGTTTAAATGTTTTCGTGGATATATGCAAATCTAGCAACTATTATTATTACAATTTTACTTATCGTTATTGTAGTTGGAATTATAGCAAAGCTTAGAAAAAATAAGAAAGAGGGCAGGTCCGCTTGTGGTGGCAGTTGTGGCAATTGTTCTATGGGTGATATCTGTCACAAACCGTAATATACAAAGAGGGACGCAGAAAATATGCTGTGTTCCTCTTATTTTTTAACAGGAGGTAAGATGTGGCAAGCTCAAAAATCACTTTAACTGCTTCAAATATTAAATATATATTAGCTTTAAATTTTCTTTGCAAAGGTAGCTCTAGCACTCGCTCAATAAGCCTTGCAAAAATGCTTGAAGTAACAAAACCGAGCGTTCACACAGGTATTAACAATTTAAAAGAGATGAACCTTGTAAACAAGAATAGATATGGTACAGTGTCACTAACGAGTGAAGGCAAAAAAATTGCAAATCAGTATAGCAAGTATTACGAGCTAATAAGCAACTCATTATCTATTATGCTTACAGACCCGTGCGACATATGGTCTGCAACCTGTGCGGTATTAGCACAAGTTCCCCCAGAGTGTTTATGTGAAATGCCAGATGGATACCATCAATTGTTATAAAAGTTATATTTTACAGATTATAATGCACAAATAAAAAAGCCTTGTAGATATGCAAAAACAATGCACATCTATAAGGCTTTTAATTGGTCCGAGTGGCGAGATTTGAACTCACGGCCTCTTGAACCCCATTCAAGCGCGCTACCAACTGCGCCACACCCGGATTTTAATTATATATAATGGAAATCATAATATCATAAAACATTTTTTTTTGCAAGAGATTTAAAAGTAATAGAATTTATCTAAATTATAAAAAAGCATATAAAGAATAAAATATGGGCAATTTAAATATAGTGTAAAAATATTGTACAAAAAGTGTATAAGTACGGGTGTTTTTGATTACTTTTCCAAAAATAATGTTGACATTTGGTGTCTTTTAAACTATATTTGTAGTTGTTTACTTTTTTATTTTTATATGTTTATTTTAAATAGAAATTTTGACGCTTTTTTGTATTCGAGAGGGGTTGCATAATTGGAAAACAATGTGATAATTGATTTAAAAAACATAGCAGTAACATTTGATGAAGAACCTATTTTAAAAGGTATAAATCTTTATATTAGAGATGGTGAGTTTGTAACCTTGCTAGGGCCTTCAGGCTGTGGAAAAACTACAACTCTTCGTATAATTGCGGGCTTTTTAGAACCTAACTCCGGAGATGTTATGTTTGAAAATAAAAGGATTAATGGCGTACCGCCACACAAAAGGCAAGTTAACACCATTTTTCAGCGTTATGCACTTTTTCCTCATTTAAATGTTTATGAAAATGTTGCCTTTGGTTTGCGGTTAAAAAAATTGCCCGAAAAGGAAATAAGGCAAACAGTTGAAGAAATGTTGTCCCTTGTAAACCTTAAAGGATTTAGTAAAAGAAAAGTAGAATCGCTATCAGGCGGTCAACAACAGCGTGTTGCAATTGCAAGGGCATTAGCGGTTAAACCTAGAGTCCTTTTGCTTGACGAACCACTAGGTGCGCTTGATTTAAAGCTTCGTAAAGATATGCAAATTGAGCTTAAAAATATACAGCAAAGGCTGGGTATTACATTTATATATGTTACCCACGACCAAGAGGAAGCACTCTCGATGTCTGACACGGTTGTTGTTATGGATTGTGGCAGAATTCAACAAATTGGTACACCGATTGATATCTATAACGAGCCTAAAAATGCTTTTGTTGCAGATTTTATAGGGGAAAGTAATATACTTGATGGAATAATGAAAAGTGATTATTCTGTTGAGTTTTCTGGTCATACTTTTGAGTGCCTTGATAAAGGCTTTGATAAGAATGAGTCGGTAGATGTTGTTGTTCGCCCTGAGGATGTTGATGTTGTAGCAGTTGAAAAAGGTGCAATTTGTGGAACAGTAACCTCGGTAACTTTTAAGGGCGTTCATTTTGAAATGATTGTTGACATTGATGGTTTTAAGTGGATGATTCAATCAACAGACCAACAATTTGAAGGTGATGAAATAGGACTTGTAATTGAGCCTGATGCAATTCATATAATGAAAAAGTCTGATTACTCTGGGCAGTTTGGGGATTATAGCTCTTTTAGTGATGAAATTGAGCAATTATCAAGTGCAAGTGAGGAGGTATAATAATGAAGGAAAACACCTCGCTTGCGGCTAAAATATCTGGCGCTCCTTACATTGCGTGGATGATAATTTTTATTATTTTTCCTTTAGCTGTAGTGGCTTATTTTGCTTTTACAGACTCTTCAGGTAGCTTTACTTTAAACAATATTGCAACTCTTTCAAGATATAGTGACATATTTTTGCGTTCAATATGGTTTGGTGCAATTGCTACAATTATATGCCTAGTTATCTCGTATCCGCTTGCCTATATTATTTCTCAAACGGCACAGGATAATCAGCGGATTATAATAATGCTTGTTATGCTTCCTATGTGGATGAACTTTTTGCTACGCACATATTCGTGGATGTTGATTTTAGAGGACACTGGAATTATTAATAACTGGCTTATAAAATTGGGGCTTGAGCCAGTCCAAATGATTAACACATCTGGTGCCGTTATTTTAGGAATGGTTTATAATTATCTTCCCTATATGATTTTGCCACTTTATTCTATAATGTCCAGAATGGATAACAGCATTATCGAGGCGGCAAGAGATTTGGGCGGTAACAGTGCAAAGATTGTGCAAAAGGTAGTTTTTCCAATCAGTATGCCTGGGGTTGTTTCAGGAATTACAATGGTGTTTGTTCCTTCTGTTAGCACCTTTTATATTTCTCAAAAACTCGGTGGCGGAAAATTCACCCTAATTGGTGATGTAATAGAAATGCAGTTTCAAACTTCTTATAATTATAATCTTGGTGCTGCTATGTCTTTGGCACTGATGGTTTTAATACTTGCTTGTTTGTTTGTTATGAACAAGTTTACTGATGAGGATGACGGAGGTATACTCGTATGAGCAAACTAAAACCTTCTTCAAAAATTTATGTATCACTTATAATATTATTTTTATATGCACCGATTATTGTTTTGATATTTTTCTCGTTTAATGAGGCGAATAGCACCAGCGTGTTTACAGGCTTTTCATTAAAATGGTATAAAGAGTTGCTAAATGATACGGATACAATATCAGCACTTAAAAATACTCTAATTCTTGCCTTTTCGTCTTCTGTTATTGCAACAATTCTTGGAACTGCGGCAGCCGTAGGAATTAACGCAATGAGAGTAAAAACGCTTAAAACAGCTGTTCTTACCACCACAAATATTCCGATGATGAACCCAGATATTGTAACAGGTGTTTCAATGATGTTGTTGTTTGTTTTTGCTGCAAGACTTGTTGGTATAACTGGTGTTTTAGGTTTTACAACACTTCTTATCGCACATATCACATTTAATTTACCTTATGTGATTTTATCAATTTTACCCAAGTTTCGGCAAATGGATAAACACTTATCAGAAGCGGCACAA
>JAAYPE010000011.1 GCA_012519975.1 Clostridiales bacterium
CATTTAGTGCTAATATGTTTGTTTGGAATGCAATGTCATCAATAACCTTGATAATCTTAGAGATATTGTTTGATGCCTCATTAATATCGTGCATTGCACCAAGCATTTTTTGCATTTCTTCGTTACCCTTTATTGCGTTCTCTCTAGCTGTTACGCTAAGCCTATCAGCCTGAACTGCATTTGCAGCGTTTTCTTGAACTTGTGCTGCAATTTGCGTGATTGACGATGTTACTTCTTCAATCGAACTTGCTTGCTCCTCTGAGCCTTGTGATAGGGCAACACTTGTATCTGCGATTTGTCCCGAGCCTGATGCTACTTGCTCTGACGCTGCGTGGATACCGTTCATAATTTCATTTAAGCTATCAATAATCTTATTAAGAGATGTTGAAATAACAGCAAAATCACCCGGATATTCACTTACTTCTTGTATGTTTATATCTGCATCTGCAACACTTGTAAGAACATCTGCAACATCATCAATAACACTATTCATAAAATCACAAGTGTCATTAACAGCATTTTTAATTTGTGCGTGGTCACCTTTATAATCGCCTTCAACTCTCATTTGAAGGTTTCCAGCAGACATCTCACTTAAAACAACTGCTGCTTCATCGATCGGTTTTATAATTGCATCTAGGGTCTCATTTACACCCTCAATAATTTCTCTGTAACCGCCCTTAAATTTCTCAGCGTCACCTCTTACATCAAGCTTACCCTCTGACGCTGCGTAAAGCAACATATTTGTCTCTGTTACTAACTCATTTATTGAAGATAGAGTGTTGTTCAATGTTGGAGTTATTAAATCTCCATCGTCTGTATTTTCTAATACAAAATTCACATCACCATCAGCAATTTTTTGCATTGCACCAAGCACGCTTGACTGTAATTCATCAACAAAGCTGTTGATTTTATGTCCTATTTCTCCTATTTCGTCCTTAGAATCATATTCAACTCTTGCATCTAAGTGACCCTTGCTGATTTCAATTATTGTATCTCTAACAATTTTTGTTCCTCTTATAACTTCTTTAATTGTTGCAATATTTATATAAAGTGCTACAAACAAACCTATAAAGCAAAACGCTGCGCCGTATACTCTAACATTTTTTACATCTTTTCTATTTTGTTCTAGAGTTTTTTCAGCATCTGCGGATATCATTTCTGTTAAGTCGTTAATAGCTTTGATTCCTGATACCAAATGAGAACGCCCTTGCGTTACTAAAACAGCGTTTGCTTCGTCGTCTCTATTTTCTTTTGCCAAAGGGATAACTTTATCTGCTAAGTTATTTACAACCTCAACTGTTGCAACAAAAGCTGCGTACTCTTCTGAATTTTTTATGTAATCAACATCTTTTACCTTCTTTTCAAAGGCTTCATTTTTCTCATTAAGAGATGCAAGTTCTGCATTTATAGCAACTTCTATTTGATTTACCATTTCTAAATCATCAGTTGCTACAATTTCAGTTAAATAAGCATACGCTTTTTGACAGTTAGTTGCCATAAGCGACATATCTGCAACGGGCTGTGTTCCATTATCGTACAAGCCTCTAGATGCTTTATCTAGCTTTGTAACATTTGCCACTGTGTATCCAACACAAAAAACCCATATGAAAATAAGTACCAAAAATGCTACTAAAAATCTTTTGCCAATTTTAAAATTTCTATAACGTTTTCTCATAATATTCTCCCCAAAAAATTATTTTTTAAGTGTATAAAACTATATTAAATATTAAGATTATTGCACAGATTCTTCAAAAACTTCTTCACCTAAAAGTTTTTCACAGCTTAAAATTAAGTTAACACCATTTTCAACCTTGCCAATAGCCTTTACATATCTACTTTCTGTAGATTTATTCATATCTGGTGGAAGTACAATCTCTTCGTCTGGTATTTCTAACACTTCCGAAACACTATCAACAATAAGTCCAAGTGAAACATCGTTAACATCTACAACAATTATGCAAGTTCTATCGTTATACTCTAGGGGCTCTTTTTTAAACCTAAGTCTAACATCCATAACGGGAATAATTTTTCCCCTTAAATTTATAATCCCCTTTACATATGACGGAACCTCCGGAACTATTGTTATTGGTTGAATACCTATTATTTCTGTTACAAATTTAATTTCAATTGCATATATTCCGCTTTCTATAAAAAAGGTTAAATACTTACCTTTTTGGGTATCTTCATCAATGTTAGCATCAAAAATATCTTTTTGTAAATCGGTCATTTTTTAGCTCTCCTTTCATTTTTTCTAGTTTTAGCCTTGTTTGAAAATAGGTAAAGCTAAAATTTAAACATATCGGTAACATCCGAAATTAAGCAAACGCTTCCATCTCCCATAACCGTACATCCTGATATGCCTTTTACATCTTTAATATATTTAGGCAACGGTTTTACAACAACCTGTTGCTCGCCTATAACTTTATCCGCAAACAAGCACATAACATTTGATTCGTTTTCGACAATTATTACAATTCCTTTTTTAAGATTCTTAGTCGCTGATTGCAAATTATAATAATCGTGCAGTCTAAGAATTGGTAAACATTCTCCTCTAATCATTATCATTTCACTACTGTTACAATCATCTAAAATTATAGAAGATGTGTCTACCCTGAACGATTCTTTAATAGATGTAATTGGAATTACAAAAATCGAATCCCCAACCTGAACTTTCATACCATCAATTATAGCAAGAGTTAGTGGTATTTTAAGGGTGATTACTGTTCCCTCACCCGGAGTGCTGTCAACCAAAACTTTTCCACCGATTTTTTCCATATTGGAGTTTACAACATCCATTCCAACCCCTCTGCCGGAAAACTCTGTTACTTGTTGTTTGGTAGAAAATCCTGGTTTAAAAATCAAAGAATATATGTCTTTGTCTGCGAGTGTGTCATCATTTTCTCTTACAAGACCTTGAGAAATAGCCTTTTGCAAGAGCTTGTCACGGTCAAGTCCTCTGCCATCATCCCTTATGATTATGCGAACATCTCCGCCCTCATCTCTAGCCTCTAGAGTAACTGTTCCAATGGCTGGTTTGCCAAGTGCAATTCTGTCCTCTGTGCTTTCTATTCCGTGATCCATAGAATTTCTAATAATATGCATTAGCGGGTCTGTTAAATGCTCTACAACATTTTTATCAACCTCAGTTGTTTCTCCTACAAGCTCCAGCTTTACATCTTTTCCAAGCTTTTTACCCATATCTCGAACAATTCGCTGCATTTTATGGAATGTTGCTGAGATTGGAACCATTCTAATCGACATTACAGCGTCTTGAATTTCTGTTGTTACTTTGCGAAGCTGCCTTGATGCTTTTTGGAAGTCATTTAAAACAAGCCCATCAAGCTCTGAGTTTTGCACAACCATTTCCTGAGAAATTACAAGCTCTCCTACCAAATCCATAAGCTTGTCCAACTTTTCTAGGTTAACGCTTATTATGCTTTGTTTAACATTAAGCTGTGCCGCTGGCGCCACTGCTTTTTTGGCTGGTGTTGGTTTTTTAGCACCTTTATCATCTTCTTTTTTCTCCTGTTTATCCTCTGATATCGCTTGAGGCTCTTCCTCTTTTTGGACAGGCTCAACATATAATTCCTTTAAAAACAAAGTGCTTGAAAGATGATTTCTAACATCTTCAAATCCTAGGTCTGTTCTAAGAATTATTTCAAATCCGTCCTGTTTAATTTTTTCAGTTGTTGCAGAATCGCCAGGAATATTAGAAGGATTTGTGCTAACTATGTCTGCCATATCTTCTAAGTTTTTAAGCACTTTAAAAGACCTTAGGTTCTCCATTTCACAACCGTCTTCAAACATCAATAATGCCTTGTACTCGTTTTCTCCTGTATGTTCCTTATCCAAATTAATTTCAAAATCCTTGTTATTATCAGCATTGGCTACACCATCATCTAAGATTATTTCTTGCTTAGCAGTGTCTTGAGTGTCTGCACTTTGGGTTTCACCTTTTAGCGAAGATACAAAGACTTTAATTTCGCCCAAAATATCTTCTGCCTCTTCATCATTGCCTTCATTGTTTCTAGCACTATCAGGGTCAACCTGAATCATTGCAATTTGCTCTTTAATGTAATCTATAGTTCTTAGTGTTACATCTGTAAGCGAAGAATAATCTACATTCTCGGGCTGATTTTCCCTTATATAAAAGAAAGCGTCTTCTAGTGAATGAGCAAGAGATGAGATGCTATTAAAGTCCATCATTGCTGCAGCTCCCTTAATTGTGTGAACAATTCGGAAAACTTCGTTCATTTCACTTTCTAGCGCACTAGATTCCTCATTGCTATCTAGCGCTATGTTTTCTAGCTGAGTTACAAGCTCTGTCGTCTCATAAATAAACATTTCAAGCATAGAATCCATTGTATTATCTCTACTCATGACATTACCTCTTTTTCATTCATTTTATTCACGCTCAACTGCAATATATAATAATAAGATTTAAAAATATAATATAATTAAAAATATAATATAACGATACAAACCGGTTGGTCATTTTGTTAAATTTGTTTGCAATAAAAATCACAATTATATATAAAACTACAAACTTACTTGCTTAATTATAATATTTAATATTAAAATTGTCAATAAACTTTAGCAAAATAATGCTTTTTGTAAGCTTTGTGCCAAAATATGACATTTTTTTTAACTTTCTATTTTTAATTTTAATATTTTAAATTTTTATAATGATATTAACTTATAAAGTAATTATACTATTATTTTATTCTATTTTATAAACTAAAATAGAAAACTTGTAATATTTTTAGTGTTTTGGTGTTTTTTGTTGCTTTGAACTAAAAATTTCTAAAAAATGAGCCTCATTTTTTAGAAAAAAAAACATTTTTTAGTATATTTTAACCTAAAATCTTGACTTTGTATGATAGTAATGTTATCTTTATTAGTGTATATAAAAGTGTAAATAGAATGTAATTGTTAAATAATAAAATATTATGCAAAAAAAGAATACAATTTGTATTTACTATGTTTTAGCAAAAAATATTTATGTTTATTTGTTTGCAATTTTAAGGAGCTTACAGTTATACTATATTAATATAGTGGTAATTGTGTTTTGTTTTATTCGAGATTTACAACTTTATAATAAAAAATGTAGATTAAAGTCGGGTGACAATATGGCTAATGTTTTAAGTCAGCAGCAAATAGACGAGTTGCTTGGTAATTTGCGTAGTGGCGAACTTGATATTGATCAAATTGAACAAGAGCGAACATCACAAAAAGTAAAGGAATACGATTTTAGATCTCCGAGGAAAGTAACAAAGGATCAAATAAAGTATCTTACAAATATTTTTGATAATTTCGCTCGTTTTTTTGGTATGAAGCTTACAAGTGTTTTAAGGCAAAACTGCCAAATTGAAATTACTCATGTTGAAGAAGAAGAATACAAAGAGTTTAACAACGCTTTGGAGGATTCTGTTCTTGTTGGAATGATGGGTATGACTTGTGACAGGGCAAAAATTGAAGATGAGCAAGTTTTAATTGAGATTGCAAGACCTTTGTCTTTTGCCGTTATGGATTTGCTATTAGGCGGTAATGGTAATGTTTTAAATATTGAACGGGATTACACAGATATTGAGCTTTCAATTATGAAATACATTTTTAACTTAATGACTCCACATTTAAATAATGCTTGGGCAAACTATCTTGAGGTTGAACACATTTTGAATTCTATAGAAACAAATTCTAGAATAATCGAATTCGTTCCACCAGATGTTACAATTGCTATTATTGTTTTGGAAATTGAAATTCAAGGTGTTAAAGGCAATATGAATATATGTATACCTACAACTTTATTTGAAAAACTGTTTCCTCTTTTGGATTCTAGAAATTACAACAAAAAAGGTGATGACAAGCAAGAACTAAGAAGAGAGTACATTTTAAACTCACTCAAAAGGTCAACACTTAATATTACTGGTGTTCTTGGCTCTACCGAAATTGAAGTTCAAGATTTGTTAGGATTGCAAAATGGAGATATAATAATTCTAAATGAAAGAAAAGCGTCCGATTTTGTTGAAGTTTTAATTGAAGGAAACCCTTGGTTTGAAGGCACTGTCGGAATCGAAAATAAAAACTACGCAATAAAAATTAACAATATTAAATCGGACATAGGAGGCTGAACAACTTGGGTTCAACAAAAGATTTGTTTACCGAAATGGAAATTGATACCATAGGTGAAATGCTAAATATAAGTATGGGAGCTGCAACAACTGCCGTTTCCACACTTCTCAATAGAAAAGTTTATATTACTGTTCCTAAAGTAGAAGTTACAACATCAAGTGAATTTGAGTTCAAATCACTTACACCCGGCGTGGGAGTTGAAATCAATTATATTGAGGGACTTTCTGGTGTTAATGTGTTTTTGCTTAAAATGCAGGATGTTCAAAAAATTGTTGAAATACTTTTGCAAATGGAACATGACCCCGATGTAGAATTTGTAATGGACGAAATTAGTACAAGTGCCATTTGTGAAACTATGAATCAAATGATGGGAAGTGCTTCTACGGCTCTTGCACAATTTTTAAACACAACGGTTAACATATCAACCCCTACATCTTTCGAGGTTAAAGCTGATGAGAACTTCAGTTTAAGATATTTTCAAGATAGTGATGATGTTATTATTGTTAGATTTAATTTGCAAGTTGATGGTGTTTTGGATAGTGAATTTGCAAGTGTGATGCCTATTGATTTTGCAAGAGATTTGTTAGATACTCTTTTCGGCGCTGACCAAAATCAAACATTTGCTCAAGAACCAATCAGAACAAATAAGGAAGAAACTGTGCAGGCAGAACCAACCCCAGCACCACAAGCACCTACTCCTCCCCCACCGGTTCAGCAACCTGTTGCACCACCACCTCAACAACCAGCTCCACAAGCCCAGCCGCAACATACACCAGCACCGCAAGCAAACTACAATGTTGCACCTGCTTCTTTTCAAGGTTTTGCAGGCGATGCCTCTCAAATATCTAGTGAAACATCAGAAAATTTAAAGCTTATAATGTCTGTTCCTTTAAAAATTTCTGTAGAGCTTGGTAACTCTAAAAAAACTATAAAAGATATTTTAGAGTTTTCTAACGGATCTATTATCGAGCTTGATAAACAAGCTGGAATGCCTGTTGATATTTTAGTAAACGGACAAAAAATTGCAACCGGAGATGTTGTTGTAGTAGAAGAATATTATGGAGTAAGAATTACTGAAATACTTAATCCAAGTGAAATAATAAAAGTTTTGTAATTCAAAGGAGAAATTGTTATGTCTAAAAAAATTATGTTAGTAGACGATGCTGCGTTTATGAGGATGATGATAAAAAACACGCTTAACCAAGGTGGTTACACAAATATTATCGAGGCTGAAAATGGTGCTGAAGCAGTTGATAAATACAAAACTGAAAGCCCTGACTTGATTATAATGGATATCACAATGCCGGAAAAAGACGGTATCCAAGCACTACGTGAAATTAAAGAATATGATGCTAATTCTAACATTGTTATGTGCTCTGCACTTGGACAAGAAAAATTAGTTTTGGAAGCTTTAAAATTAGGCGCTGCTGACTTTATTGTAAAACCATTTAAAACTGATAGAATTATGGAAACTGTTTCTAAATTTTTCTAATACTCAAAACCACAATAGAATAATTTTTATTCTCCGGTTATTATCGTTTTATTCATAAAAAATATGAAAAAGCCTTCAAACCTAAAAAATTAAAGGATTTGAAGGCTTTTATACAAGATATTATATCTAATTAATTGCTTAAACATACTAAACTATTAAACTTATTATGTATCAGTTGCAATTTATAAGCAGTTTGCTTTATACTTGTTTTTGCTTTACATTTTAAGTAAAGGAGATGATAATGTGTCGTTTAGTTATAGCGTAAAAGAAATGAATGAAATGCATAAATCTGCCCTTCAAGAAATTGGTAATATCGGGATGGGCAATGCCACAAAATCACTTGCCTTTATCTTAGATAATCAATTAAAATTAGACCTTCCGTCAGTTGAATTTCTAGAATTCGATAAGATGTCTGATTTCTTGGACGGTCAAGATGAAAATATCGTTTTATCTGCTATAACCTCAATAACTGGTGAAATAAATGGCACAGTTGTATTGGTAATTAGGAAAAACTTTGCAATGAGAATTTTACAAAAAATTCTTCCTGGCGATGACTCCGAGATAAATATAGACGACCTAAATGAATTGCAAACTTCTGCTCTGAATGAATTATGCAATATTTTTATTGGGTCTTATACTAGTGCTGTCGCCACCTTTTTAGACGCCGACATCAAAATATCTCTACCTTATGTTTGCATTGATATGCTTGGTGCTGTTTTAAGTTCTGTTGCGGTAGAGTTGTTTACCTACTATGACAACATTTTGGTTGTAAATAACTATATCGAATCTGAAGACGAAGAGTCTTTTCATATGTTCTATCTCCCCGACGAAGAATCATATGAAAAAATAATGTTAAAATTAGGAATTCAAAATGAATAATAATACAATTACTGTTAATATAGCAGATATGAAAGTCGCTAAAAGCGCCGATATACTTGTTACCTATGCATTAGGTTCTTGTGTTGGAATATGTCTTTATGACCCCCTTAGAAAAATCGGGGCTCTTGGGCATATTATGTTGCCTGTTGCTCATAATGAGCAAGATGCAATAGAAAAAAAGCATAGGTTTGCAAATACTTGTGTTCCTGAAATGATTAATCAGATGATTAATCAAGGATGCGCAAAAAGAAATATAGTAGCAAAAATTGCGGGGGGAGCTACTATGTTTAAGCTAGTGAACTCTCAAAGAGCTAACGCTAATTCGGACTTAAATCAAATTGGTGCCAAAAATATAGTTGCCGTAAAACAATCTTTAAAAGAGCACGGAATAACACTTTTAGCCGAGGACACTGGTGCCGATTATGCTCGAACTGTTTTTTTCAATACTGAAAATGGCGAAGTTACTATTAAGTCACATAGCAAACAGGTTAAAAACCTTTAACTTAAAATGAGTTTTATTTTTTATCAAAAATTAAGACCAGATTTATACAAGAAACAAGCTTGTGTAACTGGTCTTTTTATATTTCTATTTTACATTTGATTTACTACCAAAATATCTTCTTGCTCCATAATTGTGCTACCGCTCGGGATTATTATTTCACCTTTTCTTTGAATCATCACAACAAGTTCATCAGGTTCAATCGACATTTCTGAAACCGTTTTTCCTGCCCATTTACTATCACGACCTATAAAGATTTCAGAAAGTCCAGTTTCTTCAAACCCTTCTAAAGCTTTGGCACTTAAAACTAAAACATCGCCTTCTTGAAGTATCGTATCACCATTTGGAACATATTTTCGCATATGTCTTTGTAACAAAACTAAAAGCGTATCTGGTGGTAAAACAATATCTTTAATAGCCTTATCTTTCCACGGGTGGTCTTTTATTACTGTAAACTTTATAAACTGCACTGGCACTTCACCGGTGTAGTCTGTAAAGGTTTTTAAAACATCTGAATCCGAGTCAATCATATTAAGTTTTCGAGCAAAAACCGGTATTAATGAGCCTTGTAAAAGAATTGAGAACAAGACAATGCAAAATACTATATGAAAAATATCATTATCAGTTTTTACAGGACTTGTCATTACCATAATAGCAAAAACAATCGATGCCGCTCCCCTAAGCCCCGACCAAGCAACTAGAAACTGTTGATTTAATTTGCTTCTAAATGGGGTAAGTATTGCAAACACTGCTACTGGGCGAGACACAAAGGTTAGGAATATTGCTATAAGAATTGATGGCACCATTACCTTCGGCAAGCTTGAAGGGAAAGCCAAAAGCCCAAGCAAAAAGAATATAACCATTTGCATAAGACCTGTGAATCCGTCAAAGAAATTTACAAGCGCTTTTTTGTTTTTAATTGGCTGATTGCCAAGGATTATGCCAACGATATAAGCACTTAAATATCCATTACCGTTAAGCATTGCCGGTGCTGCATAAGCAACTAAAGCAATAGCAAAAACAAATATTGCATCAAATCCAGCCGTCGCAAATCTAAATCTTCTAAGCACCCACACCGCAACCATGGCAACTAACACGCCAAATACAACACCATATACAACTTGTGCAAATATAAGATATGTCATCTTTTTGCTATCAACTGTGCCACTCATTGCAGCCAAAGAAAGCACGGTGAGCATATATGAAGTTGGGTCGTTACTTCCACTCTCAAGCTCTAGCATAGACGCAGTATTGTATTTTAAATTTAGTCTTCTAGACCTTAAAATTGAAAATACTGAGGCTGCATCGGTAGAGCTGATAACCGAGCCTATCAAAAAGCTCTCTAATAGCTCAATATGTAACACATAGTAACAAAATAGTCCCGTTATTAGGGCTGTCATTATAACGCCTAAAGAGGACAGCAAAATAGCTTTTACGGCTATCGGTCTAGCTTCACTCCATTTGGTGCAAAAACCTCCATAAAACATAATAAATATTAAGGCAACCGAGCATATTTGTTCAGCGAATATATAATTATCAAACGGAATTTTTAACACACCATCTGAACCGAAAAACATCCCTAAAATTATGAAAGCCAGCAACATCGGAATACCCAGTTTATTGGATAACCTGTTGCAAAGCAAACAAGCAATTAAAACTACAGCTGTAAATAAAACATAACCAGGCAAATAACTACTCCCCTTCTGTAAAAATAACAATCTATTTATTGTTTTATAATTATAAATTAATTTTGATATAATCCATTTGCGATTATTATATCATATTTTTTATCATTTTAAATGTTTTTGCGATATTTAAAAATAATCAGTAGCAACTTACTATATTTCTATCCATTACCTACTCTTATTCTTTTATTGCTCGCTCAAAATCCTGATAAAATGAAGATGAGCGATGGAAATATCATTACTATTTTCACTATGTTTTCCCTGTGTTCCATACAATACAAGTCAATATCGACTGCAGAGGGTTTGAAAAACGATAAAAGATGAGAAAATTATTCGGTAGCAATATTATAATTTTTGTGTTAAATGCAGGTAGTAATTTTGGCTCTATAAAGGTTGTAAATAATTATAATATAAAAATCATAAAAGCTTTTTAAAATTACAATATAAAATATTATAAAATATTATAAAATAAAAACCATGTTTTTGGCAAAAACCTTAAACATGGATTTTATTTTAATGGCTGGGATGGCTGGATTTGAACCAACGAATGACGGAGTCAAAGTCCGTTGCCTTACCACTTGGCGACACCCCAATAATTCTATTTATATAAAATGTACAAAGCATTTTTGCTATGCATATTTTAAAAGTGGGGTGGATGATGGGATTCGAACCCACGCTCTCCAGTGCCACAAACTGGCGCTTTAACCAACTAAGCTACACCCACCATATACCTTACTCAAAAACAAACGCATTGCTTGTAAACACTCTGGCGTGCTTGGAGGGACTCGAACCCCCGACCCTCTGCTTAGAAGGCAGATGCTCTATCCGGCTGAGCTACAAGCACACATAAAAAAAGCAAATTGGAGCGGGTGATGGGAATCGAACCCACGTAACCAGCTTGGAAGGCTGGAATTCTACCATTGAACTACACCCGCATATTTGCGACGTTGATAATAATAACATAATCTTCGTCGCATGTCAATAGGATTTTAAAAAGATTTTATAATCCTTTGACAAAAATTTCATTATCCTTAATAAACACACTGATTTCAGCCAAAGATTTGCCATGGCTATCTATAATTAAGCTCGCTATTTTATCCTCTACTTCTCGCCTTATAACATTTCTAAGGTCCCTAGCACCCCTAACATTAGAATCCATTTGTGCCCTAATTGCCGCCGGCACATCACTGTCATACTTGAGTGTTATTCCCTTATCCTTTATAGGTTCTTTAAGCTCGTCTAGCATAAGAATTGCGATATCCTCATAGTCTTCGTCTGACAATTCGTTAAACACAACAATTTCATCAACCCTACCTAAAAACTCTGGACGAAGGAATTCACGAAGCGATTTCATTGCTTTATCCTTTGATGCTTGTTCACTCGTTTTTCCAAAGCCCATAGCGCCGTCTTTTCGCTCGCTACCAGCATTGGAGGTCATTATTATTACTGTATTTTCAAAGCTTACTACCCTACCTTGAGCGTCTGTAATTTTACCCTCATCTAAAATCTGGAGTAAAATATTCATCACATCAGGATGAGCTTTTTCAATCTCATCAAAAAGTATTACGGAGTATGGCTTTCGTCTTACTTTTTCTGTAAGCTGCCCCGCCTCATCATAGCCCACATAACCCGGTGGTGAGCCGATTATTCTAGATACACTATGCTTCTCCATAAACTCTGACATATCCAGTCTTATAAGCGTTTCCGGTGTGTCAAACAGCTCAAAAGACAGTTGTTTGACAAGCTCTGTCTTTCCAACTCCTGTTGGGCCTACAAAGATAAATGATGCGGGTTTTCTGTGAGGGTTTATCTGTATTCGACTACGCCTTACTGCTGAAGAAATAAGAGCAACTGCCTCTTTTTGACCCATTATTTTTTTATTTAAATTATCTTCAAGACTTGCAAGTTTTCTCAAATCACTATCTATTATTTTACTTGCAGGTATGCCTGTCCACAACTCAATGACCTTTGCAATGTCGTTTTCTGTAACACTATTATCTTTTACTTTTTCTGAAAGTGATTCAATTTTTTGCTCTAGAGCTAGTATTTCTGCTTTTAGTCTTGCTATTTCTTCATAGTCTACATCTTCAGTTTCCGACATAAGCTCTTCAAGCAATTCTCTATTTTCTAAAAGTCTGCGTTCGCTTATCTCGTGCTCACTTATCGCTTTATTTCGCAAGTTTGCACAAGTACAAGCTTCATCAAGAAGGTCAATTGCCTTATCCGGTAAAAATCTATCGTTGATATATCTCTCCGACAAAATAACAGCACGGCGCACCAAACTATCGGATATCTCTACCCTGTGATAATTTTCATAATACGATTTTATTCCTATTAGCATATTATAAGCATCTTCAACTGAAGGCTCTTCAATTTTTACTGGCTGAAAGCGACGCTCTAATGCTGCATCTTTTTCGATGTGTTTTCTGTACTCATTAAAAGTTGTTGCACCTATTACTTGAATTTCGCCCCTTGATAATGCTGGTTTTAAGATATTTGCAGCATTCATCGAACCTTCTGCATCACCTGTCCCAACAAGATTATGAACTTCGTCTATAAATAAAATAATATTTCCCTCTGCTTTAACCTCATCAACAAGACCTTTTATCCTGCTCTCAAACTGCCCACGAAACTGTGTCCCAGCAATCAACGCAGTAAGGTCTAGCAAATGTATTTCTTTATCCGCAAGCTTTGCCGGAACATCTTTGTTTGCAATTTTCATTGCCAAACCTTCAGCAATTGCTGTTTTTCCAACGCCTGGCTCACCTATAAGACAAGGGTTATTTTTTGAGCGTCTACAAAGAATTTGAGTTACTCTATAAATTTCTTTTTGTCGCCCTATTACTGTATCAATTTTGCCTGATTTTGCTTTTTCTGTAAGGTCGGTACAATAAAGGTTAAGATATTTACGCTTACCTTTGCCCTTTGATTTTTTTCTATTTTTTTTAGTTTTACTCTTTACTGGCTTTTCCTCTGGTTCGTCAAATGGTTCAAAAAAATCTATATCCGACTCCAAATCGTCCTCTTGATTTTCCATATCCATAGCATTAAACAGACCTTGAAAAGATGGCAATGTTGGGGCACCACCTGCTTCAAAATCTCCGTCTTCATCTTCTCCATATCCTAGAATAGTATTAAACTGCTCACTTATGGCATCAACATCTTCTTCAGTAACACCCATGCTATCCATCATTTGTTTTACAGGGCCCAAATTCATATCCATTGCACATTTTATGCAAAGTCCTTCCGGAATAGTTTTTTCGCCCTCTATTCTTGAAATGAATATTACAGCAGGATTTTTTTTGCATTTCGAGCAAATTATTTTCTTCATCTGTAAACTCCTTAAAAATCCTATTTGTCATTTATAATAAATCTTAATTTATATATTTTTATTATTTACTTTTTCAGTTTTTTTATCTTTAAGCTCTGTTATTGTTCCTGGTATGTAACTAATAAACGCTATAATTGTCATCACAGCTGAAATAAGTACGAGTACCATAACTGTTACTTCGTGGAACTGAAAGAACTCTCTAAAGGCGCCAAAATCCGGACCAAAAGCTATAATCAAAAGCATCACGGTATAAAATGTGAAAGTTGAAACCTTGCCATATACTTCTGCAGCACCTGGACGAATATTTTTTGCAAGCAAAACAACTCCGCCAAGCATCATCAACAACTCTTTTGCAAGGAACAACAAAAACACAAATCTAAAACTGCGAACTGAACCACTATCAGACTTGTCAAACTCAATAAACAACATAATTGCAATAGTTATTTGCGTAAGCTTATCAGCCACTGGGTCTAGCAATTTGCCAAGTGCGGTTATCTGGTTATATTTTCTAGCAATTCTTCCATCAAGGCTATCTGTAATTCCTGACACTATGATTACTATTAGCGCCCCTTTAACATCCCCAGTGTAAAACAGGTAAACAAACAGAGGGATTAAGAGTATTCTAACAGCTGAAAGTGCGTTTGGTATAGTAAGTCCACCTTTAAAAATATCTTCCATCTGCGTTTTTAAATTGCTCATAACTTTCTCCTTTTATTTATAACTCTGGCTGTATTCTTTATTACAAACACTTCTTAAAAATTAAAAAGCGATTTTATCTCTAACTATTTCTATTATAATTGATTCATCAACTGCATTTGCAAAAAACAAAAATTTATCTGAATTTCCTTGAGCATTTTTAAAGGCAACATCACTTTGTGAAATTCCTGCAAGCGCATATAGAGTAAATGAAATGACAACAACCATAACAACTGCTTTTAGCACCCCAACAACTCCACCTAGCAATCTGTCTACACTTCTAAGAGGTGTTATGCGTATGGTATTTGCGACCATATTACCAAGCGACGAAAACACCGCAATTAGCACTGCAAATCCAATAATAGAAACAATCCAGTCACAAACTTCGATTAATACGGGAGCTAAAAAACTGTCTGTAATAGTTCTTGAAACTTGTTCTAGACTCATCCCTGTTGGGTCAAAATCGAGTATACGCTGTGATGTATCTACATCTATAAATACTGATGCTGAATTTAGTATCCTTGAAACGCCCATCAAAAACATCATAAATTGGTTTTGGGTAGTTCCAAATGCATAATCATCTACTAGAGTTGCACTAACTTTTTTAATAGCCCTATCCCTTACAACTCCTGTGTAAAGTATTTGTGCAAAATGATGGCTATATTTTAGCACAAAATAAGCGGCAGCAAGCCAAGCTATAAAACTAACTATAGTAGCTAAAAAGCCTTGTTTTAGTCCCGTCCTAATTATTATTACTGACATAATTATAAGAAGAACATCAACAAGCATTTAACCACCTCATTTTTTCTGTATTTAAATATTATATCACCAATCTAGTAATTATATCAAGTTTTTTGTTAAGGGCATTTTATAATTTCTCCAATAGCATAAATATATGTATCTCTGCCATAAAACAAAACATCAATACTATCTTTTTTTGATTTAATTTTTTCTTTCTCATTGCCGTTAATATCATACATAACCAATTTATCATCTAGCAAAACACCTACTGTGTTTGCGTTGCAATATATATTTTTAACGGCACTTTCAATCTTTTTGCTAAAAACTTCTTTTCCACTTTTGTTATACACTTTTAGAATATTTTTATTTGCACTGCCATACTCAGACAACAAAACTGCGTTTGTTCCGCTTTCAGACATTGAATATCGCATAAGAGTGCTTGTTTCAAAACTAACATCCTCTTGACGCTGTGTTTTATTTTTTATAACGTTTCTTAAATTGTCACCCATTACAATTATAGTGTCTCTGCTAGAAAACTCAACATCAAACACCGAAGTTTTTGGATAGTCAAATACTGCAACTGCTTTTGAATAATTAAAATCAAAAACATAAACCTTTGAAAAAACTTCCCCATCCTTTGCACTAATTGCTGCAACTGCTAGATATTTGCCGTTATCAGAAAGTGCAACATCCACAATTTTTTCTGAATAACACGCCCATTTAAACTGCGTTTTTGTAAATTTATTTGAATACACAGTTACAACACCACACGAATCTTTTTCAAGTGTTACTACTGCAATATTCCCTGATTTTCCCATATCACAGGTTAAAATCTTATGCTTTGTTTCGCCTTCAAACAACTTTTCAGTACGGCTTTGAACCATATATCTATACCCACCACGGTCATATACAACAGCTCTTCCCCCTTGTATACTCATTGCTGGGCTTGCATATGTGTGATTGATTTTTGCAACTTCTTTTGCCGTTGAATCAAGCGAAATTGTTGCGCTATCAGTGAGTAAAAAAACATTGTTAGACATCATATCAATATTTTTAACTGAGCTAGAGCTTATTTGATATGGATATCCTTCGCCACTTTTTAGGCTTGCCACAAAACTTTTGACCGAGTCCGACATTGAAGAAAGAGTTGCTACACCAAATGTTTCTGTCGCTAAAAACAACAACAAAAATACAACAAAAACAGTTGCAACAGTTTTAAAAACCGTAAATGAGCCATTTGTTTTGCCCTTTTTTGACGAGCTTTGTGCCTTGTATTTTGCTGTGTTAGAGCTTTTTTTATTATTTGTTATTTTCCTTGGCACCATCTTCACTCCCATAAAAAACCTTGTTAAGATAAAGTCCATAAGGTGATACAGTAACACCTGCACGGGTACGCTCTTTGCTTAAAATTATATCTTTTACACTGCCCTGTTCTATTCTACCTTGGGCAATTCCTAGCAATGTGCCTACCATTATACGAACCATATTATATAAAAAACCATCTGCCTCGACTGTGAATGTTACCATATCGCCACACCGCTCTACCGATGCATTTTTAACAGTTCTAACAGTTTCCTCAACATCGCTTTTTTTACCACAAAAACCTTTATAGTCATATGTTCCTATAAAATCTTTTGCTTGCTTGTCAAGCATTTTAGCATCTAGCAAATATTTGTAATGCAAAGTGTATCCATATAAAAAAGGGTCCCTAACTTTTGCATTATAAATTTTATAAACATATTCTTTGCTTGTGCAACTATATCGCGCGTGAAAATTCTGTGGCATTTCACGGCAGTCTAGCACAACTATATCATAAGGTAAATTTGCATTAAGTGCTAGTGCAAATTTTTCGCACGGTATTATATTTTTTGTAATAACGCCACAACAATAAAAATTTGCGTGAACGCCTGAATCAGTCCTGCTACAACCAATCACAGGCTCCCTTTTTTTAAGTACTTTTTCAATGCCATCTTGGAGTATTTGTTGAACTGTGATTGCATTGTTTTGTACTTGCCACCCGTGATAATTTCTTCCGTCAAATTTTAAAGTTAAAAGTAAATTTCTCATAATCTTACCTAATTAAAGCAAATGTGTAAAATTCATATTAAGCATTATAACTGCAACACACATTGCCACAATAAAAAACAATGCAACAAAATCAACTTTTGTAAGTTTCATTTGTTTCATCCTTGTTCTGCCCTCTCCACCGTTATAACAACGACATTCCATTGCAAATGCAAGCTCGTATGCTCTTCTAAAAGATGTTATAAACAAAGGAATAAAAATCGGTACTAAAGCCTTTGAGCGTTGAATAAGTCCACCAGAGTCAAGGTCTGCACCCCTAGCTTTTTGTGCATTTGTAATTTTTTCAAACTCTTCGATTAGAGTCGGTATAAATCTTAGTGCAATTGTCATCATCATTGCTACCGTGTGAACACTATTTTTCATAAATTCAAGTGGTGACAGCAATCGCTCAAGCCCGTCTGTTATCATCGTTGGTGATGTTGTATAGGTAAGAAGTGAGCTTGCAATTATAAGACAGATAATTCTAATCGCCATAAAAATTGCAATATAAACTCCACCTGATGTAATTTTTAAAAACTTGTATTCAAACCAAGTTTCGCCCTTGTCTGTGTAAAATATGTTTAAAATAGCTGTAAAAACAATGATAAAAAGAATCGGTTTGACCCCACGCAATATAACTTTTATTGAAATTTTTGAGCTTGCCACCATAATTGCAAGCATAAGAACCATAACCCCTAACGCATAGAAGTTTTTGCACAAAAATATTATTATTATAAAAGCAAAGGTAAGGACTATCTTCATCCTAGGGTCTATTTTGTGCAAAATAGAATTGCCAGGAAAGTATTGCCCTATGGTTATATCACTTATCATATTTATCTCCTGCTATGCTTTTTTAAAAAGTTTGGCAAGCTCTAGCTTACCTTGATTTACTGTATAAATATTGGGGTTTACATTTACACCACATTTTGCAAGGCTTGTAAAAACTCTTGTAATTTGTGGAACATCAAGACCCATTTTTATTATTTCATCACTTCTTGAATAAATCTCATCTACAGTTCCATACATTGCAACTTTTGACTCATTCATAACTAACACCTTTGTTGCCATTTTTGCTACATCTTCCATACTGTGCGATACGACAAGGACCGTGCTGCCGGTGTCCTGCCTATACTCTTTTATCATACCCAGTATTGTGTCTCTCCCCTTAGGGTCAAGCCCTGATGTTGGCTCGTCCAGTATCAAAACTTTTGGTTCCATTGCCATAACACCTGCAATTGCAGCCCTTCGTTTTTCTCCACCAGATAAATAAAACGGCGATTTGTCTAGGTGTTCTTCCTTTAAGCCCACAAAAGAGGCTGCCATTCTAACTTTTTTGTCTATCTCGTCTTCTGATAGTCCCATATTTTTAGGCCCAAACGATATATCTTTATAAACTGTTTCTTCAAACAGCTGGTATTCAGGGTATTGAAAGCAAAGCCCCACTTTAAAACGCACATCACGAACGGTTTGCTTGCTTTCCCATATGTCTAAACCATCAACAAAAATCTTGCCCGATGTTGGCTTTAAAAGCCCGTTAAGATGCTGAACCAAAGTGCTTTTTCCTGAGCCCGTATGGCCGATTATACCAACGAGTTCACCTTGCTCTATTTCTAAATTAACATCTCTTATTGCTGCAATTTCAAATGGAGTGCCTGTGCTATAAAGGTATGATAAATCCTGTGTTTTTACAATAGGCATTAACACTGCACCTCCAGCACTTTTAATATTGCATCTACAAAGTCTTGCGTTTTTAAAATGTTTTTTGGTACATCTATTCCCATATTTGAAAGGTATTGTGCAATCTCTGTTACCTGTGGCACATCAAGTCCAACCGAACGTAATAACTCTATATTTTCAAAAACTTTTTGAGCAGTTCCGTCCAGGATAACTTTTGCATTATCCATTACAACCACTCTGTCCGCCGTTACCGCTTCATCCATAAAATGTGTAATAAAAACTACTGTCATTCCAAGTTCTTTATTGAGCATTCGCACGGTTTCCATTACCTCTTGTCTGCCTCGTGGGTCAAGCATAGCTGTAGCTTCGTCTAAAACGATACATTCTGGTTGCATTGCTATAATTCCTGCAATTGCCACCCTTTGCTTTTGCCCACCTGAAAGCTTGTGCGGTTCGTGGAGCCTATAGTCATACATTCCAACCGTTTTTAACGCATCATCAACCCTTTTGCGAATTTCTAAAGGCTCTATGCCTAAGTTTTCAGGCCCAAAAGCTACATCCTCTTCTACGATTGTAGCTACAATTTGGTTATCAGGGTTTTGAAAAACCATTCCTACAGTTTGGCGGATATTAAATTTTTCCTCTTCATTTGCTGTATCCATTCCATTTATCAAGACCCTCCCTTTTTCGGGAAGCAGTATTGCATTTGTAAGCTTTGCAAGAGTAGATTTTCCCGAACCGTTATGACCTAAAACTGCAACAAAATCTCCACGATTTATTTCTAGATTTAGTCCACTAATTGCCAACGGTTCAGATAAATCTGAGTTGCCCTCATATCTAAAATCCACATTCTCAAACTTTATAATAGTATCCATTTTAAATTCCTTTAAAAAAGTTTAGTTTGCTGTCCATATTGCTGAAGCACCACAAGGTAAAACAAGGCCCGTTTGTGTAGCTTTAAGCCCTATTTCGTCTGATGTTACTTTGCCACCAAACCTCGGTGTTATTATTGAGCCTACTATATAATTCATTACTGCTGGTGAAAGCCCTGTCGTGTAAGAATTTACAAGAAACATAAGTGGGTCATCACTTAAAACTTTTGAGCAAAGCTTTACAAAATCATAAACCTTTTCCTCAAGCTTCCAAACCTCTCCACCCGGACCTCTGCCGTATGACGGTGGATCCATAATTATTACATCATACTTGTTGCCACGCCTAATTTCCCGCTCAACAAATTTTACACAGTCATCAATAATCCATCTGACGCTTTTGTCTGCCAAATCGCTAATTTGCGCATTCTCTTTTGCGTATGCTACCATTCCTTTAGAGGCGTCAACATGAACTACTTGTGCGTTTTGTGCAAGTCCTGCAAGAGTTGCACCACCAGTGTAAGCAAAAAGATTTAACACTTTTACAGGTCTTTGAGCTTTTTCTATAACACTTCTTGTAAAGTCCCAGTTAACTGCTTGCTCTGGAAAAAGACCGGTATGTTTAAATCCCATTGGTTTTATTTTAAAGCTTAAATCTTTATATTTTATACTCCACTCTTCAGGAAAATTGTTAAACACTTCCCAAGAACCACCACCCGAGTTTGAACGGCTATATCGTGCGTCTGCCTTTTTCCAAAGCGGGTTTGTTTTTGGAGTTTTCCAAATAACTTGTGGGTCTGGTCTTATAAGTGTAACATTGCCCCATCTCTCTAACCGTTCCCCGTTTGAGCAGTCAATTAATTCATAATCTTCCCAGCAGTTTGAAACTCGCATACTATATTAACCTTTCCTTAACAACTTGTGCAATTTCTCTTCCAAGCGTATCAATCTGCTTTAAGTCTTTTCCTTCAAGCATAACTCTAACTAGTGGCTCAGTGCCAGAAACTCGAACAAGCACTCTTCCATCCTCGCCTAGCTCCTGTTCTGCTTTTTTAATTGCTATTTTAATGTCTTCATCATCTTCAAAGCGTACTTTTCCAAATTTTGAAACCTTAACATTTATCAAAACTTGTGGGAAAACATCCATACAAGACGCAAGTTCACTTAGTTTTTTATCTGTTCTTTTCATTGCTCTCAAAAGCTGAACAGCTGTGAGTTGACCATCACCGGTTGTTGAATGTTCAAGAAAAATTACATGGCCTGACTGCTCTCCACCGATTGTATATCCTTGTTTTTGCATTTCTTCAAGAACATATCTATCGCCAACTTTTGTCTTTTTACATTCAATTCCATTTTCCTGTGCAAACTTAAAAAATCCCATATTACTCATAACTGTAACAACAGCTGTGTCATCTTTTAGTTTTCCTGTCTCTTTCATATCCTTTGCGCAAATTGCAATTATTTTGTCACCATCAACTACCTCGCCATTTTCATCAACGGCTATTAGTCTGTCTGCGTCACCATCAAAAGCAAAGCCTACATCGCACTTGTTTTCTTTTACAAACTCTTGCAAACTCTCAACATATGTAGAGCCACATTTTTCGTTTATATTAAGTCCATCTGGCTGTGCGCTAATAATATGACACTTTGCACCAAGGCTTTCAAAAAGCTTTTGTGCAGTAGCACTAGCAGACCCATTAGCACAGTCAAGAGCAATGTTCAAGTCATTATATCTATACTCTGATGTGCTTAAAATATGGTTTATATAATCCTCAATTGCGGTGTTAGACCTTTTAATTCGCCCAACATCACAACCTATTTTTATTGGTGGAATTGCAGTTTCATCAAGAATTATTGATTCTATTTTTTCTTCAATCTCATCTGCAAGCTTGTATCCGTCTGATTTAAAAATTTTGATACCATTATACTCACAAGGGTTATGGGAAGCAGAAAGCATTATTCCTGCATCATAACCATACTCCTTTACCAAATAAGCAACGGCAGGTGTTGGCACAACTCCAAGCACCAACACATCAGCGCCAACAGAGCAAAGCCCCGCACTAATTGATGCTTTTAACATATCTGAAGAAATTCTTGTATCTGCTCCTATAAGTACTTTTGGTCTTTTGTGCTCATCATCAATTAGGACCATTGCAGCCGCTCTTCCAATTTTCATTGCAAGCTCACAAGTAATCTCTTTGTTTGCAATGCCTCTTGCACCATCTGTTCCAAAAAGTCTTCCCATATATATTTCTCCTAAACTCTTTATTTTTCTTGAAATTCTATTCCAAGGTGCTTGTAACCTGCTGGGGTTACAACTCTTCCACGGGGTGTTCTGCTTAAAAACCCAAGTTGCATAAGATACGGCTCATATACATCCTCAATCGTAATTGATTCCTCGCCAATCGCTGCCGCAATTGTTTCAAGACCTACGGGCCCCCCGTTATAATTCTTTATCATAGAAGTTAACAACAATCTATCAATATTGTCAAGACCTAGCGGGTCAATTTCCATTCTGCCAAGAGCTATTTTCGCATTATCTTCTGTTATTACTCCATTGCCAATAACCTGCGCAAAATCCCTTGAGCGTTTTAGAAGCCTATTAGCTATTCTAGGCGTTCCCCTTGAGCGTGCTGCTATTTCAAACGCTCCATTTGGCTCTATGCCTATTCCAAGAATGTCCGCACTTCTTGTCACTATTCTGCCAAGCTCCTCTGGCGTATACAGCTCCAGCCTTAGAATTACTCCGAACCTATCTCTTAGCGGAGCGGTTAGTTGACCTGCACGAGTTGTGGCACCCACTAATGTAAAATTTGGCAAGTCAATTCTTATCGACCTTGCAGACGGTCCTTTTCCTATTATTATATCAAGGGCGCTATCCTCCATTGCTGGATACAACACTTCTTCTACACTTTTTGATAGCCTGTGTATTTCATCAATAAACAAAACATCGCCATCTGATAAATTTGTAAGTAGCGCTGCCAAATCCCCTGGCTTTTCGATTGCGGGGCCTGATGTTATTCTTACATTGACGCCCATTTCATTTGCTATAATCCCTGCAAGCGTTGTTTTTCCAAGACCTGGTGGACCATATAACAAAACATGGTCTAGAGTTTCTCCTCGCCCTTTTGCAGCCTCAATATATATATTCAAATTTTCCTTTGCTTTTTCTTGCCCTATATATTCGTTTAGAGTTCGTGGACGCAAGGATGTTTCTATATCTGAATCTTCTGATAAATATTCAGGAGCAATTATGCGATTTTCAAAATCCATATCGTGTTCCATTTATATCCCCTTTACTGATTTGCAAGTTCCTTTAAAGCAAGCTTTATCATTTCCTCTACTGAAAGAGTTGAGTCTAGCTTTCCAACCGACATTGCAGCCTGTGACGGCGAATACCCTAGCATTACAAGAGCCTCTGACGCTTGAGCTGCGTTGCCCCCAGACACAACATTACCAACATTTTCGATTTGTGCTGTATCTATATTCTCACCAATTCCTGCTACAAGTTTATCCTTTAGCTCTAATATAATTCTTTGTGCAAGCTTTGGCCCAATTCCCGGTGCTTTAGTAATTGCTTTTGTATCCTTTGCAGCGATTGCCAGCGCCAACTCTTGTGGCTCAAGCACTGAGAGGATTGCAAGGGCCGCTTTAGGCCCAATGCCTGAAACGGTAATTAACATTTTAAAGCAATCAAGCTCTGCTTTATCATAAAATCCAAACAAGTCCATTGAATCATCTCTAACGCTTAGGTGTGTGAAAAGTGATACCTTGCTACCATTTGGACCAATTTTTTTAAGTGTATTCATAGTTGCACTGCAAGAAAAAGCAACTCCTCCACAATCAATCGCAACAATTGTTGTATCTGAATATACTAGTGTTCCTGTCAGACTATAAAACATAAATCAATTCTCTCCATTTATTTATATTTGCTAAGCTTACCCATAAGTGAACCGCTTGTGTGAGCGTGGCAAATCGCCATTGCTAGTGCGTCGGCCGTATCATCAGGCTTTGGAATTTTATCAAGCTTTAAGATAACTCTTGTCATTTCTTGAACTTGCTTTTTTTCTGCTCTACCATATCCAACAACACTTTGTTTTACCTGCAAAGGTGTGTATTCTGCAATCTCCAAATTATGTTTTTGTGCTGCAAGCATTATAACCCCTCTTGCCTGACTTACATCTATTACTGTTTTTGCATTGGTGTTATAAAACAACTTTTCAATAGACATAGCCTGAACCTGTGTGCGCTGCATAATTTCAGAAAGCTCGTCGTATATACATTCAATTCTTCTATTAAACGGCATTTTTGCCGGCGTGGTAACCGCCCCATACTCCACCACTGAAAATCTATTAGCCTCATAATTTATTACACCATAACCAACAATTGCATAGCCTGGATCAATTCCTAAAATAAGCATTTAAAATTCCTTTTTAGTTTTAATTTTTGTTTATAAATTTAAAATTGTATATTTTACCATATTACAATTCGAGATATTATAACATATATCCCATCCTTATTCAATAAAAGCGATATAAAAAAGAGCCACACAAAAATGTATGACTCTTTGACTATTTTTTTGAATTTTATGTATAACAAATATGTTTGAAATCAGCCAGTTTTAAGGTTGTGTACTTGCTTTTTCATTGGCACTACTTCTTTTTTAGCTGACTTGCTCTCCATTGCTACTGTTTCTCTGATAAATTCAGAAGATGCTTTTAGGCATTTTTTTGCCTCAACAGTAAATGCTAGAAGCATAAAGTCGTGGAAACTATTTGGAAAATGCTTGCCACGGTATGTAACATAGTCAACACCGTGTTTTATAAACTGTTCTTCCATCTTTTTTTCTTCTCCCCTTGTCATAATGTCAACCGCACCAGAAACAAGGAAAGTTCTTGGCATTTTTTCATTAATATATGGGAGAGGACTTACATATTTAAAGTAAGGAGATTGTCTAACATCTTTTACGCCTAAAAACTCTTGCATCATACTACGGCAAACAGGCACCTTATCCATTGGCAAGCCGTTCCACTTATCAAGGTCATAAAGCCCACAATAAAGCATTGCACCTTTAATTTTAATGCTAGTTGGTCTAACACCTAAAGCTTGTGCATACTCTGGTGAACACTGACAAGCTGCAACAACAGATGCCATATGCGCTCCTGCTGAGTCGCCCGAAATAAACACATTGTCAAGGTCAAGATTATATTTGTCTGCATTTTCTTCAAGCCATTTAAAAGCTTCAAAATGAGTTTGAATTTGGTATGGGAACCTATATTTAGGTGGCAAACCATAGTTAATGTTCATTACAAACACACCATCGTCTGCAATCTGAAGGCAAAATCCTGTACTATTTTTCTTATCTCCGATTAACCATCCACCACCGTGGATATTTACAAGCACTGGATATTTGTCATAAACTTTATTTGTTTCTGAATAGTGAAGGTCGCATTTCAAAAGTTCGGGATTACTGTCACTAAAGCAAACATCAAGCTCATCCGTTACGCTTGGATAGTTTAGCTCATTGCACCACTTATACTTTGCAAAATTGTCAAAATTAAAGATGCCACCCAAAAGTGTTGATTCCAAAGACATTTACATTACCTCCAAAAATTAATTCTTCCACTTATTATTTTAGATTTGTTTCACACTAAAGTCAATATTAATTTTACGATTTGTAAGATTAATGAAATTCTACTATGTAATATTTGTGCAAAATACACAAAATATTTTAATTTCTTTTATTTAACATTCAATTATAATCGAGTTTTTTCTACTTTTTTAGTGCTTTATTATATATAAATGAACATTTTATTATATAATTCTGTTATTCAATTTTTATGTGCATTTTTCGTGAAAAAATACAATAAATTCTAATATTTTTTAGTGTTAAACATTTAACACTGCACAATATGTTGTCCGAACGACCGCGTATTTTGTTCTTCTTTGCTAAAAATCAAACAATAGTTTTGTAACTAATAATCAAAAACAAATCTTTTTATTATACTTTATCCGTATATTTTCATAAACCTTTTTCTAAAGCGCTTTTTTTATTGATTTGAAATGTTGCAAGTGATAAAATAAATACGAAAGAAAGCTTTAAAATCATCTTTAAAATCATAATGTAATGAGGGGATTTTTATGTTTTATGACGTTGCAATTATTGGTGCCGGTGTTATCGGTTCATTAACTGCAAGAAACCTTTCTCAATACAATCTAAAGGTTGCATTGATTGAAAAGGGTAATGATGTGGCGTGTGCAACATCAAAAGCAAACAGTGGTATTGTTCATGCTGGATTTGATGCAAAACCAGGAACGCTAAAGGCTCGCCTTAATGTTGATGGCACTAAAAAAATGGCAGATGTGTGCAAAACTCTCTTTGTTCCTTTCAAAGAAATCGGCTCGCTTGTAGTTGCTTTTTCTGACTATGAGGTTGAAACTTTAAGAGAACTTTACCAAAGAGGCATTACAAACGGTCTTGATGCTGACTCTATGGAAATTTTAGACAGGCAAGCTTTAGTTAAGCTAGAGCCAAACATTAGCCCAGATGCTGTTGGTGCTTTGTTATCTAAAACAGCGGGAATTGTTTGCCCTTATGAGCTTACTGTTGCTGCTGCAGAGTGTGCCGCTACAAACGGAGTTGAGTTTTTGCGAAACTGTGGCGTAAACTCAATTAAATTTGAAAATGATATGTTTATCCTCAGCACCGAGCAGGGCGAAATATCAGCAAAGTATATTATCAACGCTGCTGGAGTGCATTCTGATGATATTGCCAAAATGATTGGTGATAATTCAATTAACATTACACCTCGTCTTGGCGAGTATGCACTTTTAGACAAAAGTGTTGGTAATGTTGTTAATCATGTTATTTTCCAATGCCCAACAGAAATGGGAAAAGGTGTTTTGATTGCTCCGACTGTTGATGGAAATGTTATTGTTGGACCAACAACCGTTGAAGTAGATAATAAAGACAGCGCTGCTATTGCACAAGATGCACTAAGCAATGTGTTTAAATCTGCTAACAAATCTGTCCCCTCTATTAGTATGCGTAACACGATAACATCTTTTGGTGGTCTTCGTGCGCATGATGTAACGAGTGATTTTATTATCGGAAGCTCGAACGCTAACAAAAAGTTTATCAACGTTGCTGGAATTGCTTCTCCAGGGCTTGCTTCATCCCCTGCTATTGCAGATTATGTTTTAGAAATTTTAAAATCAATATATGATGGCGAGCTTGAAAAAAAATCAGACTACAACCCATCTCGTACAGAGCCTGTCAAGTTTCGCGAAATGTCAGACGAGCAAAGACGCGAGCTTATCGCAAAAAACAAGGCTTATGGCAGAATTATTTGTCGCTGTGAAACAGTTACAGAGGGCGAAATAATCGACGCTATTAACTCACCTGTTGGCGCTAGAGATGTTGATGGTGTTAAACGCCGTACAAGAGCCGGAATGGGTCGTTGCCAAAGTGGTTTTTGCGGTTCTAAGGTTATGGAAATACTTTCAAGGGAACTTAATGTCCCTATTAACGAAATAACAAAGTTCGGTGGCAAATCTGATATTTTGTATGAAAGGACGAAGTAAAGTGAACTCAACTCTTAAGTATGATTTAGTTGTTATCGGCGGAGGTCCTGCCGGAATGGCTGCCGCTCTTGAAGCTAAGAAAAATGGTGTAGGAAAAATTATAATTCTTGAGCGTGCAGAAACTCTAGGCGGTATCCTTGAGCAATGTATTCACACAGGTTTTGGGCTTCACTATTTTGGCGAAGAACTTTCAGGTCCTGAATACGCTCACAAGTTTATTGAGCTTGTTGAACAATCTGATATCGATGTAAAAACTGATACAATGGTTATTTCTATTTCAAAAGAGCGTATGGTTACTGCTGTTAATAATCAAGATGGATTTATTCAAATTGATGCTACTGCTGTAATTCTTGCTATGGGTTGCCGTGAGCGCGCGCGTGGTGCTCTTGATATTGCAGGCTCTCGTGCTTCTGGAGTTATGACAGCCGGTGCCGCACAAAAATTTGTAAATATTGATGGCTATATGCCGGGCAAAAAAATCGTTATTCTTGGAAGTGGAGACATTGGTCTTATAATGGCTCGCCGTATGACTCTTGAAGGCGCGCAGGTAAAAATGGTTTGCGAGCTTATGCCTTACTCTGGCGGCCTTACAAGGAACATTGTTCAATGCCTTGACGATTTTGATATTCCACTAAAACTTAGTTGCACCGTAATTGAAGTTCACGGTACAGAGCGTGTTGAAGGAATTACCATTGCACAAGTTGATGAAAATAGAAATGTAATAGATGGCACACAAGAATTTGTAGAATGTGACACCCTTTTACTTTCTGTTGGACTTATACCTGAGAATGAGTTGTCTAAGCAAATTGACATAGATATGGATCCAATCACAAGCGGACCTGTAGTTAATGAAATGCGTCAAACAAGTCTTCCGGGCGTTTTTGCTTGCGGTAATGTTTTGCAAGTTCACGACCTTGTTGACTATGTTACAACTGAGAGCCAAATAGCAGGGCTTGGTGCCGCAAAATATATTTCAAACCCTAACAATGATGATTCAAGATATGCATTTACTAAGGGTGGAGATGGTGTTAGATACATAGTTCCACAAAAAGTGAATATCAATTCTAAAGAAGAGATAAAACTATACTTCCGTGTTGCTGATGTTTATTTAAAATCAAAGTTTGTAGTTTCTGTTGGCGATGAAGTTTTAATTGAAAAACGCAAGCAGAAATTCGCACCAGGCGAAATGGAAAATGCTACTTTAACATTAGAAATGCTTGAAAAAATAAAAGAAAATGATGAAATAGTTATTTCAATAAAGGAGCGCTAATAATGATTAAGGAAATGATTTGTGTTGCTTGTCCTCTTGGGTGTCAATTAAAAGTTACACTTGATGAAAATGATGCCGTCACAAATGTTACTGGAAACACTTGTAAGCGTGGCGTTGAGTATGCTCATACAGAATGTACAAACCCTACAAGGTCACTAACAACAACTGTTAAGGTTGAGGGTGGTAGACTTCCTGTAATTCCTGTTAAATCATCAGCAGCTCTTCCAAAAGGACTTTTATTTGAAAGTATGAGCGTTATCAATGACACTTGTATAAAAGCTCCTGTAAAGATTGGCGATGTTGTTGTTAAAAATATTCTCAATTCTGGAATAGACATTCTTGCAACAGCTCCAATAGATGTTTGCAACTAAACCTTTTATTATCAAATATTAAAAGAGGACTACTTTTTAGTAGCCCTCTTTTTTCATTAATCATTGCTTAATTTTTGTTTTTTAAGCTTTCGTATCTCATCCTTGGTACTCTTATCAACTCTGTTTGATTCAACAATTTTTTGTAGTGTCATTCTCAAAGTTTCATCATCTAAAATATCAGAGCAAATAAGACTCATTGTCTTATCGTTATATTTTATAAAACAAATAGAAAGAGTCCAGGCAACAGCCATTTTTACATAGTACCCACTATGATTTAAATTGCCTAAAATTTTTAGAACCGAGTCTATGTACTCATCAACAATAAAGTGATTTAGTAGCATAACAATTGCAAAACGCAGTTCATATTCTTCTTTGGAATTGAGATATGTCTTTAAAAAGTCAAAAACTTCTACCCTGTTCTTTTGTGCAAACTTAAAGCTTGAACAAGTGCTATCGCAAACAGACCAATTGTCAATTTTAGGTACAAAATTCTCAATATATTCAAGTCTGGTTTGACAATCCACATCAATATAGCCTAAAACAAATCCTTGTATCATTACCATTTCAAAATACTCATCGCTTGCAACTATTAAAAACGAACGCCAATCCCCTTTTGAAATCTGTTTTGCAATCTCTCGCAAAGCGGGAATACGCACACCTATCATATTATTGCAATTTGGAATAAGACTTGCACTAAATTTTTTATATTCTTCTTGTGCAAGGCTTAGTAGATGTTCCTTAAATAGATTGTGGTTTTCATCCGTCCACTGCAATTCTTTAAAATTCAACCTGTTCACAACCTTTTATAACTCTTAAATTATGCGCCACCGAACTTATTATTTTGCAAGATAATTGTAGATGCACAAAAAATTGATGCACAAATAAGCTCTGGAAAAGGAATTCCTACAAGCCAAATTTTATTTTTTTGTTTATCATCAATTTTACCAGATATTAATAGCTTGGAAATCTCTACAACAATTTTTCTTTTTTCAAGCAAATCTAAATTGTGCTTTAAATTATCAATAAACACAGGGTCAATAAACCTTACTAAATAATCTATCTTGCCCTCTTTTAGCTTTTCTTCATTTGCTTCTTCAAAGCTGTTTAAGATTTTTGATGAAAGCTCTTGCACCGAATATATAACCCTTGTATCTATCTTAAAAATATTTGCAGCTGCCTCTGCACACAACATCGTATTTGAAAAATGCTCAAAGGGATTTTCAACGCACTTTCCCATATAGTTTACAATATTCTCGCGTGCCATTCTCTCAATATGCCCCTCACAAGGCAGGCAACAAAATATCTTTTTAAACAACTTTCTGCTCTGTTGTTCGTATTCGCTCATATTAAATTTTTCACCTTTTTTAAACGAATAAATATATCCATCAAGCATATCAAATTCCTTTAATGTGTCAAGATATGCTTGCTCCATATAAATTTTTGAAAGCTCTTTATCAAACATAAGCATTTTGCTTGTGTTTAGCTGTCCCTCGCTTGTAAGTGCCTTGCTTCTAATGTAATGAATGTTTGTAGTATCCCTCACTATCATAGGGTCTGGCGCACTGCTAATATCAACCACCACAACGTCTGTAGCACCAGCATCAAGAGCCATTTTTAGTGGCATATTTTCTGTATATCCGCCATCAACGAAGCTAGAATCTCCAATTTTTTTTGTTTTAACAAAAGGAAAGCAAGCAGCACTAGCCAGTATATAGTCAGCTATTGTGTCCTCTGGCATATCTGGTGTAAAAAGCTGAGTTGCCTTAATTTGCGGAAATTTTGTTGTAACTAATCCGTATTGAATTTTTGAGCTACGCATTAAAGATTCGTCCATCATATTGTGGACTAAATCTTGTAATGGGCCAATTTCAGCACCGCCACTTTTTATAATTTCCATTGCAAGCATCGAAATTTTTGCATCCATATTTACATCTTCTGGTATTTCATTTTCTGCAAAGCTTGTAAAGACTTTTTCCATCCCCATATTTTCCCATATGTCTAGTGCTTCGTCATATTTATCCATTACAATAAGTGCCCCATTAAGCGCTCCAACCGAGGTGCCTATAACCATATCCGGCTCAAAACCAATTTCACGAAGCGCCTTCCACGCCCCAATTTGATAAGCTCCCTTACCACCACCGCCACTAAGTACAAGTGCTTTTTTTACTTCCATATATGTCCCTCCAAAAAATCTAACAAAAACATTGGTTTTATTTCTTACTTATTGATAATATTATATATAAATATAATCATTATATCAACTAAATAAATATTTTTTTATAATAATTTGACCTTATGTAATTACACGAGTATAATTGATGTTAGTTTTATTTTTAGTGAGGATATTATGAAAGAAGATAAGGCAAAAAATCTAATAAACTACTTTGGTGCAACTCTAATAATATTGGCAATTGTACTGTTAGTTATGACACAAAATATAAATTTTGATTTTATTAAAGCTCCAACTATTTATAAAGATGCGGGCTTTAGTTTTAATATTGAAGAATTTTCAAAAATTCAACAAGATTATTTTAACTTTAGGCAACGGATGACAAATTTTGAAGAATCTATTGCCCAATTTGGAAACACTGGTTATGTTATTATTGTTATTCTATTTTTGTTTGCTCTTAAAAGTGTCATAACAATTGTACCTATTTCGGCTACTTGTTTTTTAAGTGGTGCTTTATTGCCGTCGCTTCTTTTAGCCGTTTTTGTCAATTTCTTAGGGCTTGCAATTTTAATGTCTATGAAGTATTTTTGGGGCAAAAAATTCGGCGGTGGAAATATATCAAAAATTCTTAAAAGGTATCCATTTATCTCAGAATTTTTAGAGCATAACGGTTCTGGAAATCCGTGGGTATTGTTCGCTTTTAGGCTCGTACCTAGCTTTCCGGTCAACCTTATAAGCCAGCTTTATGGAAGTATGAAATTTAATTTTAAAAACTACCTTTTGATTTCTCTTGCCGGTTTTTCGCTAAAGCTTGTTTCCTTCACCATAATGGGTGGAAATGTGTTTGACCCGCTTTCGTCCGCTTTTATCGCTCCAATAATCACTATTTTGTTTGTGTCAGGCTTTTCTATGCTACTGATAAACGCAATTATCTCGTTTATTACAAAATATACAGGCGATAAATATAAGCAAAACGAAGATAAAACAGAAAATATTGAAAAAGAGTAAAATACACTTGATTTTTAATCAAATATTAGCTATAATAATCGAGCACATAATTCTTAATTGAGCTTTGTGTGCTTATGATGTGGAGAGATGGCTGAGCTGGTCGAAGGCGCACGACTGGAAATCGTGTGTTGGCTTATACCCAAC
>JAAYPE010000002.1 GCA_012519975.1 Clostridiales bacterium
CAAGCAAAAGCCACAAGACTACATAGAAAAAGTGGTTGAATATGCACAAGAGGCAAGGCGTAAGGGACTGCTTACTCTTGAGGATAAAGCAAACCAAGAGGAAGATGAATTCTTTAAAAACAGCATAATGCTTATCGTTGATGCGATTGAACCTACAAAGGTTAAAGAAATGCTTGAAAACGAGCTGGATTGCCTTGAACAAAGGCACGCAAAGGGATGGCAAATGTATGAAAAAGCGGCAACTTTTGCACCGGCATACGGTATGATAGGAACGCTTATAGGCCTTATTAATATGCTTAAAAATCTTGACATGGACGTAGGTGGTGCGTCGGGAATCGCACAGGGAATGTCTGTTGCCCTTATCACAACTTTTTATGGCTCAATACTTGCGAACCTAATATTAATGCCAATTGCAAACAAGCTAAAAATAAGGCACTATGAAGAAATGGTTTGCAAAGAGGTAATTGTTGAGGGCGTTTTATCAATTCACGCAGGAACAAACCCTAGGCACATCGAGGAAAGACTCAAGGCGTTTGTTAACAGTAAAGAGCGTGTTTTGGGTCCAACAGACGAAGAAGGTGGCGGTGGCAAAAAGAAAAAAGCCAAAGCACCAAAAGAGAAGAAAAAGAAGAAGTAATTTAAAACATCAGTTTATAAATAATTTTGTATAAAGGTGGGGAGCCACAGTGAGCAGAAAAAGTTCTTCATATGATGATTCTGGTGGGCCAAGCTGGCTAGATACTTATTCCGATATGGTTACACTTTTACTTACATTTTTCGTTTTGCTTTTTTCAATGTCAACAGTTAATGCAGAAAAATGGGAAATGCTTGTTCGTGCCTTTGAGGGTGCGTCAGAAGTGGACCCACCACAACAATTTGTTGTTCGTCCACAAGAGGATGAAAAGCCGGGCGAAGGGATTTTAGATGGGCAGGACGACTCTCTTCCTGTTCAATCTATTGAAGACATTAAAGAGTTTGACGACTTGTATGAGTTCCTCAAAGAGTATGTTCAGGAAAATAACTTGCAAAATGATGTTGAAGTGTTTAAGGGTGAAAATTATACCTTTGTAACATTTAGAAATAATATTTTCTTTGATGGAAATAGTGCAGTTTTAAAGCCAGAAGGCCAGCGAATACTGGATATATTAAGTCTAGCATTTGGGCAAGTTTCTGACCAAATTAGCAAAGTAAGCTTTGAGGGTCACACAGCAAGAAGTGGTGACGCAGCAAAGCCAAATGATTTGATAAGAGACCGTCAATTGTCCTCAGAACGAGCGGTTAATGTTTTGTGCCACGTTCAAAGGCAAAACACAGTGGATGGGCAAAAGCTTACATCAACTGGGCACGGGGAGTTTCGCCCCATTGCAGCACACGATGGCACAGAGGCAACAAGAGTAAAAAATAGGCGAGTTGAAATTTATATAATGAAGCAAGGGTCACAGGAGTTGTCCCTTGACGAAATTTATGAGCAGATTGGTTTAGGTGGTTAAACAATTTATGGTATAAGTTTTATATGTAAATAAACATATAATAAAAAACATACTCTGTTATTCTGCCAAAACTAGTTTGTCACAAAAAAATAGTAGCAGTGCAAAGGAATGCATAAGCAGGGTATACAAAAATACTTAACCTCTGATGATGTTCGTTTATATTTGATGAAAGGAATTCAAAATCAGATATAAAAACAACACAGAGGTAAAGGTGTTTTTTAAGGTAAGTTGAATAAATGATGATTTTAAAAAATAGTGGATTGATTTTATTATAAATCGCTTTGAGATAGTAACAGAAAGAGGGATGTATTTGGAGACTTTAAAAGATCTTTTGTCACTTGCAGGCGCATTTTTAGCAATAGTTTTGGTCTTGTATTTAAGCTATAGGTTTAGCAAATTTATGGCAACAAGATTTAATGATATGGGCAGTAAAGGTAATATAAAAATTTTGGAGCGGGTTGCCCTTGGTCAAGATAAGGGGCTTGCAGTTGCTCAAATAAGTGGCAAATACTATCTTCTTGGAATTTCAAACAATGGCATTTCTCTGCTTATGGATATGCCCGATTACACTCCTTTGCAACCACAAGAATTGGGTAAAAACTTTGGAGAACTTTTTAAAGAGAATCTTGCAAATCGCAAAGCTAAGAAAGCAGGTGGAAAAGATGGCACAGACAGTTAAAATGCAAAATAAGGATGACGAAAAAACTGTCAAAGCAAAAAAATCCGCCTCAAAAATTTCAAAAATAATTGCAACAGTAGTCTTAATACTAATGCTTGTTCCAATGTCTGCATCAGCACAAGGCGCTGTAGATGTTAATATAAATGGCGACGGTATGGAAACGGTCGAAATTATCGTTATGCTAACAATGCTTGCCCTTATTCCATCTATTTTAGTTCTTACAACTTGCTTTACTAGAATTATAATTGTTTTGTCATTTTTAAGGAATGCGCTAGGACTTCAGCAAACACCACCCAACCAAGTTCTAATTGGAATTGCAATTTTTCTATCGCTTTTTATAATGTCACCAGTAATAAAAGAGATTGATGATACAGCGTATACACCGTATAAACAAGAGCAAATATCGCAAGACGAATTTATAAGTAAGGCGTCTGTACCGCTTAAAACATTTATGCTAAAGCAAACAAAAACTCCAGACCTTAACCTGTTTGTTGAGATGTCGCAAACAAAAGACGTAGAAAATCCAGAGGATTTGCCAATAACGGTTATAATCCCGTCGTTTGTAACAAGCGAGCTTAAAAG
>JAAYPE010000106.1 GCA_012519975.1 Clostridiales bacterium
AAAATCCAAAGGATAAAATCGTTTTTGAAGGCAATCCATATTGCACCCAGTGCAGAGAGCTTTTGAAAAAACATCCTTATAAATTCACAGAGTTTATTATGCCAGTTTTAGTGGTTCTATTGTTATTTTTATCAAGCTGGCAACTTGCAATGGACTGGGGGATTTTTAAAAGTGTTGCAGGTGCGCAGTCGCTAGTTCGCCAAAAAAAGCTTTATTCTGCGATGGAAGCATATGACGATGTAAATGTTCAAATAAAGGTAAGCAACAAAGCACTTAGCAAAAAGATTTTATCAAACCAAATAATGATATATAACAAAGCCGGAGTAGAATATTATGAGTCCATTGAGAGCTTTGTAAACAAGTATTTTAGTGGAGAAAATCTAAATTTACCCTCAAATCGTACTATAAAAAAAGTTATGAATGATATTGATGATTTTAACAAAGTTTATGAGCTTGCAGGGGAGTCCTTTCAGTCTGCAAAAGATTATAAAAGCTTTGTAAAATCCTTTGACAAGGCGATAAAAGGCGATGAAAAAATCAAATATGATGAAAGCCTTGTAGAGTACTGGAAATATTATGCAGCATTTGCATTTGATGAAAAAAATGAAATCCAGCTAAAGCATCTCAAAAATATGGAGAAAATATCCACAAGGTATTCATCACTTTATTTGCCAAACTTAGCACAACTAGCACTGGCAATGAAAGACTATGAAAATGTGTATAAATATTGTGATGCAATGGAGTCAAACAACTTAGAAAACCTAGACGCAAAGGCATATAAAGCGACTGCATATCGACTGCAAAAAGACTTTGCAAATTCAAAATCAGTCATAAAAGAAGGGCTTAAAATTGACAAAACAGAGTCGCAAATGAATCATCAAATGGCGATTTTATTGTTGCTTGACGGCAAGCCAAAAGAGGCAAAGCTCTATGCAAAAACAGCATATGAAAATGCAAAAATGCAACATACTTTTATATTAAGTGGAAACTTATACGCTCTTTGTGCACACCTTGATGGCGACTCGCAAACTTACACAGAGTTAGAAGAAGAGCTAGGAGAGCAATTTTCAAAGGATGTTGTAAGCATTGTAGAAGGCTCAAAATCAGTAGAAGATGTGTTTTTAAAAGGGGAGGGTGATTTAAGTTGGAAATGATTTATACAGCAATTAAATATATTACTTTTCCAGGAGCGGTGTTCAAGGCTTTTTTAGAGCATTTAACTTGCCGACTTTATGAAGTTCCCGTTGAGGACATAAGGTCACTTCAACCAAACGAGTTATGCGGTCATATCGAGCACGAGCTTGTAAGGGGAAGAAAAAGTTTTGGCGTTTGCTTTTTGCCGTTTATACTTAGCTTAATTTGTGGTCTTTTAGTGCTAACTCCAGCAGCGATAAATATAATATATTTGGGTCAATACAACATTATTTCAATTTTTCTTATGTATTTTGGAATTTCACTTTTGACAAATATGTTTCCAATGGTTGAGGATGTTTATTCAATGTGGGAGAGCCTTTATGGGCAAAACAGCACGGCGAAAAAATCATCAAAGATTTTGCTTGCAATTCCGGCAACGATAATGTACACAGGTGCATTGCTTGAGAATTTTGGAATAACATTTTTAACATCTATTTTATTTGCTTTTGTGCTTCCAAATATAATAGCATCGTTTATTTAAAAAAATATGACAGACCCCCACAGTGCAAAAGTGTACTATGGGGGTTATTTGTTGTTATGGATTTAATTTTTAGGCACGGGTAGTGGGTGTGTGGTTATAGTTAGTGGCGTAGTAGGTTTAGTTTTAGGCAGGGGTAGCAGGTGTGTGGTTATAGTTAGTAACATATTAGGTTTAATTTTAGGCACAGATAATTAAGTATGTGGTTTGCTTTTAGTTTTATTATATTAGTTTTCTTTATCTCATTCATTTCTTTGCTCGCCAAAGAAACGAATCAAGGAAAGGCGACACGGGGGAAACCCTCTGCGACCCTTTCAGTCGGTTTTCCCCCGTGACCCCCATCCGCTACGGTATTTGAGGTTTGTTTATTATGGTTTATTGGGATTGCAAAATAGCAGGTGTGTGAATTTATGGTTGATGGTATTTTAGGATTGCTTTTTGACACAGATACTACAATTTTAAGGTGATAAAAAACGGCAAATTCACATAAAAACCGAGTAATCATACAAGACGATTACTCGATTACTATTACATATTTTATTTTCCTTCATTTTCTAAAATTGAACGGTTAATTGCACACAAGATACCACGAAGTGAAGCGTAAATAATATTGTGCGACATACCAATGCCAAAAACGCTCTTTCCGTTTTTATCTTCCAAATGAATATATGAAACGGCTTTAGCATCAGAGCCGACAGAAATAGAGTGCTCGCTGTAATCAATAAACTTGTAACCATCTATTCCCACGGTTGCAAGAGCACTAAAGAATGCATCTATAGGGCCGTTACCCTTGCCGGTGATTTCAACAGGCTCGTTGCCGTTATGCTTAATAGCACCTTCAAAAATAGCCTTTGGAGATGTGTCGTTAACTTCTGTTGTTTCGTGAAATTTATTGCTAACTAACATATAAGGACCCTTAACATCAAGATATTCTTGCTTGAAAATATCGTAAACATCTTCGTAACTAATCTCTGTTCCTTTTTGGTCACAATAGTTTTTAACAGCTTCGCCAAACTCAATTTGCATAGCTTTTGGAAGTGAAAATCCGTATTGGTTTTCGATAATAAATGATGCGCCACCTTTGCCGGACTGGCTGTTAATTCGGATAACAGGGTCATATTCACGCCCGATATCGGCGGGGTCAATCGGCAAATAAGGAACTTCCCATACTTGGGATTTAGAGTCTTTCATATATGCTTTGCCCTTACTAATTGCGTCCTGATGTGAGCCGGAAAAAGCCGTAAAAACAAGGTCGCCTGCATAAGGGTGTCTTTCGTGAACACGCATTCTTGTTGTTCTCTCATAGATTTCACGAATTTTATTAATATTAGAGATGTCGAGCTTTGAGTCAACACCTTGTGTGTGCATATTAAGTGCAAGAGTGATGATATCAACATTTCCTGTACGCTCGCCGTTACCAAACAATGTACCCTCAACTCTTTGTGCGCCAGCTAGCATTCCAAGCTCTGCAGATGCAACAGCAGTTCCCCTGTCATTATGCGGATGTATGCTTATTATTGCGTGCTGCGGATTTGAAAGGTGAGTGCAAAAATATTCGATTTGGTCTGCATAACCATTTGGTGTGCTACACTCAACAGTGCTAGGCAAGTTTAAAATAACCTTGTTATCCTCGCTTGCACCAAGAGCCTCCATAACCTTTTCACAAATTAAAACGGCGTTGTCTGGTTCTGTTCCTGAAAAACTTTCAGGGGAATATTCAAAGCGAATGTTTGTATCGCTTTCTTTCATTGCTTGATCTGCAAGCTCTTTTATAAGCTTTGCACCGTTTTCTGCAATTTCAATTATACCTTGCATATCTTTTTTAAATACGACTTTGCGTTGCAATGTTGATGTTGAGTTGTAAAAATGCACTATAACATTTTTTGCACCCTTTACAGCCTCAAAAGTTTTACGAATTAAATGCTCCCTTGCCTGTACAAGAACCTGAATTGTAACATCATCGGGAATATGATTTCCGTCAATAAGCGTGCGTAAAATATCATATTCTGTTTGTGATGCAGAGGGAAAGCCAACCTCAATTTCCTTGATTCCCATTTCAACTAAAGTTTCAAACAGCTCAAGTTTTTCGGATAGGTTCATAGGGTCAATAAGTGCTTGGTTGCCATCTCGCAAATCAACGCTACACCACACGGGTGCTTCTGTTATGACTTTTGATGGCCATTGCCTGTTTTCAATTTTAACAGGATTGAATGGTGCGTACTTAATTTCACAGTTTTTCATATCTATTTCCTCCTTAAATTCTGTGGGGCAATTTTAAAAATAGATACAAAAAAACGCCCCAATAGTGAGTTATAGGGGCGAGGAATATTCCACGCGGTACCACCCTACTTCAACAGCCAAAAAAGTAAGCTGTCCTTTGAGCCTCAAACAAGGCTCTGACCTATAACGCAGTCTTACGGCATACCCTATGGTTTCAGGTAAGCGACTCAGGAACGAGTTATACACAGATTTGAAGTATCGGCTCACAGCGACCGCCGACTCTCTGAAAACTTGCAAGATTCTGTCTTTGTTTCCATCTTCGTCTTTGAAGTAAAGAATATATTTGATTTATCATCATTATATGAACATTTTTCGTAAATGTCAATACCTAAATTAAAATTTATTCAGATTCGCTAAAATTAAAATTCCCTAGGTCCTCTTTAAAGATGTCGATATAATCGTTGTGTGCGTGGGTGTTTTCATTGCAATCCTCTACAATTGGAATATCATAAAGCACCTCAGCTTTTTGAACACGACTCCAAATAGACGGGGTTATGCAAATCGTAAACCCACATCCATTAGGTGCAAGCCACTGTGCCATTGGAAGTTCGGGAACGGCAAAGCACTGCATAATAGCCATAATAACGCCACCGTGCGTAACAATGCTTGCGCTTGTAGTACCGGTTTTGATAAGCCCATTTACAATTTTTATAAATGTATTATAAATGCGTTTTCCAAATTCTCCATTGCTCTCGCCGAATGGAGGGGCAAAGTCAGCACCGCCAGAAAGCCACTGCGCAAACATCTCATTATCTTGGAGTTCTTGCGCTGTTTTTCCCTCAAAATCGCCAAAATTATATTCGATAAGCTCGGGAATAATTAAGGGTTTCATATCATTATAAATTATTTTTGCAGTCTCAAGGCATCGTAAGAGCGGGCTACAAAAAAGAGCGTCAGCCTTTGGATATTCGTAGTCCTTAGTCATTTGGTTTAACTGAAGCACACCTTGCTCGCAAAGCGAAACATCAGAGTGCCCCGTGTATTTTCCATCAATATTTGATTGCGTAAGCCCGTGCCTAATTAGGTGAATTTTGTATGTTTTCATAACGTCCTCCAAAACAAACTGTATTTTATTTCTAAAAACATATGTACAAATCGAAAATAATGCGTTATAATATTACTATTAGTATTACATAAAGGAATGATAAAATGGCAACAAGTTTTGCAACTACAATAACTCAGCTACGAAAAAGAAAAGGAATAAGCCAAAAAAAAGCAGCAGGCGAGCTTGGCGTATCACAAGCATTGCTATCTCATTATGAAAATGGGATAAGAGAGTGCGGACTTGATTTTGTGCTAAGAGTTGCAAATTATTATAGTGTAAGCTGCGATTATTTGTTGGGCAATAGCAATAGCTCTATAAGTTTTGATATGGTTGAAAATATAAATGATATACCGCAAGACGGTGAAATTTCTATAAACACGCTTTACAGAGCAAGCGCCATTGTGGGAGCGAGGTTTTTTAAAAACTTTAGTAATGGCGAAAAAATGATGAACCTATACGCTATTGCAGGATATTTTATGATTTTAAAAGGTGTAGAATCGGGATATGTTCCGCAAAATTGGGTCGGAACGCATATACCAACAAAAGAGCAATTGCAGTTTTTGCAGGTGATATCTGTTTCAATGCTAGATGATATTGAAAAAAATCCAAAGCCCTGCAAATCGCAAGAAGTACCAGTGTGTATAAAAACAATAACAGACTGGGCAAGCACCTTTTTAAACGAAAGTCTTGCTGAACTGATTATTTAACCATAGTATATAGTACATCATATTTTAAAATCTAACAAGTCAAAAAAGAAAGGTGCTTTTAAAACACCTTTCTTTTTTAATATTAGCTTAATTAAATTCTGAAATGCCATTATACATATTAATATATTGAAGAGCAGAGCTGTTCCAGCTGTGGTCACATTCCATTGCGCGGGTAACAAGCTTTCTCCACTCTGGTTTGTTGTTATAAAACAAATCAATAGACCTATTAATAGCCCATAGCATATCGTGGGCATTGTATGTCTTAAAGGTAAAGCCATTTCCTTGCTTATCGCCACAATCAGAGATAGTATCTTTTAGTCCACCTGTTTCACGAACAATTGGGATGGTGCCGTAACGCAAAGCAATAAGCTGAGAAAGCCCACAAGGTTCGCTGCGAGAGGGCATAAGTAGCATATCACTACCTGCATAAATTTTGCGAGATAGCTCAGGAATAAATCCTAGAGATAAACGGAATTTGTCAGGATGCCTGTGAGCAACACCTCTGAAAAAATCCTCATACTCGTAGTCGCCAGATCCTAGCATTACCACACGCACCTGTGTAGAATAAAGTAGCTCATCAATAACAGATTTTACAAGGTCAAGTCCCTTGTGAGAAACAAGTCGAGAAACAATACAAATAATAGGAATGTCTTTGTCAACTTCAAATCCAAAATGATCTTGCAAAGCTTTTTTGTTGCGTGCTTTTCCAGCCTTGTTTTTTAAAGAAAACTTATAAAAAGTGTCTGGATCTGTGTCTGGGTTATAGCTTACGGTATCAATACCGTTTAGGATACCTTGCAGTTTCCACGACCTTCTATAAAGAATAGAGTCAAGTCCGTGGCTATACCAAGGATCCATAATTTCATTTGCATAAGTGGGGCTAACGGTAGTGACTTTGTTAGCACATTCAATGGCGGCTTTTGTAAAGTTTACAATACCGTCATACTCAATCAAAGAGTATTTGTCAGGAGAAACACCAATGAGCTCGTTTAAAATCTCTCTGCCAAAAACACCTTGATACTGAATATTATGAATGGTGTGAACAGTTTTTATGTTTTCATAACCACTTTGATTTGCATAAAAAACGGTGTAATAAAAAGGAACCAAAGCAGATTGCCAATCATTACTATGAATAACATCAGGCTTAAAATCAATGTGACTTATAGCCTCCAACGCTGCACGAGAAAAATAAGAAAATCGCTCTGCATCATCATAGTGACCATATAGTCCGTCACGCTTAAAATAGTACTCATTATCAACAAAATAATAAGTTACACCATTTTCAACAGCTTTGAATATGCCACAATACTGACGACGCCACGCAACACTTACATCAAACGAGGTTAGAAACTTCATCTTTTTGCGAAGACTGTCGGAAATTTGACTATATAAAGGCATAATAACACGACAATCAACCTTGTTAGCTTTAAGCGCCTGTGGCAATGCACCTGCAACTTCTCCTAACCCACCGCTAAGAGCGAATGGGGTTGCTTCACTTGTAACGAATAGAACTTTCAAAAAATCCACTCCTTTTAGTATCATACCGAATGCAAAAAACGCAAAACGGTTTAAATCACACAGATATTCTTTTTCCTAAATATATTGGAAAAGACTCATCGCCAGATAGATTTTTGCCCGGAGTAACTGTAGCGTTTTTGTCTGTTATAACGCAATTGAGCTTAGAATCCCTACTTATAACTGTTCCCTGCATAAGAATAGAGTTTTTAACAATTGCACCCTCAGCAACATGAACCCCACGAAACAGAATAGAGTTTTCTACAGCGCCATTTATAATACAGCCATCAGCAATCAAAGAATTTTTAACATTGCAGTCATAGCTGTAAGTTGCAGGAACATTGTCCCCAACTTTTGTAGAGATTTGATTATCAGGGTCAAACAATGTTTTTCGATTTTTAGGATTTAGCAGTTGCATACTGGTGCTATAATAACCCTGTAAAGAGTCCACAACAGCAGAAAATCCAGGAGCCTGATATCCAAAAACACGCAAGCTTTTAACATTGCGTTGCAAAACATCACGCTCAAAAACATCGTGATTTAGGCAAAAAGCACTTTGCACTAAATGCTCAAAAAGAGATTTGCGAAGAAGAATAATGTTTAAAGAATAGTCAACATCTTCGCTACCGTTAGGGGAAAGGGAAATCTCATTTACACGGTTTGTATCATCATCCATATCCAAAACCATAATGTTGTCAAGCTTTGGTCTTTTACCGTTTTTATAAACAATGGTTATATCTGCCTCGCTTTTTGAATGAAACTTAAAAAGCTTGTTAAAATCAAAATTATAGATTGTATTTGCATCAGATAAAACAACATATTCGTGCCTTGAACGGCGTAAAAAATCGAGGATACTCACAAATGATTGAAT
>JAAYPE010000107.1 GCA_012519975.1 Clostridiales bacterium
AGAGGTGTTGTGTCTGCCGTTGAGCTTTTAAGAGGGATTGGCGATAATATTATGCCAGACTTTAAAGGCAAAAAAGTTGTAGTTATTGGTGGCGGAAATGTTGCTATGGACTGTGCTAGGAGCTCAGCTCGTTTGGGTGCAGAATCTGTAAGCATTATTTATCGCAGAAGACGCAACGATATGACAGCACTGCCAGAGGAGATTGATGGTGCAATTGAGGAAGGTTGCGAGCTAATCGAACTTGCAGCCCCTGTTAGAGTTGAATATGACTCAAATGACCAAGCAACAGCTTTGTGGTACCAACCGCAAATGATTGGCAACATTGACAATGCAGGCAGACCTCGCCCACAAAAAGCAAACAAGCCAGAGCAAAGAATTGATGCTGATTTGATAGTTGTAGCTATTGGTCAAGGCATTGAAACTGCTCCGTTTGAAGAGGCGGGTGTTAAAATCAAGCGTGGTGTTATTGACGCTATGAGCTCTGGAGATGTTGGAACAATTGAGGGCGTTTTTGCTGGTGGAGATTGCGTTACAGGGCCTGCGTCAGCGGTTAAAGCAATTGCGGCGGGCAAGGTTGCAGCAGCAAATATTGATGAGTATTTAGGCTTTTATCACGAGATAAAGACAGATATAGAAATTCCGGCAGCTAAATTTAATGACCGTTTGCCTTGCGGAAGAGTTGAGGCTCGTGAGCGCCCAACACTTGAAAGAATTCGTGATTTTGATTTGATAGAATTTGCTATGAGTGACGAAGAGGCAACGCAGGAATCAGGCAGATGTTTGCGTTGTGACCACTTTGGTTATGGCATATTTAAAGGAGGCAGGGCAAAGAAATGGTAAAAATAACTGTTGATTCAATTCCAATAGAGGTAAAAGAAGGAGCAACTATTTTAGAGGCTGCAAAGCTTGCCGGTGTAAGAATTCCAAGTCTTTGTTATGTTAAAGGGCTTAACGAGATTGGTGCCTGCCGTGTTTGTGTGGTTGAGGTTGAAGGTACGCAATCGCTTGTTGCCTCTTGTAAAGAAACAGTAGAAGAAGGAATGGTTGTTTATACAAACAGCCCAAAAGTTAGAGAAGCTAGGCGAGTTAATGTAGAGCTTATACTTTCTCAGCACGATTGCCGTTGCGCTTCGTGCGTGAGGAGTGGCAACTGCTCTTTGCAGTCGCTTGCGCAAGATTTGGGAATAGTTGAAATACCATATAAAGAAAAGTATGAAATAATGAACTGGAACCCTGTAGCGCCACTTCAAAGGGATTCTGCAAAATGTATAAAGTGTATGCGTTGTATTCAAGTTTGTGATAAAATTCAAGGCATAAACATTTGGGATGTTGAAGGAACAGGCTCAAGGACTACCGTTAATGTTTCGTATAATAGAGATATAGACGAGACAAATTGTGTTGTTTGTGGTCAATGTATTGTTAATTGCCCTGTTGGCGCACTGCGTGAAAGGGACGACACTCAAATTGTTTTTGATGCACTTGCAGACCCCGAAATTGTTACGGTAGTTCAGGTAGCACCAGCAGTTAGAGCTGCTTGGGGCGAGGCACTAGGGCTTAGTGATGAGCAAGCGACAGTAGGAAAAATGGTTGCATCTTTAAAGCGAATGGGCTTTAACTATGTTTTTGATACAAACTTTTCTGCTGACCTTACAATAATGGAGGAGGGTAGCGAGTTTTTAGAAAGACTCAAAGACCCAGCAAAAGCAAATTCTCCATTATTTACATCTTGTTGCCCTGCGTGGGTTAGATTTGCAAAATCAAAGTACCCAGAGTTTGTAGGTGATCTTTCAACTGCAAAGTCACCACAACAGATGTTTGGTGCAGTTGCAAAATCCTATTTTGCAGAAAAAATAGGGGTAAGCCCTGATAAGATTTTTTGCATATCTATTATGCCTTGTGTTGCAAAGAAATCAGAATGTGATATACCAACAATGAACGATTCGGGTTGCGACAAGGATGTTGATATAAGCCTTACTACGAGAGAGTTTGTTCGTATGATTAAGGCGGAGCATATTACACCACAGTTACTAGGAGAAGAGAATTTTGACAATCCGCTGGGAGAGTCAACAGGTGCTGCTGTAATTTTTGGAGCAACTGGAGGAGTTATGGAAGCGGCTCTTCGTAGTGCGTATTTCCTTGTAAAAGGTGAAAATCCAAATCCAGACGCTTTTTCAAATGTTCGTGGTATGAACGGATGGAAAGAAGCAGAATTTGACCTTGATGGAACAGTGCTAAAAGTGGCGGTAGTTAGCGGACTTAATAACACTGCACGCTTGCTCGAAGCTATTAATCGCGGACAAGTAAAATATAATTTTGTTGAGGTTATGTCTTGTCCAGGTGGTTGTGCTGGCGGTGGTGGACAGCCAATTCACGAATGTTGTGACATTGCTGACAAGCTTATGCTTACAGAGAAAAGAGCGCAAAAGCTCTACGACCTTGATGCTTCTTCAAAAATCAGGTTTTCGCACGAAAATCCAGAGATTACAAAGCTGTATCAAGATTATATGGAAGCACCGCTTTCTCATAATGCACATCGCTTGCTACATACAGACCACTTTGCGTGGGATATGCCGTGTTCAATTAAATAACATAGAATAACATAAAAAAAGAGCCTTAATGGTGCTTTACCATAGGGATTTATAA
>JAAYPE010000108.1 GCA_012519975.1 Clostridiales bacterium
GCTTCATTAGTTGATTTATACAAGTATTTTCCACCCGGAATTACCAAAACGCAACCCGTGTTTTCCCTTGACTGTTGCGATTTAAAGAAGATTATAGACGGTTTTTCTTGCTCTATTTGGTCGTCCCAATCCGGAACATCATCATCCCAAAGAAACTGCCTATCTTGCTTTAAAATTAACTCATTCCAAACCTTGAGTTTTTGCATACCTTCTAACAAACCCGTTGCCACTAATACCACTCCTTAAGCCTATTATCTTATTTACTGTATTATAATACAATAATGTTTATTATATCATAATTTTTGATATAATTCGTCCATCGCCGATTAGGCGGGACATAAGTTGAATGTAATAATCGCTTGCGGTTATTATACCATATTTTTGATGTTTTATATTGATTTTTTTGTTTTAAAAATTATAAGCACACTTTCCAAATTTAAAAGTGGTAATATTGCTTAATTTCTAATTTCACCGCAAGTAAAAATAGCCTTAAAAAATCTTACAGGTGCAGCGGCATTTTTTATTTTAAGTTTAATTTATTCTTCTTCATTCTCAAATTCTGCGTTGAGCAAAATTTCTGCCTGTGCTTGACCTATATCCTCTACATTTTTAAGCCTTTTCTTTATTATCGAATTTCTGTGTTGTGCCTCGTCCAAAGTTTTTCCTGCCTCGTCAATCTTTTTACGAGCCTTTTCAAGCACTCCCCCAAAAGTTTCGTACTGTGCCTTTGCAACTGCAAGCAACTGCCTTACCTCGTTTGCCTTTTCGTTAATTGCAATCGACCTAAAGCCCATCGACAGCGAATTTAGCAATGCAGTTATTGTGCTAGGCCCTGCTATCATAACATTAAAATCACTTTGCAATTTTTCCGGAAGCCCTGTCCTTGATGATGCTATTTCTGCATACAACCCTTCTGTTGCAAGATACATTATTGCAAACGGCGTTGTTTCAGGCTCATTTATATATTCTGAAACAGATTTTGCCTCCCTTTTTATGCTATCTTCCAATGCTTTTCTAGCTTTTGCGAGTGCGTCTGCGTCTGCTTTATCCGCCGCATCACAAAGTCTAATATAATCCTCCATAGGAAACTTTGAGTCAATTGGCAAATATGTAATTTGCGTTGGGTCGTCGCTTGATGGAATTTTTACTGCAAATTCAACTCTCTTTTGCGAGCCTTTTTTTGTCGCCACATTTTTTTCATACATTGACGGTATTGTTTGGTCAAGTATTCCCTCTAGCTGAATTTCTGCCCATGTTCCTCGTGCTTTAACATTTGTAAGAACTCTGTTTAATGCCGTTACATTATCAGTAACTCCAGATGACAACTCTTTCATTTCACCTAGAGATTTATAAACATTTTCAAGCTGTTGCGACACAGTTTTAAACGAACTATCAAGCCTTGTTGTTAATGTGTTTGTCAGTTTTTCGTCAACCGTTTGACGCATTTGGTCTAGCTTTTTCTCGTTGCTTTCCTGAAGCTTTGAAATGGCTTGTTCTAGAACTTTATTTTGCTTTTCATTTTGATTGATATTTATTTCTCTAATTTCTGAAAGTGAGCGTGTTGTTTTTTCTGCAAGGTTTATTTGTTGCTCATAATTTGCCTTGGTCATCTCCGAAAGCTTTAAAGATACATCGTTTAGATTTTTTGCAATTTCTTCTCTCATATCTTTTTGTTGGGCTATTGTTTCCAGTCTAGAGCGCTGAAATTCGTCTGCTGTTCGGCGAGATAATTCATCAATATTTTGTTTTATTGTTCCAACTTGTTCAGATAAATCTGAATTTTTAAACGACATCATTAAAAATATTGTAGCTATATTTAAAGCTACGCTAACCACTAAAAAAATCAAAATTATGTAATTCATTGTTTTTAAAAATTCCCCTTTATTTTTATATTTATGTTTCACAAGAGTTGCTATACTATTTTGCATAACGCAACAGAAACTTATTATACAACATAAAATTATAACATAAAAATCAGGACTTATTCTACTATACACAATAAAATTTTCATTTTGTCTCTTTTTAAACTTGATTTAAAATGATATAATAAGCGAAAAGACTTGTTTTATGTAGTTTTTTGTGGTTTGTGTGATTGTGAAATATTAGGTGAGTGGGATTATAATTATTTGTATTATGAGTTTACTTTTAGGCACAAACATTAAGTGTGATTTCAGCTACTAACGGTATTGCAATTTTAGTTTTAGACACGGGTAATTAAGTATGTAGTTTGCTTTTAGTTTTATTATATTTGTTTGCTTATCCTTTCTTCATTTCTTTGCTCGCTCGCGATCCGAACCAAAGAAAGGCGACACGGGGGAAACCCTCTGCAGACCCTTTCAGTCGGTTTTCCCCCGTGACCCCCATCCGGTACGATGGGATAAATTTGTTTGTTATGGTTTGCTTAAATTGCAAGATATTATGTGCGTGGGTTTATAATTAGTAACATATTAGATTTACTTTTAGACACAAACAATAAATGTGTGATTTGTTTTTATCGCCTAATTTAATTATATTTCTACTCATTTTTAAACAGAGTGAATAAACTGCATTTTTTTGGCATACTTAATTGTTATGCTTAATTATTATATATCGGAGTTGTAAATATGAAAAAAAGATTTATTTCTATTCTTTTGTGTACTTGTTTTACACTTGCTTTATTTAGCTCTTGTAAAAGTAAAAGTAAAAATAAATACGATACTATTCGATTTCCAATAAGCTCTGACCCATTATGCCTTGACCCACAAATTGCTGTTGGAACTCCTGCAAATATTGTTATAAACAACTGTTTTGAGGGGCTTGTTCGAATTGGCGAAAACGGAAATATTATTCCCGGTGTTGCAAAAAGTTGGTCTGTTTCTTCTGACTCTCTTACATACATCTTTAAATTGCGTACAGATTCAAAATGGTTTTTGCCAAAAGATTTAGAAAGCATACTCGGCGAAGATTATGAAAAAACTTTTGACACTAATGTTACTGCAAACGATTTTGTTTTTGCTTTAAAACGGGCACTTGATCCCAGCACAAATGCGCCAAATGCCAAAAGCCTTTATGCTATAAAAAACGCCCAAGAGATTCACTCTGGAAACTTATCTATTGATAATCTAGGCGTTACCGCAATCGACAAATACACACTTCAAATTAAACTTGATTACAGTAGTTTGAACTTTTTAAGCGTTTTATCAACACCTATTGCAATGCCCTGTAGCGAAACTTTTTTTGAAAAAACCTCTGGTCGCTACGGTTTATCCAACAAGTTTTTAATATGCAACGGGCCTTTTTATTTGAGTGTTTGGGAAAAAGATACCAAGCTCTTTTTAGGTGCTAATAAAACATATAGTGGCAACGACAAGGTTGTTCCTACTGGAGTTAGGCTAGTTATTAATCCCGATGTTTCAACCTATTTTTCAACTCTTACAGGAGGCGGATACGACGCTGCACCTATATCATTGAGCGATGTCTCTTCCCTCCCATCGGATATGAATTTTGAAACCAACAAATATAAAAATATTGTCTGGTCTTTATGTTTTAACAACAACAGTTCTTTTCTTCACAACGAGGATTTTAGGCTTGCTCTTTGCCATTCTACAAACCTTTCTCTTTTGCAGTCAAAGGCATATACAAAGGCCGAAGGAATTGTCCCATCCTCTTGCTATGTAGTTCCCGGTGTTTCATACCGTGCTGGCTCAAATGTTATTACTCTTTCAAATTATGATGTAAATCTTGCAAAAAATCACTGGAAAAAATATATCGAAGCTGAAAACAGTCCTGAAATAACGCTCTCATTATTATGTAATGAGGAGCATAAAACTCTGATAAAAAAGCTTGTTCAAGACTGGCAAGATGTTTTTGGAATTGAGTTTTCTGTAAGTATTGTTACAATGGAAAAATCGGAACTTCAAAAGCGTATATACAATGGAAATTACGAACTTGCTTTTGCGCCTGTTTTTGCCAATGAATTTTTAGCATCTGATTTTTTAAATCGCTTTGGCACAGGCAGTTTTGGAAATGTTGCAAACTACTCATCGCCCACATACGACACAATGCTTGATAACATTAGAAAAGCCAAAAACAAAGAATCCCTTTTGGCTTTATGTAAAGATGCTGAAAAACATTTGATAAATGACGGAATAATTTTTCCCGTATATTTTGAGGATAGCTATATAGCTATTAACGAAAAAGTTGATGGCTTGTATTTTTATCCTTCGGGTGAAAATGTTACTTTTATAAAGGCTCATCACAAGAGTTAAACTTTTACAGATTTCAATTTTAATTCTTGTAAAGCACAAAGGCACCTAGTTAGATGCTTTGGTGCTTTTTCTATTTTTATTGTTTTTTTATTGACTTGTTTTAGATGTTGGCAATTGTATGCTATTTTATCCTTACAAGTTTTTTTACTTTTAGACACTTGTATTAAGTATGATTTTAACCGCTAACGGTATTATGAATTTAATTTTAAGCACGAGTAGTGGGTGTGTGGGTTAGCAGTTAGTTGCATTATAATTATAATCTTAGACACTGACAATAAATGTGTGGGTTGATTTATAGTTTTACGATATTAGTTTTCTTTATCTTATTCATTTCTTTGCTCGCCAAAGAAACGAATCAAAGAAAGGCGACACAGGGGAAACCCTCTGTGACCCTTTCAGTCGGTTTTCCCCCGTGACCCCCATCCATTACGGTGTGGTAAGTTTTATGTTTAGGTAAGTTCTAGAGATTAAAAACAGATTATAGATTCCGATTATCACAAAACTATCACCCCGTATCCCCGTTCCCCATCCGCTATGATACAACGGATTCGCCATTTTAGCAAATCTAGGAATTAAAAACAAACCTCAACTCTAACTGCAACAAACAACTATCTATATCCCCGTTCCCATCCGCTACGATACAACGGATTAGTCGTTTTAGCGAGTTTAGAAATTAAAATAAACCTCAACTCTAACTGCAACAAACAACTGTCTATATCCCCGTTCCCCTTCCGCTACGATACAACGGATTAGCAAATTTAGGAATTAAAAAAAATCACAACTCTAACTATAACAAACAACTATCGCAGAAATATCAACCTATGTTTCCCCCGTGACCCCCATTTGCTACGATATTGGAGTTTTTATTTTAAAATATGCCATTTTACATCTAAGCTTTTACTTTTCTAGCACTTGAAAATTAATTTTACTAACACAAAAGCCCCTGCATTTTTGCAGGGGCTTTTTACCTAAAAAGATTATTCGATTATTAGACAAGCTCAATAATGCACATCTCTGCTGCGTCTCCGCGGCGAGGGCCAGTCTTAATAATACGGCAATAACCGCCGTTTCTGTCCTGATATTTTGGA
>JAAYPE010000109.1 GCA_012519975.1 Clostridiales bacterium
CCTACTATTTCAGCGTCATACTGCGTTCCGTCTTTTGTTTGAATTCTAACTGTCGTATTTGCTGAATTTATAATGTGTGCGCAAGTTATTACATAGGTGTTTTTCTTTTCTTTATCCTCACCCATTATTATTCCAGAACCTTCTCCAGAAAGTTTATTATTTTGATATGTTAAAACTGCAATTACTGAATTTGACGCTTTTTTTGCCACATCAACGCTACTTAAAACACCTGTGTCAGATTTCGTTTTATCATTTGTTGGTGTTTGGTTTATCGTTACAGATGGCGCACCGTTATTATCATCACCTTTTTTGGGTGATTTTTGTGGATTATTATCAGCTCCAGCAAAAGCAATTCCAATAACTATTCCACAAACTAAAACAATCGCACCAATAAGTCCCATAAACGCACCAATCCCGCTTTTATCCTTCTTGGGTGGTGTTGGAGGTGGTGTTGGTGTAGAACCGCCATAATACCCATTATTATCGTTTTGTTTATCTTGGTTATTTAAATCCATAAAGTAAGACTCCTTTTACTTTTCTCTTTTTTTAGGAATCCAGAAAATAAATTCTGTGTATTCATCCTGTTTACTTCTAGCTGCAATCTGACCTCCGTGCATTTTTACAATGCTTTTTGTAAGGTAAAGTCCAAGACCTGCACCCTTTACATCACCGCTTCTAGATTTGTCGACCTTGTAAAATCTCTCAAATATTTTTGAAACTTCGTCAGACGGAATCCCCTGACTTGTGTTTCTAATTCCTGCAATCACCCTGTCATTTTCCAGTGCTACTGAAACACAGATTTTTCCGCCCTCGTCGGTAAATTTAACAGCATTATCAACAAGATTATATATAACTTGATGTATCATATCCTCATCAGCTTCAACATAAATGCTTTGAAGTTCGCTGAGTCCCTCAATCATAATGTGCTTTTTTTCTATATGCTGTTCAAAAGTAATAAAGATATTAAAAAACATCTGCGATATATCAAACTTGTTTACTTGAAGTGTTAACTCGCCTGCTTCAACCTTTGACAAATTAAGCATTGACACAACAAGCCTTGACAAGCGTTTGACTTCATCAGATACAATTTTTAGATAATAGTCCTGTTTTTCTGGTGGAATTGTTCCATCAAGAATTCCGTCTATAAATCCACTAATTGTAGTCATAGGTGTTTTAAGCTCGTGCGAAACGTTTGCAACAAAGCTACGCCGTGATGATTCAAGTGCTGCAAGCGATTGCGCCATTGCGTTTAACCCACTTGCAAGCTCGCCTAACTCGTCATTATTCGGCACAACTAGCCTTTGCGAAAAGTCACCGTTTGCATAATTTTTGGTCATTTTTGACATCTCTTGCAACGGCTTTGTTATGCTATAAGTAAAAGCGTAAACCACAGCAGATGTAAGAACTATCGTAATAAGCGCTGCCAAAGCAAAAAGCCTTAACATTCCATTTATAAATGGTCTTAACCCCTCAACGACAGGCTGTGTAGCAAAAACATATCCTATAGTGCTTCCATTAACTATTATTCTTTCGCTTACGATTATATGAAGTTCGTCATACAATCCCTCTAGCGTATCCATTTTATAATAGCTTTCTTCACCTATATTTTCAATTATATGCGGAGATATTTTATATCCATAGTGAATTTCACAGTTGCCACCGTTTATAATCTTCATATCTGTGGTCAAAAGATCTTTACACAGTATTATTTGACCATCTATATCACAAACAAAAACATCAGCCTCAATTGCGGATGACATAATACTTAGCATATTACTCATTATAAAAACAGATGTTTCATTGTCCTCTTCCATTCTGCCTGATTCAAACAAATCCTGTGTTGTTTTTGCAACCGTTTTCACATTATCTTTGAGCATACTAACATTGCCATTTGTCCAATAATCTGCGACAAACGACATAAGTGAAATGCCCATTATTAAAACACTTGCAAGCAAAATAGATACAGATGCTACAAAATATTTTTTTAGTAAACTGCCTTTTTTCTCATCCATTATTTTACTCCGATGATTGTTATTCTTTTATCTCAAATTTGTAGCCAACTCCCCAAACTGTTTTAAGCTCCCAACTTTGTGAAACGCCCTCCAGCTTTTCACGCAGTCTTTTAACATGGACATCAACAGTTCTCGAGTCGCCATAATAGTCAAATCCCCACACTTCGTCTAGCAACTGATCCCTTGTAAAAACTCTGTTTGGGTTGCTTGCTAAGTGATAGATAAGCTCAAGCTCTTTGGGTGGGGTGCTAATTTGCTCGCCCCTGACTTTAAGCTCATAATTTGTAAGGTTAATAGAAAGGCCATCAAACTCAACCTGTCTACTCTCAACCTCTGTTACAGACGAAGTTCTACGCAACACTGCTTTAATTCTTGCAATAATTTCTTTTGCATCAAAAGGTTTCACCACATAGTCATCTGCACCAAGCTCCAGCCCTAAAACTTTGTCAAAAGTTTCTCCCTTTGCTGTAACCATAATAATTGGTTTATCTGAAGTTTTGCGAATTTCACGGCACACTTGCCAACCGTCAAGCTTTGGCAGCATTATATCAAGCACAACCAAATCTGGCTTTTGCTCGTGAAAAGTTGTAACTGCTGCATCACCATCATTTGCTATTACAACTGTGTACCCCTCTTTTTCTAAATAAAGCCTTAACAGCTCACAAATATTTATATCATCATCAACGACCAAAATTTTTTCTGCACCCATATTGAAACCCCCTAATAAGATATTTTTATTTTACATTCTTTTAATTCGCTTTTGGTTAATATACTTTTAACTTTGTAATAAATTTTAACACTTTGTTAAAAAATACACTTATAATTACATTTAAACACAAATATGAACAACTGTCAAAGCAATTAATCAAATGTTTTTATTTGAGTTTTATAAAGTTCAATTAAAAGCTTGTATATTGTAGTAAATTGGTAAACTTTCTTTTCAAAAAAATTAATTTATTATAATCATACAATAAAATCAATGTTTAATACAGAAATTTATTTGTAAAAAATTCAAACAGCCATCTATTTGGTCTCCCAAACAGATGGCTTAATTTGTATCTTTAATTGCAAGTCAACAATTAATAGACCTTTCTCTTTACATATGTTGTGTGGAGTAGGTCGTGTGCCTTGTGGCTATTTGGTTCACCAAGATATGTATCATACAGCTCTTTAACAGCTGGGTTTTCGTGGCTCTTTCTCAAGTTCATAGCCTTATCTTGTGAATATAGCGCCTTAGCACGCTCAGACCTTAAATCCATAAAGTTGCGTATATATCCTGGTTGAACTGGCTGTCCACCGCCATTTACACAACCACCTGGGCAAGCCATAACCTCAATAAAGTGGTACTCTGCTTTGCCTTCTTTTATTCTGTCAAGCAATTTGCTTGCATTCTCAAGTCCCGAAGTTACTGCAACCTTTACTTTTGTTCCTGCAAGGTCATATTCTGCTTCCTTGATTCCTTCAAGTCCACGAACATCCTTAAATTCAGGATTCTCAAGTTCTTCTCCTGTTACAACTTCTGCAACGGTACGAAGAGCTGCTTCCATAACTCCACCAGTAGCACCAAATATATGGCCCGCTCCTGATGCAATTCCAAGAGGCTTGTCAAACTCTTCATCTGGAAGAGAGTTAAACATTATTCCAGCCTTTTTAATCATTGCTGCAAGCTCATTTGTTGTGATTGAAACATCAACATCAGGATATCCTGCTGCACTTTGGTCATCACGAGTTGATTCAAATTTCTTTGCAGTACACGGCATAACACTAACAACATAAATGTCCTTAGGGTCTATGTCATATTTCTCTGCATAATATGTTTTTGTAAGCGCTCCAAACATCTGTTGTGGAGATTTACACGATGATAGATTTGGAATAAACTCTGGGTAATAATGCTCGCAAAACTTAATCCAACCTGGAGAACAAGAAGTGATGAGTGGTAATGCTCCACCATTTTTAAGTCTGCCAAGGAACTCTGTTCCCTCTTCGAGTATTGTTACATCAGCTGCAAAGTCAACATCAAAAACCTTGTCAAAACCAAGTCTACGAAGTGCCGCTGCAAGCTTGCCCTCAACATTGGTGCCAATAGGCATACCAAAACATTCGCCAAGCTGTGCTCTAACAGATGGCGCAGGTGCTACAACAACATGTTTAGTGTCATCTTTTAGTGCGTCCCAAACTTTTGCTGTATCATCTTTTTCTACAAGTGCGCCTGTTGGACAAACAGTAATGCACTGCCCACAATATACACACGATGTTTCTTCAAGTGGCAAGTCAAATGTACTTGAAATATGAGTTTCATATCCACGGTCATTACAACCAATAACTGCAACATGCTGATTGTGTTTACATACAGCAACACAACGACGGCACAAAATACATTTTGAATTATCTCTTACAAGGTGAGGTGCTGAATCATCAATATCAGCTTCTAAAACCTCGCCACTCTCAAACTTATATTGGTCAACACCATATTCAAGTGAAAGCTCTTGTAATTCGCAATTTTGGCTTCGTGAGCACGAAAGACAGTCTTTTCTATGATTTGAAAGAATTAGTTCTAAAGTTGTTTTGCGTGCTTTTCTCAAAGCTGGAGTGTTTGTTAGAACCTCCATTCCTTCTTCTACAGGATAAACGCAAGCCGTTGCAAGAGAACGGGCACCCTTTACTTCCACTACGCACATACGGCAAGCGCCGATAGCATTTATATCTTTAAGATAGCACAATGTAGGTATACGAACACCTGCAATATGAGCTGCTTCTAATATAGTGGCATTTTGAGGAGCCTCGACCTCAATCCCGTTAATCGTTAATTTAACAGTATTCATAATCGAGTTTTCCCTTTCATAATTTATTTTTTAATATTATTTTTTGATTATTGCATCAAATTTACATTTTTCAAAACAAGCGCCACATTTTATGCACTTTTCTTGACTTATGGTGTGAGGTGATTTAACCTTACCATCAATTGCAAAAACTGGGCAAACTCTAACGCACGCTGTGCAACCAATACATTTTTCTTCTACTATTTCAAAGGTTACAAG
>JAAYPE010000110.1 GCA_012519975.1 Clostridiales bacterium
AGAGAAGACATCTCACCTTTTCCACCGTTTTCGGATATACTGCTATTGACACTGTCACTTCTTTGTGATTTAATAGCGTTAAGAAACTCGTAATTGGTGATGTGTAACGGCAATTGGAGCCTATTAATCGACAGCCAATTATGGGTTTTGTTTTTATATTTAGGGCTACCATGATACACGACAAGCAAGTTTCCATCTTCGTCTCTTACCTTGCTATCCTTGAGAAACTCTGCTTGCTCTTTTGTTAACGTTCTGCCCTGTGAATCTTTGAGAGAAGATATCTCCCCTTTTCCTTGGTTTTCGGATATACTACTATTGACACCATTTTTATCTTGTGATATAGTGAGGTTAGAAGCAATGGTCACCACATTTGAAGGCTCTTTAGAGTTAAGCGGAGGAGTTGCTTCTCTTTTTCTGTTTTCTCTTAATTCAATAGTGTTTTTGAGTTCTTCATTTTCTTGCAGAATAAGTTTTGATTCATCAAGTGACATATCCTTGTGTTTTAATAAAAGTATCTCGCCATTTTGCATATAATAATTATTGACAATATCACGATATCGTGATACATTGTTATTGAAGTCAAGGTTTTTAAGGTTGTTGGGGAAATATACCCCAGGGATTTTATTTAACTCTTGGCTTCTTTTTTTATCAAAATATAAAACTCGACCATCGCCAACCGCCCTATTAAAGTAGTTTGTAACATTATCTCTTCCGTATATGCTCCTAATATGCGTTGATTTTATTTCCTTGTTATTTATATAAGCTGTGCCATTTGGATGGATATAAATAGATATTGGAATGTTATCATTATCTATAACATTAGTTACGATAACTACCGTGCCATCTTCCTTGTGTGAAGATAAAACCGTTACAGGCTGATTCAGTGACTTTATAGCATCAAGTACTTGACTTTGTGCAAGCCCATGATATTCAGAGTGATTGACATTCTTTGGAGTTGTTATATCTCTTATATGCTTTGCGGTTATTGTCATCGGTTTAGAAATATCAAAACCAAACCTTGAATAAAACGATGGAATTTTACCAACCTCAATGTGAGATTCTTGGGAATTATTTTTTTGCTCTATTGCCTTTTTCATCTCATTGGCAAAAGTGTGCTTTAAGCTATAGCGAATATCATCGTCAGATGTCGGCTTGAGATTGTCAACAGACTTTATTTGGTTTGGAGAAAATACAACTATTTCCTTGCCTGTATCGCCTACGTTTGTAGCATCGCCAATAATTCCGTCATAGCCTTTTTCTCTTGCTATTTCAGCAAGATTATAAATGTCACGCGGCAATATGGTCGAAGCGGGATTTAATCTGCGTTGAACATAACTCTTTCCACTCTTATCATCTTCAATTCGCATTTTAGACACGCTATTAAAAGCCTTCCAGTCGTTTGGCTCATCTTCCGTTGTGTAGTGAAGAGTTAAGAAACCTTTTTTTGCCTCTTCAATTTCCACTTCCTTAACTTTTATTTCTTTTGGTCTTTCTTCTATGCCAAGCAAATAAGTCCAATCGTTTGCATCTAAGTCTAAGAGTTTTTTTGCGTTCAAATATGCTTTTGTGATATTTCCTCCATAACTATTTGCCACTGTTTCAGAAGTAGCAAAATAAAAACCACTACCATAAAAGCCTCGACTACCTGTGTTCGCACCATATTTAGATTCATCAAACACAGTAAACTCATTAGGGCTACCGTGATACACAACAAGCAAGTTTCCATCTTCGTCTCTAACCTTGCTATCCTTGAAAAACTCTGCCTGCTCTTTTGTTAAAGTGTTGCCCTGTGAATCTTTGAGAGAATATACATCACCTTTTCCTTTGTTTTTGGATATACTACTATTGACACCATTTTTATCTTGTGATATAGTGGGGTTAGAAGTAGTATCCCCTAAATGTAAAATAGCTTTTTCGCTATTGATTGGGGACGCTACTTTTTTATTTTCTTTAAGTGTAACATCGTAAACATATTGGTCATTGTCTTTATCTGCAATATTAATTAGAACATCAAAATAATTACCATCACTTTTTACTGTCTTTATAAAATAATCCCATCGCTTAACATTTTCATGTATTCTTGTATTTGTCTTTTTCCCTTGCTCTTTACTGCTGTTTGAATACAAGGAGTTTTCAGTAAGTTCAAAATAGTTTCCATCTGCACCTATGTTAATTTTGGCTTTATATCCTTTTTCATCTGATTTTTTATCGCCATAAATACCCTTTTTAACATATTGCTGATTAAGCTTAGCATAATAAACATTATCATTTTTAGTGAATTTTGCAGTTCTTCCAAGATATTCATTTTTTATACTGTCTAACAAGATTGATTTTCTTTCCTTATATGACAATGCCTTAATTTCATTGCTCGTCTCATATATCTCTATACCATTTTCATCAACGCCTTTAAACGAATACTTAACCTCACCGTCACTTTTTATGGCGGTGTTTTCTTTTGTGTTTTCAAGTGCTGTATGAAACAGTTCACTTATCTTATCAAGTGCCTCTACATCGTTTTTAAGCGCATTAGCCTCTTCTCCCCTAAGCCTGCCTATAATCTTCTTAATTTCATCAACAAAGCCTTTAAACCACTCTGCTATGCGTTTTAACAAACTCTTATTTTCCTGTGCAAGCTCGCTTATAAACTTCTCATTAGATAATACATCAAAGCAAGAGTTTGCAATAATTTAATGAATACAATATGCTCAATAATAAGGGTGAAAATTGAATATTATGAGTTAAAAAATTTCCTGTCAACATCTCAACATTGCGAAAACTTTTAGGATTCAGGGATGTTTCAACAACTGGAAATGTCTACACACACTTCACAGACGAAACAATGAAAGATGTTGTAAATAAAATTAACAAAAGGCCAGATGATAAATATAAAATTATTAAAAAAGAGAGTGCAGTTTAGCACTCTCTTTTGTTGACTTGTGATTGCTTGTTGACCTATTGTTGACCCCAAATCAGAACAAAGTCGACTTATTTAGGTACATTGAGTTTAAACAAAAAACCTTGACAAACATTGCTGTTACGCATTTTGTCAAGGTTTACATATGGCTGCGGAAGAAGGATTTGAACCCTCACAAACAGAGTCAGAGTCTGCCGTGCTACCGTTACACAATTCCGCAATATGCAAGAGGTATTATACACTCTTATCTATTATATTGTCAATAGTTTTAACACTTTTTCGCATTATTTTATTCCAAATATGATAATGTTTGTTACTGTCTTTATTTTTAAATATATACGAAGTAAAAAACTACAAAACTTCTACTTTACTGATGTCTTCTATTCTAAATATCTCCATCTTTTTAAGTCCTTTTTTATCAACTGATGTAAGGCTTATCCACTCGTCATCTAAATCCTCAATTCTATATTGAACTGATTGAATACCATTTTCAAATGAAATCTTACAATCTTTTCCTTTTAATCCTTCTAAAATTTTTGCCATATCCGGCTCTCCTCTCTCTTGTTTTATTATCTTTTTTATTTGCCTTTCCAACTTTTCAACTCTTGAGGGCAAACCAACCAAAGAAATGGACAGCCCCAAAGCTACAAGCCCAAATATTCCTAAAAACTCCAAAATCCCACCCCTTTTTAAATTGGAAAAATTGCTTTTGCAACTTTGTCACTCGCTGTGCCATCAATACTACCAAAATTGAAATATTTAAATCCGCCATTTTTATGCTCATCAAAATCTTTATTTTCTAATATTTCTACAAGTTCGGGCATTGTCTTTGCAACCTTTCCCGGAACATAGCTTTCATAATCAAAATAAAAATCTCTGCTTTGCTCATAATCTTTTAAATCAAAAGCGTAAAATATCATAGGCTTTTTTTGAACTGAAAAATCCATACATATTGATGAATAATCTGTAACTAAAACATCACAAAGCAAACAAAGTTCTTTTACATTTTCAAAATCTGTAACATCAATCGCACCACTTATATCTATACCAGTGCTATTATGTATTTGGGGATGCAACCGTAACAACACAGCATAATCGTCGCCCAGTGCCTTTTGCACTTGCGATATATCAAATGCTTTTAAAAGCTCTTTATCTTTTACCTTATCTTCGCGAAAGGTGGGTGCATAAAGCAGTAGCTTTTTATTTTCACAATTAGGGTACTGCTCATCAAAACTTTTTCTAAGCAGTTCTATATTATGATTTTCAAAATAATAATCCGTGCAAGGCGAGCCTAGCGGAAGCACTTTACTGTTGTCAACTCCAAATGCTTGGGCATAAATTGATTCTATAAGTGCTGAAGAGCAAACAACAAAAGTTAGACGACTGTTTGCTTTTTTTTCGCGTTTTCTTATTTTTTTAGAAACTTCAATGTCCATCCCGAACTTTTTAAAAGCACCCTGAGCGTGCCACAACTGGACTACCACCGTGTTTTTGCTTGGCTTTGCATAAGCCATTGGCATAAAATTATCATTCAAAAAAATATATTTTGCCCTTGCTACATTATGTGCTCCAACAGTAAAAAAGCGCAAAGCATTTCTAAGAGAGCTAAAAAACTCTTTTGCTCCCTTGTCCTTTACTATTTCTAAATCCTTGCGTGTTATCATTTTTGTCTGATAACCTCTTTTTTCTGCCTCTTTTTTCATATATCCGAGACTGTCATTAAACGATGCATTGTGCATAGAAATAAGAACCACGCTATTTTTTCTTACTCCGAAGAGTTTGAAGAAATTAAAAAATACAGCATATAACGCAAACAAAATACTTTTCATAGCTTATTTTTCCCACTTCATTATTGTTTTCCCTATTCTCCTATTTACATCTAAATCAAAAGCTTTGTGTATGTCTGTAATACTTCTTACATTTACAATATCCCCTACTAGGTTTTCAAAATACTTAACTACATTAGGATGCTTTTTATAAAAA
>JAAYPE010000111.1 GCA_012519975.1 Clostridiales bacterium
ATATTATTATCACTTGCGATTTTTGACACGCTTGTGTTATATCTTTTTGCAATCGCCCAGAGCGTGTCGCCTTTTTTTACAACATAATTTACATACTGATTTGTTGTGTTGCCAAGGTTTTTTATTAATAGTCTTTGACCTGCATAAATTAGGTTTGGATTTTTTATTGAATTTAGATTTACAATGCTTGACACAGTTGTGCCGTATTTTATTGCTATCGCCCACAAGGTATCGCCTTTTTGCACTACATAATAATTCTTTTTATTTTCATCATCTGGTTTTTGTGGCACGGCGGAACTGTTTGCTAAAAATATATCGCTCGTGAAATAATCTTTGTCAACAAGGGTGTTTATCCCATTTACTGTTCCTTTGCTTGTATATTGCCAGCCAACCCACTCGCTCCACAAAACAGAGTCTGAAGGCTTTGCAACATCCCAGTGCGCTACCCATAGCGGATATTTTGTTAGCTCTTTTTGAAGAATACTACTTGCTGTATACGCATTTGCATAAATTACCACTTCTTTTTTGCTAAGCTCCTCCACTTTTTGCGCAAAGGCAAGTGTAATTTCATTTATTTGACTTTTTGTTAGACTTTTAAACTCTTCAAAATCTACTGCAAGCTTACAATCCGGTTCTTTTCCGGCTATTGTTGATACAAAAAACTGTGCTTGATTTTGCGCCTGCAACACATTTTCCGCTGTTACAAAATGATAAAAACCAACCTTTAGTCCTGCACTTTTTGCATTTGCATAATTTTGATTAAGATAAGGGTCTACATAACTACTACCGAGGCTTGAACGAATATAAACGATATCTATTCCGCTTTGTTTAACTTTTTTAAAATCTATCTCACCTTGATATCTACTAACATCTATTCCATTTAAAATTTCGCCCTTTGACGCCTTTAGTGCAAAAGCAATGCTAGACAATGAAAAAATCAACGCAACACAAACTAAAATTGAAATTACTTTTTTCATCTTATTACCTCCTCCCAAAAAATGTTAGAACACTAGCTGTATTATCATTTTATTTTCAGGAGGACAACTTTGTGAATCTTAGTATAAAAAATTCAATATAGATATAACACTCATTATTCAAGAGCTTTTTGCATATAAATATTTTATAAAAGTTGAAATGGGTGAGAAAATGAAAAATTTTTTACCGGAAGGCTCTTTAATAGACACAGCACAGAACAAACACGCATTATCGTCGCTTGCAAATTTAAAACTTGCACATCAAAAAGGCACTATCCTTGAGGCTAGGGTTTCACTGTGCGACAAGGATCATAACTTGCATATGATGCTTGGCGACACTCCTGCAATTGTTCCAAAAGTTGAAGGTGCTTTGGGTATGGACGACGGAAGTGTGCGTGATATTGCTGTTATTTCAAGAGTTAACAAGCCGGTTTGCTTTAAGATTATTGATTTTGATAACGATGAAAATGGAAACACCAGAGCTGTTTTAAGCCGTAGGGCTGTGCAAGCCGAATGTGTTGAACAATATATTTCATCGCTTAGGTGTGGTGATGTCATACCCGCTTGCGTTTCGCATATGGAAAAGTTTGGAGTGTTTTTAGACATCGGCTCTGGAATCAACGCACTTATGCCTATTGACAGCATATCAATTTCTCGCATACCGCATCCAAACGCAAGATTTGTTCAAGGAGAAAACATAAAAGCCGTTGTAAAAGGCATTGATGAATTTGGCAGAATAACTCTGTCACACAAGGAGCTTTTAGGAACTTGGGAGCAAAATGCACAACTTTTTTCAGCTGGAGAAACTGTTCCTGGAATTGTTCGCTCTGTTGAAAAATATGGCATTTTTGTTGAACTTACACCAAACCTTGCAGGGCTTGCCGAATTTTCGGCAGGGGTTAGCGCTGGGCAACACGCGAGCGTTTATATAAAAAGTTTGAACCCCGAGCGAATGAAAATAAAGCTAATAATTGTGGACTGTTTTGACGCAAATTATCCTCCCGCTCCTTTAAATTATTTTACAGACAGCCTACATATAAATCACTGGCTATATTCTCCCGAAAGCTCACAAAAAGTTATTGAGTCTTATTTTGAGGATTTTGAAAAATAGCTTTGCCTGTTCATACTATATTACCAAAACAAAAAGCTACCAGCAGTTTGATATGCTAGTAGCTTTTTGTTTTATTTTTTTATTGTTCTTTTTCTTCAATAGTAATTTCACTGCCCATTTTTATTGTTGCACCTTTTATCACCTTTGCAAAGGCACAGTTATGTGGCAAACTGCACTGGCTATTCGCCGTAATCAAGGGGCATTCTGGATAGCACTTTTTTCCCCTTTGGACTATTTCTATCTGGGCTTTTCCAACCTTTAGCTTTTGCCCAACTTCTAGCGTTTTGTAGTCAAGACCTGTAGTTAAAAAATTGCCTATAAATTTTTTTGTGCAAAGTCCGTCAAGCTCTTTTATTGCATTTGATACATCAATATCAAGTAAGCAAATCTGTCGCTCTCCATCGCCTGCAAACCTATCCCCTACAAGTCCATAATCTTGTTTTAGCTCTACTGATTGGGGATAATAATACCCACCATCTACTGCTAAAACAACTTTTTCAAGTTTTATCATTTTTTAAATCTCCCTATTAAAAACACCTGATTTGCCACCATCTTTATGTAGCAAAAAAACCTCGTCAATTCGCATCGTTCTATCGACCGCCTTACACATATCATAAATTGTAAGTCCTGCCATTGTCGCTGCCGTTAGCGCCTCCATTTCAACTCCGGTTTTGTAAGTACACTGTGCTGTTGCAAGTATTCTAACTTGTGTTTTATTAATTGGTTCAATGTCTATTGTTATTTTTTCAAGCGGGAGCGGGTGGCACATCGGAACAAGGTCGCTTGTTTTTTTTGCTGCCATAATTCCTGCCACTCTTGCACACGCAAAAACATCTCCCTTTGGCATCTTTCCTGCCACTATAAGATTTAGGGTGCTATCTTGCATTGTTACAACGCTTTGTGCTTTTGCAACTCGCCTTGTGTGCATTTTATCCCCAACATCTACCATTCTTGTGTTGCCTTTTTCATCAATATGAGTAAGCTCCATAAGCTAAAACTCCTCCTTGATTTCGCCTGCAAAGTCTGTGTTATATCCACCCAACTTTTCAAGCCTTTTTTTCAAATCATCTCCTGATAGCACCTGTAAAAATTTTTGCACATTTTCATTATCAAGTGCTTGTTTTGAAATTAAAAAATCATATTCCTCATTACAAACAGGAATAAAATCCAAATCATAGGTTTTTGATGCTGAATATATTCCAAGCCCTGCGTGCGCAGTTTTTGCAGCTATTTGAGCCGCAACTCCAGTGTGAGTAAACTCCTCACGCTCATAGCCGTAGATTTTTGATTTATCAATGTTTTTTTGACTGCAAAGATAGTCAAACAAAATGCGAGTGCCTGAACCCTTTTGCCTGTTTACATAGGACAAGTTATTTTGCGCTATATCTTCAATGCCCTTTATTTTTTGGGGGTTTGATTTTTGCACCATAATTCCCTGAATTCTTTTAACGCCTCGCACCAAAACTACTTCACCATTTGGAAAATATTTTTTTATATATGAAACATTATACTCCCCGCTTTGCTCATCTAGCAAGTGTACGCCACCCAAATGCGCCTCACCACGCTTGACTGCCATAATCCCACCCATACTTCCGGTGTGACTTGAGGCAACAAAGCAGTTGTTATAATTTATTTTTAAAATGTCAGTAATTTCGTCAATCAGCGGGTCGTGGCTACCTATTATCGACATCGTGTTTCTAAGCTCTTTTTCACTTCTAAGCAAGTTTACACGAACGATTTGCCCCGCCTCATAACCCTCACAGTCCTGTGGCACATCAATTATTCCGTCAGCCTTAACAAAAGAGGTTACAACACCCGCTCCCCTTGATAGTGGAACTGCTGTGTACTCACCTTTTTCGTTTATTCCAACACGAGTGCGCACAAACTCACGATATTTAAGAGATGAGGTCATACGCCTACCTACCGTTGCATTTACAACATTATTATTGTCTAAATTCTGCTTGCAAAGTCGCTCAATTACAGGCTTTAAAATTTGCTCTAAAACAATTATTCCAGACACTGGATACCCAGGAACACCCAAAATGGGCACAGAATCTGCGTAGCCTAAAATTGCCGGTTTGCCTGGTTTTATTGCAATGCCATGATACAACACTTTGCCAACATTTTCAACCGCAAGTCTTGAAAAATCCTCTGTTCCGGCTGAAGAACCTGCGTTTAAAATAACGACATCGCACTCATTTACTGCCTTTTGCACGGCATTTATTATAAGCTCTTTTTTGTCCAAAACAATTGGATAAGTTTTTGCTTTTGCCCCCCAAGTATTTAAAATTCCACTAAAAATCGTAGAGTTAAATTCTATTATTTCGCCCTCTTTTGGGTTTTCGCTCGGCGGTATTATTTCGTCACCTGTTGGAATAATTCCCACAACGGGAGGTTTTACAACGCTAAGGCTCATCACTCCACCCGCAAGCATAGCGCCCATCGCCGCAGGCGTTACCTGTGTAAATGACGGCAAAATCATATCACCCGCACAAATATCCTCACCAATTTGCCTTATATGTTGCCACGGAACAGCACAACTGTGCAAAACCACACTGCCATCATCACCCTGTGACACATCTTCTATCATCACCACGCTGTCAAACTCTTTTGGCAACGGGTCACCCGTATCAACATAGGCAAAAAGCTCTTTTTGTATCGTCACTGGCGTTGTTTCTGTTGCTCCAAAGGTATACGATGCTTTTAGTGCTATTCCATCCATTGCACAAGCATTATAATGTGGGGCGCAAATTTTTGCATACACTGCTTTGCTTGTAATTTTTCCACAAGCCTCACTTACTGATATTTGCTGTGTTTTATATTTCATTCCCAAATTTTCAAGCACTGATAAATATTCTTCCACTGCTTTTTCAAGTGGTGTGTTTGTCAAATATTGGTACGCCATTTTTCTACCTCCAAGCATTTTAAAAACTACTAAAACAGGGTTGTTTTTCTAAGCCATCTTTTTAAATTTCTACTTGATAAAATTAAAAACCACTAAAGTAATGTTACTGTTACTAAATCATCTTTTGACAACCCTTCACAATCCCTATCAATTACTATATATCCTTGAGCCTTTGCAAGCACGCTAATCAACCCTGATTTGTTAAAAATCGGCTCTGCTAAAAACTCTTCATTTTGCTCAAAAATTCTTACTGGCACACATTCTTGTCGACCGTGATTTGATGGAATTGGGGCTGTAAGTTTTGCCACTGTACTGTTTCTAAATTCTTTTGCGTTTTGAATTTTATAAAGCATTGGACGAATAAACAAATCAAATATAAAGTATGACGCAAGTGGATGACCAGGAAGACCGAACACTGATTTTTCGCCAATTTTCCCGAAAATTGTGGGCTTGCCGGGTTTTATTGCAATACCGTGAAAATAGACTTCTCCGAGGCTTTCAAAAACCTTTGCTGTTGCATCTTTAACCCCAACAGAGCTACCTCCCGAAACAAGCAGAACATCACAATCTTTTAGCGATTTTTGTACCGCTGTTTGAAGTGCTTTAAAATCATCCTTTACAATTCCAATTTTTACAGGCTCGCACCCTGCACTTTCAATCGCACTGCAAAGCACATAGGTATTTACATCTCTTATCTGCGATTTTTTCAATGGCTGTGTTATGTCTATTAGCTCGTCACCCGTTGAAATGACACCTACCCTAGGTCTTTTGCAAACCATAACCTCGCTTATTCCAAGTGCTGACAAAGTGCCTATATCCTTTGTTTGCAAGATGGTGCCTGCAGTTAAAATAATTTGGTCTTTTTTTACATCGTCACCTCTAAAAATTATGTGCTGTGACGGTGCGCTAGGCTTTAACATTGCCCTTGTATTGTCGCCAAAATCCTCGGCATATTCAATCATCACCATTGCGTTTGCACCTTTTGGAATTTGCCCACCCGTCGGAACATATGCGCAACTTGACTTATCTATTTCAAAGTCTGGCTCTTGACCCATTTCAACCTCACCTTTATAGTCTAGTATTGCAGGAATTGAGTCACTGCAACCAAAGGTTGACGATGCTACAACCGCATAGCCATCAACTGTTGAGCGGTCAAAATCTGGCACAAACTCGTTTGAGCAGATGTCGCAAAACAGCACTCTGCCAAGCAAGTTATTTATGCTCACTATCTCGCAGATTTTTTCATAACTGCTTATGTTTTCGTTTATTATTTGCGTTGCTTGTTGTGGTGTTTTTACAGTTAACATATTCTATATCCTCGCACATTCGCCAGTTGTTCCCATTAAAATTTCTATTCCGTGTTCAAGCTCTTTGATTATATATTCTAAGCTTTCTTCCACCGCTTTTGGACTGCCTGGCAAATTCACTATTAATGTTGATTTTCTAATTCCTGATACAGCTCTTGAGAGCATTGCTCTTTTTGTAATCGTCATTGAATAAAATAGAATCGCTTGTGAAATTCCCATTGCCATTTTTTCACAAACAGCGATTGTTGCCTCTGGAGTTACATCTGATTTTGAAAAACCTGTTCCACCCGTTGTAAATATTACATCTGCAATGTTTTCATCGCAAATTTTTTCAAGCTCGTTTTTTATAGTTTCAAAATCATCGGGCAAAATTTTATATTCGGTAATTTCATATCCGTTATTTGCAGTTATTTTTTTTATTACCTCTCCGCTTTTATCCTCTCTTTGCCCACGAGAGCCTTTGTCACTGACTGTAATTATCCCTGCGCGAAGGGGTTTTTGCACTATCATTTCATCGCCGACGCTAATTGTCCCCTCTTTTAATACGACTGCAAAAACGCCTTCCCTCGGCATTATGCACTCGCCCATTTTTTTATATATTTCGCAGTAAGAGTGGCACTCTTTGCCTATTTGCGTCATTTTTAGCACCACATCACCAGCTTTTAAAATTGTTCCCACTGGTAATGATTTAAAATCTACGCCCTGCACTACAAGGTTTTCTCCAAAATCTCCGTGACCTACATTTGCACCTTTTTTGTTAAATTCTAAGACCCTGTCATAGGATAAAAGGCTGACTTGCCTGTGCCAATCACCTGCGTGAGAATCATCTTTTAGACCTCGATTTGTAAAATATGCTGTTTTTATATCGTGCTTTTGCGTACCCTTTTTTTCGCTAATGCAAACGGCTTTTACAACTCCCATTTTTATCCCCCTATCTGCGACATATTTTTGCCTTCTTTATTTTTTATAATATCTTTTGAGAATGAGTGCTTTTGAGGTTTTTTATATACCGCTTTTTTTATAATTTCTTCAAGTTCTTGGCCTGTTGCACCGTTTCTTATTGGTGTTTTTAAATCTGTGCGAACATCATACTGCAAGCATAATTTTAAAAATCCATCTGCCGTGAGCCTTACTCTGTTACAGCTGTCACAAAAGCAACCAGACACTGCGCTAATGACCCCAATTCGCCCTTTAAACCCTTGTATTTTGTAGTATTTTGCCGGCCCGTTTCCATAGATTTTATCATCAATTTGTATTGTTTTAAACCTATTTTCAAGCACACTTAAAATTTGCTGATTTGAAACCCATTGTGATTGTTGCCCCATACCGAGTGGCATCATTTCGATAAACCTTACATAAATATTTTTGTCCTTTGCAAGTTGTGCAATATTGCAAATTTCATCATCATTAAAACCCTTTATAACAACGCAATTTACCTTTGTACAAATATCTGATTTTTCGCAAAATTCAATAGCATTTAAAACCTTTGCAAGCTCATTTTTGCCCGTTATTTTTTCATATTTCCCGGCACTTAAAGTGTCAAGGCTTATGTTTATGCTATCAAGACCGCAGTCTAAAATCTCTTCCCTGTACTGCTCGACTAAAACTGCGTTTGTTGTCATTGTAATGCTTTGTATTTGCCCTGTTTTATGCAGACTTTTAATAAAAGGCAGTACACCTTTTCGCACAAGTGGCTCTCCACCCGTTATTTTAAACTTATTTACTCCTAAATTTGTGCAAGCAAGAGCAATTTTAGAAATCTCTTCAAACCGTAAAATATCGCTATGCTCTAGGCTTTTTACACCATATTCTGGCATACAATATTTACACCGAAGGTTGCAACGGTCGGTTACAGAAATTCTCATATAGTCTATTTTTCGTCCAAACGAGTCCTGCAAAAAGCATTACCTCCTTACCCAAAACATAAGGCTAGATACCCTTTATTATACATTAATAATAGTGCAAATTCAATAAAAATAGGACGCAAATACAATGCCTTACATATTTAGAATAGCTAAAACCTCTCCACATAAGCTATGCAGAGAGGTTTTAATTTTAATTTAAAAAATATGCTTAATTCTCGTTTTGTTGCTGGGTGACTTGAGTCAAACTATTAAACTGCTGTATTCCACTGTCTAAAGTTTCTTTTGTACGTTTATAAGACGCTCTTGCACTCGACTGGGTTTGCGTGGTCAGACCAAGTCCTTGCGTTGTATAAATTATATTATCAAGCGGTATTATTTGATGAATTTTTTTAGACTCAACAGTTGCAATATTTACCCAAGTTGGAACATAATCAAGATTTGTTATTTTTACTTCACCGTTGCTATATTTTGTAAATGTTGTATAGAGCAAAACTCCATCTTCTGTGTGACCTGTTTTAAGGCCCATTAGTGCTTTCCTTTGATTTGACAACGCATTTCCCATTGAATAAAGGCAGGGCATTACATTGCCTGTGGTTTCGCTCTTTATGATTTCAAGTGGTTGAATAACGTGTGGATGGCTACCGATAAGAATATTAATTCCCAAATCGCACATCTTCTTTGCAATCTCTTTTTGAAAATCATTGGGGCTTTTTTGGTACTCAGTTCCCCAATGAATATAAAGCATTATTGCTTGCGCTCCGTCATTTTTTATACTGCCTATTTTCTCTTCAACGCTTGCATAAAACTCATCTAATTTGTCATAGTTAAATGTGTTTACAAGGTCGCTTGCCTCATCACTTAAAAAGTTGCCATTTAGAGATTTTTTGCCTACAGAGTCTGGTTGGGTTTCATATGTATAATTTAAAAATCCGATTTTTATTCCATTAATTTCCCTAACAGCATAAGGTTTATCCGTCACTTTTGCCCTTGTTCCTGTTGACAAAACACCTTTTTGTGCAATGACTTGCGGTGTGCGCACAAGCCCATCAATCCCTGTGTCATAGGCGTGATTATTTGCAGTTAAAATCATTCCGAATCCCGCACCTTTTAGTGCGTCAATCAAAGAGTCAGGAGAGTTAAACAAAGGAGATCCAGCATACTTTTTGTCAGCACCACCCAGAGTTGATTCAAGGTTGCACACGGCAAAATCTGCCTCTTTTATTTTTTTATCAATAAAGCTAAAACTTTGGCTAAAATTATATGCATTATCCTGTGTGAGCGCACCTTTAAGCAGTGGCTCGTGGATTAAAACATCTCCCGTGCTTAGCACCTTTGCAGTTGTAACAGCCGTTACTTCTGCCTCACCTTTTACTTTATCCTCATCGTTTTTTTGCGTTTGTGAGGTGACAGGCTTTGGACTTTTATCCTCTGCTTTTTTCTCGTTATTTCTAATTATCAGCAGTGCCACTGTTGACGCTGTGACGCAAAGCACCAAAACCACAAGACTAACAAATCTAAATAATTTTAGATTTTTTCTTTTGCTATTATTTTTTGGAGCTTTATTGTAATTAAAATTTACGTTATTCGCCTGCCTATTTGGTGGCATATTTTGTTGCCCACCTTGCCTGTTTGGCGGTCTTTGGGGTGTATATTCTTGTCGCCTATTTCTGTTATTCATCCTAAACCTTCCATTGTTTTTATAAATAAACTAGTCTAAAAAAGTTTTTGCAATCTCTTCTAATTTTTCTAGTGCCTCTTGCTTTATTTCTTCTTGCTCGTCACGCCTTACCTCAATTAAATCGGCAACAACTTCACTAACATCTGTTATTCCGTTAAGTGCCAATGCTCCACGAAGCCAAGATACTCCAAAAAATGTTTCGTTCTCTACATATTTTCCACCACAGGACAAAATTATAAGTGCTTTTTTGCCCTCAAGCAGACCTATACTTTCGCCCGTTTCTGAATATTTAAATGTTACGCCTGTTCTGCAAGCACAAAGCATAAACGAAACAATTGACGGTGGGCAAATCAAATTCCAGTTAGGAAATGCAAAAACAAGCCTATCCGCCTCGATAAATTGATTCATAATGTCATCATAGAACTCACTTTCTTGTGTTGACAAAGAGTTGAGATTTTCAAATTTTTGAAGCAACTTTTCATCATAAATCGGAAAATCAATTTGCGAAACATCAAGAAATTCAATATCATCTGTTTTTAACATATTTGCAAATTCAGCCGCCAAATATGTGCTCACAGCCTCACTCCTAGGGCTTGATGTAATAACAAGTACTTTTGACATAAATCTTCCTCCAAAATGTATTAAAAAGCCTAAAACCCTACCGTCTTACTACAAGGCGTTACAAAGAATTATACTATAAACACAACCCCATATCAACTATTGTAAAAATCATAGAGATTTGCTTTTTTATGGAAAATGCAAATAAAATATTTTAATTTGCCTGTATTTATATTATAATACTACTTAGTGACTTTATATTAAGTTTAAAATTTACTATATACGGTCGGTCTGGAAGGGGCGTTCGAATGATAAAAATAAACAGGACAACGGGTTTTGTCGACAAAAAGAAAAGCTATAAGGTAATGATAAATGAGCATCAAATCGGTGTTATTCACGACGGGCAAACAAAAACTTTTGATTTACCTGCGGGCGAACATATTATTTATCTAAAAATTGATTGGTGCAGAAGTAAAAAGCTAAAATTTGCAATCGAAGAAGGTCAAACAGTTGAATTTGATTGTGGCAATGCTTTAAAAGGTTGGAGAATACTTTTGGATATGTTTTATGTCACTATTTTAAAAAATCATTATTTGTGGATAAAAATAAAAGAAAACGACAAAGATTACAAAGAAAATGAAGGCATAGAAAATCCTGACGAACTTGATATTTTAAATGACGAAAACTAAAATAAACATACTATTATATATTGAGTTAAAATAAAAATAATATTAAAAATTTTTGCGCAACTTTTCTTTATTTTTTGCGTAAAGATTTTTGGTTTCAAATTTCTACTTGTATTTATTAATATAACTATTTTTTAGTCTATTAAACATTTTTAAGGTACAAAAAATTAAATAAAAAACTATTCTACTATTTAAAAAATTGTATTGACAATATAATTTCCTTGTTGTATAATGTTCAAGCACAATGAGTGTTGCACATTTGGGGTTTCGTTTATGTTTGCAACTGATTTTTTTAAAGTCCATTTGCTTTTATTTTTAAATAATATATTTCGAGGCGTAGCTCAGTTTGGTAGAGTGCTTGGTTTGGGACCAAGATGCCGCAGGTTCAAGTCCTGTCGCCTCGACCACAAAAGACGATTGTTATTACAGTCGTCTTTTTTATTATATTTTTTACTTCTTCTTGTTCGTTTTTTAACTTGTAAAAACACCAATAGCAATCGTGGGATTTGCTTTTTAGTTTTTATAACTGTCTAGTTTATTCTTATTCATTTCTTTGCTATTGTTATCTTGTTTCTTTTTTGTTACTCACCAAAGAAATGAATCAAAGAAAGGCGACACGGGGGAAACCCTCTATTGTCCTTTCAGTCGGTTTTCCCCCGTGACCCCCATCCGTTACAATATAGATAGTTTTATGTTTAAGCAAAATTTAAAATTTAAAAGCAAATCACGATTTACCCACTAAAAACCGTCTTGTAAAATTTGCTTATATGTAATATAATATCCTTGAAAATTGCATAGCATCTTTATTAAAAGAGCTGTAGCAGGAGGTAAACTGAATATGTCAAAAAAAATTATGCTTGGTGTAACCGGCTCAATTGCTGCATATAAAAGTGCTGATATTGCAAGGGAGCTAGTACGCACAGGCAACGAAGTTTTTGTTGTTATGACAAAAAACGCTACCAAATTTATTTCTCCACTCACTTTAGAAACTTTGACGGGGAACAAAGTCTATGTGGATATGTTTGAGGATGAGGACCACACGAGGGTTACTCATATCAAAATTGCAACAGAATTTGACCTGTTCTTGATTGCGCCCGCAACATTTAACATTATTGGCAAAATTGCAAGTGGGGTTGCAGACGATTTGCTAAGCTCGGTTATTGCCGCTGCCGACCCTAAAAAAGTCATTTATGCACCAGCTATGAATGTTAATATGTTTGAAAATCCCATCTATGAGCAAAACGCAAAAAAGCTTGAGTCGCTAGGCTCTACTTTTGTCTCTCCTGATGAGGGAATGCTTGCGTGCGGAGTTTATGCGAAAGGTCGACTTAGAAACATTTCTGATATTATTCATTGTGTTGAAAGTCATTTTTTTGAAAAACCTTTGGCGGGCAAAAAAGTTTTAATAACAGCCGGTGCTACAAGAGAATTTTTAGACCCTATTAGATTTATTTCTAACACTTCATCGGGAATTATGGGTGCAAGCCTTGCAAAAGCTTGTAAAAATTTTGGCGCTGATGTTACACTCGTTTTGGCGAACTCTGACTTAAATCTTAATGGCATTTGTGTTGTTAGAACAACCACCGTTGAAGATATGTACAATGCGGTTTTAAACGTTTATGATGATATGGATATAGTCTTTTGTGCCGCTGCAGTTTCGGACTATAAGCCTGAAAAATATAGCAATTCAAAAATCAAAAAGAACGATTTGTCGATGAGCGTTGGCTTTGTAAAAAATACGGATATTTTATACGAGCTTGGAAAACGCAAAAAAAATCAAACTTTAATCGGCTTTGCTGCTGAAAGCGAAGACTTGAAAAATAATGCACTAAAAAAACTAAATAAAAAGAATCTCGATTTTATCATTGCAAATGATTTGTCTAACTTTGCGTCTAAATGTGGCAAGGTTTGTGTTATAAATCAAAATGGCTTTGAAGAAATTAAAGAGCTTCCAAAAGAGCAATTGGCTATTGAAATTGTTAAAAAGACTGTACTATAAAATACGGTCTTTTTGTTATGCTTGGAGGTAAAAATGAATAATATTAATATAGGTTTTATTGGTGCTGGAAAGGTTGCAGTCACCTTAGGGAGTTACTTTAAAAGCCGTGGAGCTTGTGTAAATGGATATTTTAGCAAGACAAAAGCTAGTGCAAAAAACGCAAGTAATTTAACAAATTCACAAGAATATTTTTCTATTGATGCTTTAATAAATGATTGTAATTTTATATTTATTACCACGCCTGATGATGAAATTTCAAATGTGTGGAATAAAATTTTAAAATATAATCTTGACAAAAAAATCATAATCCACACAAGTGGAGCGCATAGCAGTAAGATTTTTTGTGGCATTGAAAATACAAAAGCTTGTGGATTTTCGCTTCACCCTATGTACGCTTTTTCTAAAAAAGATGGCTCTTTTAAAAATCTTGACAATGCTTTTTTTACGCTCGAAGGAAGCGGTGAAAAGCTCTTTCAAATAGAGGGTTTTATTAAAAGCTTGGGCAACACTGTTTTTTTAATAAACGATGAGCAAAAACCACTGTATCATCTTGCAAATGTTATGGCGTCTAATTTTGTTTTGGCTTTGATTTCTCAAAGCGTTGAAATTTTAGACGAAATTGGTATTCCAAATGACAAGGCTATTTGTGCTTTAATGCCACTAGTTTTGCCAAACATTTTGAACATAAAAGATTGTGGTACAACATCTTCACTTACGGGTCCTGTTGAGCGAAACGATATTTGCACAATAAAAAAACACCTTGAGGTTGCTTCAATTTCTCAAAAAAATTTGTACAAAGATTTATCAAAAGTCTTGCTAAATATTGCAAAAGATAAAAATCCAACTCGGGATTATACTGAGCTTTTTAAAATACTAAATAGTGATATATAAAATTAAAAGAAAGGCACAATAGCTATGAAAAAAACTGTTGAAACATTTAAAAATGCAAAACAAAACGGCACAAAAATTACAATGCTTACGGCATATGATTATACAATGGCAAAGATGGTTGACGAGTGTGGTGTTGACTCAATTTTGGTCGGGGATTCGCTAGGTATGGTTTGCCTTGGCTATGAAAATACCCTGAGTGTTACAATGGAGGATATGATTCACCATACAAAAGCAGTTTCTAGAGGCACAAAAAACGCACTAATTATTGCCGATATGCCTTTTATGTCTTACCAAACTAGTCCCTATGACGCGGTTGTAAATGCAGGGCGACTAATTAAAGAAGGGCACGCAAACGCTGTAAAACTTGAGGGTGGAAAAAACATAATTAATCAAGTAAAAGCCATTGTTGATGCACAAATTCCTGTAATTGGACACATTGGTCTTACTCCACAATCTGTTAATGTTTTTGGCGGGTTTAAAGTTCAGGGCAAAGAGCTTGAGAACGCTAAAAAGATTATAGATGATGCAAAAGCACTGCAAGATGCTGGTGTTTTTGCAATTGTTTTGGAATGTGTTCCGCAAAAGCTTGCAAAGCATATTACACAAATTTTATCTATTCCAACTATTGGAATAGGAGCAGGGGCAAACTGTGACGGTCAAGTTTTGGTGTATCAAGATATGCTAAAAATCAATAGCGATTTTGTACCAAAATTTGTAAAGTCTTTTTGTGATGCTGGCACTGTTATGCGTGACGGAATAAGCCAATACATAAGCGAAGTCAAAGAGAAAAAGTTTCCGTCGCAAGAGCATACTTTTGCGATTGATGATGAAATTTTAAATAAACTTTATTGAAAAGATAGTGATATTATGAAAACAATCAGCGATATAAAAAGTGCAAGAAATACAGTTCAAAATTGGAAAAAGGACGGCTATACAATTGGGCTTGTTCCCACTATGGGATTTTTGCACGACGGACACGCAAGCCTGATTGAAAAAGCAGTAAAAGAAAATGATAAGGTAGTTGTTAGCATTTTTGTAAATCCTATTCAGTTTGCTCCAAACGAAGATTTTGACAAGTACCCTCGTGACTTGCAAAAGGACAGTGATTTGTGCAAAAAGCTAGGTGCTGACTTGATTTTTGCACCAACTGCAAATGAAATGTATCCGTCAAAAATATATACAAAAGTTGATGTTCAAAGCCTTGGAGATAACCTGTGCGGAGCCAAAAGGCAAGGGCATTTTTCGGGCGTTTGTACCGTTGTTTCAAAGCTTTTTAATATTATAAAACCCGACAAAGCATATTTTGGTCAAAAGGACGCACAACAGCTTGCCATTGTTAAAAAAATGGTTGAAGATTTAAATTTTGATATAGAAATTGTACCCTGTAAAATTATAAGAGAGCCGAGCGGACTTGCTATGAGCTCTAGGAATGCTTACCTTACAGATTTGCAAAAAAATAGCGCCCTCATAATTTCAAAAAGTTTGAATGAGGCGCTTAAGTCTTTAAAATTTGGCGAGCAAAATGTAGGAAAAATAAAAAATATTATTGAGCAAAAAATAAAATCCGAGCCTTTGGCAAAAATTGATTATATTGAAATTGTTGATTTGCAAAGCCTTGAGCCTGTAACAAAAATTCAAAACGACATTTTGGTTGCAGTTGCAGTATTTATTGGAAAAACAAGGCTAATTGATAATTTTGTTTTTAAAATGGAGAGAGAATAATGACGCTTACAATGTTAAAATCAAAAATCCACAGGGCTGTTGTTACGCAAGCAGACCTAAATTATGTTGGAAGTATTACAATTGACAAAGATTTGATGACGGCTGCTGATATCTTGGAGTATGAACAAGTTCAAATTGTTGATGTAAACAATGCAAGCCGTTTTGAAACTTATGTGATTGAGGGCGAGGCTGGGAGTGGTATTGTCTGCCTGAATGGTGCGGCCGCAAGGCTTGTGCAAACGGGCGACAACATTATAATTATGTCCTATTGTCAAGTAGAAAAACAAAAGGCAAAAAGCATAAAACCCACCGTTGTTTTTGTAGATGAGAAAAACCGTGTTGCCGACATTAAAAATTTTGAAAAACACGGAGAAATTAGATAATCGACCCTAAAGCTACTGCGTATTGTGTGTTTTTATAAAAA
>JAAYPE010000112.1 GCA_012519975.1 Clostridiales bacterium
ATTGTGCTAATTCTTTGAGCCACTATAATAACGGTACTGTTTTTAATATTTGGCTCTAACGCTTTTCTAAGAGCTACATCTGTTTTAAAATCAAGCGCAGAAAAGCTATCATCAAATATATATATTTTTGGTTTTTTTGCAACAGCTCTAGCGATTGAAAGCCTTTGTTTTTGCCCGCCCGAAACATTGCTACCACCTTGTGCAATTGCGCTATCATACTTGTCCGACTTTTCTTCTATAAAGTTTGAAGCCTGTGCGATTTGTGCAGAGTGTTTTATGTCATCAAGGCTTGAGTTTTTTGCACCAAAACGCAGGTTTGACTCTATAGTTCCAGAAAACAGGACACCTTTTTGTGGCACAAAGCCTATTTGCTCACGCAAGGTTTTTTGCTTTACATCTCTAACATCAAAGCCGTCGATTAAAACTGATCCTTGTGTTACATCATAAAGACGGGGAATTAGATTTATAAGGGTTGATTTTCCACTGCCCGTTCCGCCAATAATCGCAGTAGTTTCGCCAGTTTTTGCCTTAAAATTAATATCCTTTAACACATAGTCTTCAGCGTTTGGATATTTAAAATAAACATTACTAAACTCTACAACACCTTTAAAATCATCTGGTGTAAAGGTTTCTTCCTTGTCACAAATAGAGGGTTGTGTTTTTACAACTTCGTCAATTCTGCTCGCAGCAACTGTCGCCCTTGGAAGCATAATCGAAAAAACAGTAAGCATTATAAAGGACATTACAATCATCATTGAATATGTTATGAATGCTGTCATTGCACCAACTTCTAAAACACCTTCATCAATTCTGTGCGATGCAACCCAAATGATAAGGATAGACAATCCATTCATAAGCAACATCATAATAGGCATCATAAATGTCATAACACGGTTTGTAAATAGCATATTTTTTGTAAGCTCTGTATTAGCGTTATCAAAGCGCTTTTCCTCGTGGTCTTCTCTACCAAAGGCACGAATAACGGACAATCCCGTTAAAATCTCACGGGATACTAGGTTTACTTTATCAACAAGTGTTTGCATACGCTTGAACTTTGGCATAGCAATTGCCATTAGAAGTCCTACAATACACGCTATAACGACAAGTGCAAGTGCAATAATCCACTCCATATTTGCATTGGTTTGCAAAACCATAATTATACCGCCAATAGCAAGTATCGGTGCGTACAACATCATTCTAAGTATCAGCGTGGACGCCATTTGAACCTGCTGAATATCATTTGTACTTCTAGTTATTAGTGAAGCTGTTGAAAATTTATCCATCTCAGTGTTTGAAAATTTAACAACTGTTGAAAAAACATTTTCACGCAAGTTCATACCAATACTAGCACCGACTTTTGCAGCTAAAAGAGAAACAAAAATTGCAGCAACAATCATTATAAAAGTGGCACCAATCATAATTCCACCAGATTTCCACAAATAATCTGTTTGCATTTTATTTGTATTAAGCCCCAGTGCGTTATATTCACTTTTTGTGTAGGCAACGGCGGTTGAGTGCAACATAGAGTCGCCCATAGCATTTAGCTGATTGCTAAACTGCTCTCTTATTTCTTGTGCGTTAGGCATTGCCATTTGCATATTGCTCGGCATTTTTTTTGCATTTTCGTCTTTCATTTGAGAAGAGGCGTAATAAATCACTATTGGGGTTTTAAAGGATTCATCAAGGATTTTTAGATTTTCCTTTGAATCATCTTTAATGTAATAATTGCCATCATCACCTAGCGAATATGAATTTGTCCACAAGTTTTTTTCATCATCTGTCATAAAGATTTTAATTTTTTCGTATTCTTCACTGCGAATAGCAATAGGAGTTGCAAATTCAATACCACTATTTTGTATTCCAACATCAATGATGCTTGAAGTATAATTTGGAAGTGATAAATCACACAGCACCTCAACAAACAAAAGAACAATAAGAAGAATTATTGATTTCCAATAAGGTTTCATATTTTTTATAAGTTTACCCATTATGCATTGTATCCTTTTCGTTGTTATTTTTATTTATTTTAAGTATTTCACTTTCAATTCCATTTTGCAATTTTTTAACAAGAAAAATGAGCTGGCTTATTTCGTCTTTGTCAAGATACTTTAGCGAATTGTCCATAAAATCACCCATAATTTTCATATCTGAATGAAAAGCATTTTTACCTTCTTGCGTTATTTTGATATGTGTGTTTCTGCGGTCTGTTTTGTCGATAGTCCTTTTTATACAACCTTTTTGTTCAAGTCTGCTAAGAGTTCTAGACACCGCAGGCGTAGAAACATTAAGCCTTTTTGCAATATCGCACACCCTTAATTCCTTGTCACCAGATTTAAGAATAGTGCTAATTATTAGCATTTCACTTTTTGCCATTATATTTAACTCGTCAGACAAATTAAGCTTGCCAATGTTATGCATTGCCCTTAAAAAATCCATACCATTGTTATTTGAATTCAATTTTAAAATCACCTCAAATATGATTGATAACAGTGTTATCCTTTAACTATGTTACATATTATAATAAGTATGCAAAAATAAATCAACATCATTTTTGTAAATGCTTCAATAAAAGTTAAAGCACAACTATGTTTTAGCATAGTTGTGCTTTAGGTTTTTTGTTTTATGCAGATTTTTCAGTGCTTTTAATTGCCTCTACAGCGTCCCAAAAGAAATTTTCCTCGCCCACAAGTTGCCTAAAAGGAACTCTATCAAGCTCCCTGTTTACTTGCTCTTGAACGCCACAAAGCAAAACATCAATTTTTTGGGATTTTAAAATACATATGAGTTGTGTAAGGGCATCAATCCCGTTTCCGTCAATGCTTGGGACACCTCGCATTGATAAAACTAGTATTTTTGTGTTTTCTATTTCGTTTGATAGTGATATGAGCTTTTCCTGTGTGCCAAAAAATATAGGGCCAGATAGATAGGCAACCTTTGTTTTTGAATGGTCAAAATTATCTTTTGTTGAAATTTTATTTGTATCAACTTCGCTAACGGTTATGTTAAGCTCACAGCTTTGTTTTATAAAAGAAAACATCGCCATTAAAACTCCAAGAGCAATTGCAATTGTCAGGTCAAAAACAACAGTACAAATCATTGTGACAAAAAATTGTGCAATTTGGGATCTAAACTTGTTGTTCAGAATTTGCTTAATTGATTTCCATTCGTTCATTCTAAACGCTGTAAACATAAGCACGCCAGCAAGTGCCGAAAGCGGAATCCGTGACATCACACTTCCAAGCAAAAACATTGATGCAATAAGAGTTAAAGAGTGGATAAAACTTACAATTCTTGTTCTTCCACCAGATTTAATAGCCACAGAAGTTCTAGCGATTGCAGCAGTTGCAGGAACGCCACCAACTAAAGGAACAATAATATTGCCAACCCCTTGAGCTAGAAGTTCACGGTTAGAGTCAAAATTTTCTCCCGTCATATTGCTACCGCTAGCACCGCACATTAGACTTTCAATCATTCCTAAAAGAGCGATAGAAAAAGCAGGCAAAACAAGGCTAGAAATATTTGCAAAGTCAATACCCGTTAATAATAAAGCGTCGTTACTTATCAAAGATTTTGGGATAGTGCCAACTTGAGCAATGCTTGGGGAGGACGGGCTTGAAAAAAATACAATATTAACAATAAGTGCGATAATTATTCCGGCAAGCGAGGAGGGGATAACAGAGTTCCATTTTTTTGGATAAAAAATCATAATTAAAATTACCATAACTCCAAACATTACAGCGTACCAGTTTGGTGCAAATCCAAGAGCCGAATATGATGAGATTTTTGAAATTGCATTCTCACCCTTTGATGTGGTGCCAAAAAAATTATCAATCTGACCTAGTGCTATAACAACAGCAATGCCAGAGGTAAATCCTGTAATAACGGGGTCTGGAATGTATGAAATAAGCTTGCCTACTTTAAGCATTGTAAAAATTAGCAAAATAACTCCAGATAAAAGTCCGGCTGTTAAAATTCCCTTTATTCCAAATTTTGCAGACAAAGGCAGTAGTATCGCTGCCATTGCTCCAGTGGGGCCAGAAATTTGAAATGATGCACCTGAGAGTGCAGCTATAAAAACGCCTGCGAAAATCGCCGTAATCAAACCAGCGGCAGCGTCGGCACCAGAGCTTACACCAAATGCCAAAGCAAGTGGAAGAGCCACAGCTGCAACAGTAAGACCCGTCATAATATCTTTTGACAGGGATTTAGCATCGTAGCCTTGAAACTCAAGTTTTAAATCATTGGCATACTTTTTTAACATAAAAATAAAACACCTCTAAATGAAAAAACACCGTATCGAAAAACGATACGGTATTGTATATTTGTTATACTATATATTATATCAAAAAATACAATATTTTCAAGGAGAACTAAGCAGGTAAAAAAATACAGATTTTATGCATTATTACATATCCCAAGGAATTGGAAAGCTAAATCTATTTGTTGTTATATCTTGACTGTCTTTTAAATAGTCGTTTAAAACAGGTGAGTAAGAAATAGCGCTGACAGTTTTTTTGTTGTCATTAATTTTTATAAACAACATATATCCACCATCTGTTATGTGTTGATAATTTGCAATGATTTGATAAACGGTTCTGTCTTTTTGCCCATCATTATCATCATCAAACTGGACGGGAACACAGTTGGTGTCAAAAAAATGCCCACAAAAGACCATATATATATTTTTGTTTTTTGCAACGATTTCATTTTGAAGTTTTTTGCCTACAGGGCTTAGTTTTTGCTTTGGGTTTAAATAATTATGAACACAAAGAACACCAATGTGTTGTGGATATTTTTGAAAAGCATAATTTGCAAAATCTATATTTTTTTGTGTAGGATTATCACTCAAATATACAAAGATAAAATCCGTTTTTCCAACTTTTACAAGGTCATAATGGTCACTGTTATTATTGTTACCTTCACCATACCATTTATAGTTTTTAAAGCGATTTTCACCAAAATATTTTTCAAAGTTTTCACGGTTATTTGGCAAAGGGGCAGTGTCGTGGTTTCCTGCCAAAACGCCGTGTGGAATTTTGCCTAGTGTATACATTGCATTGCTTGCAACCTGCCATTGGTTTTCGTTGTCAAAATTTTCGACCAAATCACCAGTATGAACTACATAAGATAAGTTTAGCATTTTTTGATTGCTAACAAGATATTGTGTCATATTATAAAAAATATTAGGATTACTTTTGCTATAGAATTGGGTGTCTGACATTAAAACAATTGTAGTTTCATCCTTTGATGCTTGCAGTGGGTTTGAGGCTGCAACCCTATTGTCCTTGGGACTTGAACATCCAAAAAAACAAAGGCAAATTATAAAAATTAGCGATGCTAAAAATATTTTTCTTTTATTTGCCATTTTTTCCTCCAATGAAAAGTGTTATTAAAACTTATTATGCCAATAAAACATTGCACAATTACAGCAGATTTTTACATTGAAAAACAGCTGTTTTTGGACATAATAAAATAACAATCTCAGCTATGAAAAATGAAGGATTAAATGCTTTATTTAGATTTATATCTGATTTTTTAAGACTTATAATAAAAATTGAGACTTACAGTTGTGGCAAAATTAAGAAAATAAAAGATGAAAATAAAATTCTCAAAAACTAATTGACATATAAAAATATGTGTGTTATATTTAAAAACAGTTTTTGAGTCATTTAAATATGACGAGGACTTCTTGACCGCTTTTATTATAAAAGCTAAGGCCAGACGGACAGCCGGGTCAACTGCCGAGCGTGGTTTATGCCACATTATTGATTGCGTTAAGAGCGCAACTTTTATAAGTTGGTTACTTTATAACCAAAGTGTACCAGGTACACACTTGTGAAACGGTCAATAAGAGTAGTAAAAGTAGTTCTTGCTATATAGACTCTGAAAACTAAAAATTAATTAATAAAAGCAGTTGTTTGCAAATAGTAATTAATAATATTAGTTTGACTTTTTCTATAGTTGTATTGTGGTATTCGCAATACAACTATTTTTTTATTTGGAGGTATGTTATGGAAAACAAAATAAAACTCTATGGTTTTAATAATTTAACAAAATCCCTAAGTTTTAATATTTATGATGTTTGTTATGCAAAAACACAGCGGGAACAGCTAGATTATATAGCGTATATTGACGAGCAATATAATTCAGAAAGGCTAACGGGAATTTTGCTAAAGCTTACAGAAATGATAGGGGCAACGGTTTTAAATATTTCTAAACAGGATTATGACCCACAAGGTGCAAGCGTTACTTTTTTGATTGCAGAAGAGTCTATGACAAAAAATATGAACGGTGAAACGGTTGTTTCCCACCTTGACAAAAGCCATGTCACAGTCCACACATACCCTGAATATCACCCAGACAATGCAATTGCAACTTTTAGAGTTGATATTGATGTTGCAACTTGTGGCGAGATAACACCGCTGTCAACGCTTGATTTTTTAATAGGTAGCTTTGATTCGGACATTATAACTATGGATTACAAGGTTAGGGGATTTACACGAAATGTGATGGGAAAAAAGCTTTATATAGACCATCAAATAACTTCGATTCAAGATTATATTGATCCAAAAATACTGGAAAAATACGACGCAATAGATGTCAATATTTATCAGTCAAATATCTTTCATACAAAAATGCTGATAAAAGATGTAACATTACAAGACTACTTGTTTAACGCAGATGTGTACGAGATTTCTCCAAAAACAAGGCTTAATATTACAAACAGTTTAAGGCAAGAAATGATAGAGATTTTTAGTGGCACAAATGTATACTAAGGGGAAATGAATTTGAATAATCAAGAAAGAGCGCCAATATATGAAGCATTGATGGAGCTTAAAGCAAAAAGGATTGTTCCCTTTGATGTGCCTGGGCATAAAAGAGGAAAAGGGAATAAGGATTTGAAGGATTTTTTAGGTGAGCAGTGTCTAGAGGTTGATGTAAACTCTATGAAACTGCTTGACAATCTCTGCCATCCAGTAGGGGTAATAAAAGAGGCAGAAGAGCTCGCGGCAAGTGCTTTTGGAGCTAAAGAAGCCTTTTTTATGGTTAACGGAACAACAAGCGCAGTTCAAGCGATGATACTCTCAGTGCTTAGAAAAGGCGATAAAATAATTTTGCCACGAAATGTGCATAGGAGCGTAATAAATGCACTTGTGTTGTGTGGGGCAGTGCCAGTGTATATAAATCCGCAGGTCAGTCAGCGACTGGGAATTACTCTTGGAATGTCTGTAAGCGATGTTAAAAATGCAATTTTAAAAAATCCAGATGCCAAAGCAGTGCTTGTAAATAATCCAACATATTATGGTGTTTGCTCAAACATAAAAGAAATTGTAAAACTAGCACACGAAAAAGATATAAAAGTTTTGGTAGACGAGGCGCACGGAACACACTTTTATTTTGGCGACAATATGCCTGTTTCTGCAATGTCAGCGGGTGCGGATATGTCTGCGTTTAGTATGCACAAATCGGGAGGCTCTTTGACCCAAAGCTCTTTTTTGTTATGTGGAGAAGGTGCAAATCCTAGTTATGTCAGGCAGATTATAAACCTTATGCAAACAACTAGTGGTTCTTACTTATTACTATCAAGCCTTGATATTTCACGAAGAAACTTAGCACTTAATGGTAAAAATATTTTTAGCAAGGTTGTAGAATTATCAGAGTACGCAAGGGAAGAGATAAACAAAATAGGTGATTATTATGCTTTTTCTAGCGAACTGATAAACGGCGATAGTGTTTTTGATTTTGACATTACAAAACTGTCTATTAACACCTTTGATTTAGGTCTTGCGGGCATAGAGGTTTATGACATACTTCGTGATGAATATGACATTCAAATAGAGTTTGGAGATATAGGAAACATTTTGGCATATGTATCTGTGGGCGATAAAAACTATAAAAATATAGAACGGCTCATAGGTGCTTTGACCGAAATTAGAAGACTTTATAAAAAAGACAAAATTGGGATGCTCAAGCAAGAATATATAAATCCAACGGTAGAGCTATCTCCACAAGAGGCGTTTTATGCAGATAAAAAAAGCGTACTATTAGAGCAAAGCGTAGGCGAAATATGTACAGAATTTGTAATGTGTTATCCTCCGGGAATTCCAATTTTAGCACCGGGAGAAAAAATTACAAAAGATGTAGTTGATTATATTTTATATGCAAAAGAAAAGGGCTGTTTTTTAACAGGACTAGAAGACTTAGAAATACAGCGTATTAATATATTAAAAGGAGGGTTCTAGGTGGAACTTTGGTTTACGGAAAATCATACAAAAAATGTTAAATTCTCAATAAAAGTTGATAAGCAACTTTGCAGTACACAAAGTATTTATCAAAGAATAGATGTTTTTGAAAGTTATGAATTTGGAAAGATTTTAACACTTGATGGATTTATAATGCTTACTCAAAAAGATGAGTTTGTGTATCACGAAATGATAGCACACATACCAATGGCTGTGAATTTAAACGCAAAAAAGGTTTTGGTTATTGGAGCGGGTGACGGTGGAACGGTAAGAGAGCTTGCAAAATATAAAAGTATAAATAAAATTGATGTGGTTGAAATTGATGAAAAAGTTGTTGAAGTTTGCAAAGAGTTTTTGCCACAAACAGCGTGTGGTTTTGATGATAAAAGAGTAAGTGTTTATTATCAGGATGGGTTAAAATTTGTAAGAAAATATGAAAACGAGTACGATGTTATTATAGTGGATTCGACAGACCCTTTTGGACCCGGAGAAGGACTTTTTACAAAAGAGTTTTATGGCAATTGCTTTAAAGCGCTAAAAGATGATGGAATAATGGTAAACCAGCACGAAAGCCCATTTTATTATAACGATGCACAGGCGATGAAAAGGGCGC
>JAAYPE010000113.1 GCA_012519975.1 Clostridiales bacterium
ATTTCCTCTTTTATCTATCTTTTTGTCCAAGCTATTATACCCTCTTGATGTATATTTTTCAATAGTATATAATGATTAATGCTATATTTTATTTATTGAAGGTGTTTATATGAATGAATTCTCGCGTTTTGAAATGCTCGTTGGCTCGTCAAATGCTCAAAAGCTTAAAGATTGCCATATTGCAGTTTTTGGGCTTGGTGGAGTTGGCTCATTTGTTGTAGAGGCATTGGCGAGAAGTGGAGTTGGCAAGCTTACACTTATTGATAATGATACAATTTCAATAACAAATATTAATCGCCAACTTTTTGCACTACACTCAACTATTAATATGAAAAAAACACAAGTAGCAAAAAACAGAGTGCTAGATATAAATCCTAATTGCACTGTTTATACTATTGATAAATTCTATCTGCCCGAAAATGCCGAGCAATTTTTTGAGCATAAATATGATTACATTGTTGACGCTATTGACACTGTTACATCAAAAATTGATTTAGCCGTTAGATGCTATAAAAATGATATTCCACTCATAAGCTGTATGGGAACAGGAAACAAACTTGACGCAAGCTTGTTTGAAATTTGCGATATTTATAAGACTAAAACTTGCCCTTTGAGCCGTGTTATGCGTCGTGAGCTTAAAGCCAGAAACATCCCAAGTCTTAAAGTTCTTTATTCGCCCGAGCCAGTTGTCACTCCACAAAGTGTTGAAAAAACAGCTGGACAAAAACAAGTTCCTGCTAGTTCATCTTTTGTACCACCTGTTGCCGGAATGTTGCTTGCCGGCGAAGTAATTCGTGATTTAATAAAATGATTTCGATATATTTAAAAGAGTGTGTATATCATTACACACTCTTTTTGTTATATAAGTTTTGAAATTATCGAGTTTGATAGTAAAAATCCTTTTTGTGTGAGCCTGATTCCCTCATCATCGCAAACTATCACTCCATATTGCTCCATACTTTTTGCTTTTTCTTTTATATCAAATGGTATGCCATATCCAAATCTGCTTTTAACCGCCTCTTCCCTAAGCCCTCGGGTTAGTCTAAGCCTCATCATTAGATACTCTTCAAAACTGCCACCCTCACCATCTAGCACGCTTTTTGAGCCGTTTATATAGCTTTTTAAATCTCTATCATAAAAAAATCTTTTACCGTCAATAAAAGAATGTGCAGACGCACCAAATCCCAAATATTCATCACAGTTCCAATATTTTAAATTATGCTTGCTTTCTTTGCCATTCTTTGAAAAGTTCGATATTTCATATTGATTAAATCCCGACTTTTCAAGCTCGTTACAAGCACATATATAAAGCGATGCAACTTCATCTTCGTTTGGCAAGTCTAGAATATTTTTCATTTTATAAAAAGGGGTATTTTCCTCCATTTTTAAAATGTAAGCACTAATGTGTTCTATATCAAGGCTTTTGCAAAAATCAATTGAACTTTTTAAACTCTGTTCTGTCTGTTTTGGAACACCGAGCATTAAATCAAGCGAAATATTTTCTATCCCCTCATCCCGTACCAATTCAACCGCTTTTTGCACATCTTCTGGTTTTGCCTTTCTGCCAAGTGCCTTACGCTCTTGAAAAACCGCTGACTGAAGTCCCAAAGATATACGATTTACACCTACGCTTGCAAGAACGGGTATCATTTTTTTAAAATCATTTGATGGATTGCACTCAACAGTTATTTCTGCAAAATTATCAATATCAAACTTATTTTTTGCAGTTGTAATAACACTTGCAAGCCTTTTTGGGTCAATGCACGACGGAGTACCTCCACCAATATACAAAGAATCTGCCTTGAAATTTTCCGACTTTTTTATTTCTCTAATAATTGAATTTATATATTTTTCTTCTAAATCATTATCATAACTAACGGAATAAAAATCGCAATACGGGCATTTTTCATTACAAAAAGGAACATGAATGTAAACACCTATGTTGTTAATATAAAACACCACCTAAATAAATTTTAAGCGAGTTCTACTGTTAAAACTCGCTTAAATGTTTTTTGTTTTTAATCATCCAGTTTAAGCACTGCCATAAAAGCTTCTTGTGGTACTTCAACACTACCAAACTGGCGCATACGCTTTTTACCTTCTTTTTGCTTTTCAAGGAGTTTTTTCTTTCTTGATATATCTCCACCGTAGCACTTTGCAAGAACATCCTTACGCATTGCTTTAACGGTTTCACGAGCAATTACTTTTCCACCTATTGCAAGCTGAATTGGCACCTCAAATAATTGGCGTGGAATATGCTCTTTTAGCTTTTCTGCAATTTTTCTTGCCCTATTATATGCCTTGTCAGTATGAACTATAAACGACAAAGCATCAATAACATCGCTATTTAGCAAAACATCTAGCTTAACAAGGTCTGAACGCTTGTATCCAATAATTTCATAATCAAATGAAGCATAGCCCTTTGTGCGAGATTTTAACACATCAAAAAAATCATAAATAATCTCATTGAGTGGCAACTCATAATGAAGGTCTACCCTATCTCCAGACATATAAACCATATCTTTAAAAGTTCCTCTTCTGTCTTGACACAAATCCATAATAGGACCCACAAAATCAGTTGGAACATAAATGTGCGCATCAGTCATAGGCTCTTCGCTATAATCAATTTGTGCAGGGTCTGGATAGTTTGACGGGTTGTCAATTTCAAGGACTCTGCCATCTGTCATATATATTTTATAAACAACGCTTGGGATAGTTGTTACCAAATCAAGGTCATATTCACGCTCTAATCTTTCTTGGACGATTTCAAGGTGCAAAAGACCCAAAAACCCACATCTAAAGCCAAAGCCTAATGCACCTGATGTTTCAGGCTCATAAGATAATGCAGCATCGTTTAACTGTAATTTTTCAAGCGCTTCTTTTAAATTTTCATAGTCTGCCCCATCAGCGGGGTACACACCGCAAAACACCATAGGGTTTACTTTTCTATAACCTGGTAAAGCCTCTGTCGTTGGGTTATCTGCAAGCGTTATTGTATCTCCAACTCTTGCATCGCTAACCGTTTTTATAGACGCAGTAACATACCCAACCTCACCAGCTGTAAGCACGCTTGTAGGCTCAAGCCCCCTCGCACGCATATAGCCAACTTCGACAACTGTAAATTCTGCCCCCGTCGCCATAAGATGCATTGTATCTCCTGATTTTATTGTGCCGTCTACAATCCTTACATAAACTATAACGCCCTTATAACTATCATAAACAGAGTCAAAAACCAATGCTCGCAACGGAGCATTATCATCCCCTTGCGGTGCTGGAATATCTTTTACTATTCTTTCAAGCACCTGGTCTATATTTTGGCCAGTTTTCGCTGAAACTCTAGGAGCATTTTGGCAGTCAAGTCCAATTACTTCCTCTACTTCAGCACTTACTCTTTCTGGGTCCGCCGCCGGCAAATCAATTTTATTTATAACCGGTACAAGCTCCAAATCGTGATCTAGTGCTAGATATGTGTTGGCAAGTGTTTGCGCCTCTATTCCTTGTGAGGAATCGATTATCAAAACTGCACCCTCACAGGCAGCAAGAGAGCGTGAAACCTCATAGTTAAAGTCCACGTGGCCTGGTGTGTCTATTAAATTTAAAACGTATTCGTTGCCATCATTTGCGATATAATTTAGTTTAACTGCGTGTGCTTTAATAGTAATTCCACGCTCACGCTCTAAATCCATATTATCAAGCAGTTGGGAAGTCATATCCCTTTGTGCAACAGACTGAGTATGCTCAAGCAATCTGTCGGCAAGTGTAGATTTGCCGTGGTCGATATGAGCAATTATACTAAAATTCCTTATGTTTTCCTTTGGTACTGACAAAAAACCACCTCAAAAGCGATTATTTAAACTTAAAGTTAATTACGAGTTATTCTACCACAAATATTATTCATATACAAGAAAATTATGTACTTTTAAAATTATGCTTATTGTGTTACAATTATAAAGTATTAATACTTATTTGGGGGATTTTAAAATGAAGAAAATTTCAGCTTTTAGCCTCATCATTATCCTTGTTGCTTGCGTGTTTTCCGGTTGTGAAAAAGATATATATTTTGACGGGAAATATGATACAGAAAAATTTGCATTATGCTCAGACCTTAGCGATGTTAAATTTTTAATTCCTAAAGAATACAACGACTTAAAGCAACCACTAAAGGATATCGAAGCAGAAATTCAAAACATTGAAACTGAAGAAGAAAAACTAGATTTTATCAAAAGCAGGGTTGTTTTCCAAAGTGATGGTGTTGACTATTTAATTAGCAAGCACACAGATTTTTACCTTTATGTTCTTGATTTGGACGGGGTTAGAGGCATTGAAAGAATTGAAGATGCCACAAAACTTGCAAAAGTCTTTGGTGTTGACAGCTTTTTAAAAATCGAAAACAATGACACTAGTAAGAACACTTGTAAAACTAAAAAAGGGCGCACTCGTTGTACTTTTAGCACAATAATTACAGAAACTGATATAGGCAATAAATATGTGGGCTATGTTTCTATAATTGAAGACCCAGAAACCAACAAAGTTTATGCGATTTTAGTTGGATATGGAGACGATAAGCACGATGTTACTTCAAAAGCTATTGCAGATAACTTTTATCTAGCAAAATAAAATCTTATAATCACAAACAGCTTTTAATGTTATTGTACATTAAAAGCTGTTTTTACATTTTTATTTATTAAAAACTAAACTTGCAAGTGTTTTTGATTTTAAAATATCATCATTAGATATTTCTTCAAAATCTGTATTTTTAGCACCAACAAATCCACAAAGTTCAACATTCAAAACAGTAAAAGCACTTTTTGCTTGGTGCTTTATTACCTCAAATCCATATTCATCACAACTGCCACAGGTAGAAAGAATTACCGCATTTCTCTTTTTGCTTATTGGCGGTTTTTTATTTCTTGTAAAGCGCGCATTGTAATATCTTTGAAATCTATCAAAAATTGATTTTAACGGTGCTGGAAACGAAAAGTTATATACAGGAGTTGCAAAAACTATTAAATCTGCAACCTCAAAATCCTTATAAAATTCATCTAAATCCCTAAATTTGCAAGAATTATTTTTATGACAATAACCGCAATCATTACACGGCTTTGCGTTTAGCTCAAAAGCTAAAACATATTTTATTTGAGCAGTTTTGGGGCATTCTTCTAAAAATGCATCTAGTAATTTTTGTGTATGCCCGTGTTTTTTAGGTGATGAATTAACAACTAAAATTTTAAAATCATTTTTTAAGTTCATGTTCACAGTACGAACAAATAAGTCGTCCATTCCCTCCCCTTGTAAAAAGATTTGGCAAATAGCTCTCAACACTTGTAATACAACGAGGGTTGTGACATTTTTCATTATGAGTGCTTTGAATTGTTTTTGGCATCGTTTTCTCCCTATTTTTAAGCATTCCTTCTATCAATGCCATTCGGGCATACATCCCATATTCCGTTTGCTCAAAATATTTTGCTCTAGGGTCATCATCCACCTCGATTGCAATTTCATCAACTCTTGGAAGTGGATGGAGAATTTTAAGCTCTTTTTTTGCATTTTTCAGTTTGTGCAAATCAAGAACATAAATTCCTTTTTGCTTTTCATACTCTTCTTGGGACGCAAATCTTTCACGCTGAATCCGCGTCATATAAAGCACATCAAGCTCTGGCATTCTTATTTCTAAATTTGTAGAAAAAGAATATTCGCATCCGTTTGCTTCGAGAACATCTATAATATATTGTGGGGCTTGAAGCTGTGGAGTAGAGATAATTACAAATTTATTCCCCTCATATTTTGAAAGGCTTTTTATAAGAGAATGAACCGTTCTGCCATTTTTTATATCTCCACAAAGTCCGATTGTTAAATTGTCAAGCCTACCCTTTTCATACCATAAGGTTACCAAATCGGTTAGAGTTTGCGTTGGATGCAAGTGCCCCCCGTCGCCTGCATTTATAACAGGAACACGAGAAAACATAGAGGCCGCAAAAGCACTACCCTCATAAGGATTTCGTATAACTATTACATCAGTATAATTACTAATAACCCTAACTGTATCCTTCAAGCTCTCCCCTTTTGATACAGAGGAGTTAACAGGGTTATCAAATCCAATTGTACTGCCACCAAGACGAATCATTGCCGTTTGAAAAGACATTTGCGTTCTTGTTGATGGCTCATAAAACAAGCTTGCCATTATTTTTCCGTGGCAATTATCAATGTAATTTGTGGGATTTTTCATAATCGCCCCTGCAAGTTTTATAAGTTCATCTAATTCCTCCCTAGAGAGTTCTGGAAGGTCTATTAGATTTTTAGCATTCATTTGATTTCCCCCTTAACTTTTCTATAACATTCTATCAGTATAATCGCTAAAATTCAATAATAATCTTAATTAATATACCCTTTATTTTTCACTTGAATTGACCTACCTTATTTGTTATACTGTTATTCATAGTTTTTGTAGCTATATTTATATTTTTTATTGAGGTGAGTATAGAATGCCAATTAAGATTGATAACCAATTGCCTGCAAGGCATATTCTTGAACTTGAGAGTATTTTTGTAATGTCAGAAACTAGGGCAAAAACACAAGACATTCGCCCTCTTAAAATTCTTATACTTAACCTTATGCCAACTAAGATTGAGACCGAAACACAGCTTTTACGCTTGCTTAGCAACTCATCCATTCAAGTTGAGGTTGAGCTTTTGCAAACTATAACACATAAAAGTAAAAATACTTCTGCCGAGCATATGCTCAAGTTTTATAAAACTCTTGACGATGTAAGAGATTTTAAATTTGACGGAATGTTAGTTACCGGTGCGCCGGTTGAACTTTTAGACTTTGAAGAAGTTGATTACTGGGAAGAACTGTGCGAGATTTTTAAATGGGCTAAGAAGAATGTCTACTCAACGATGTATATTTGTTGGGGCGCACAAGCAGGACTTTATTATCATTACGGTATAAAAAAATATCCTCTTGAAGAAAAGATATTTGGAATTTTTCCTCATAAATCTTTAGATGTTTATCATCCATTGCTTCGTGGACTTGATGATGTTTTTTATGTTCCTCATTCAAGGCACACTAATATTTTAAGAGAAGATATTGAAAAAATACACGATTTGCAAGTTTTGTCAATATCTGATATCTCCGGTGTTCACATAGTAGCTGATCGAGTGTGCCGAAATTTTTATATCACAGGTCATTCAGAATATGACCGAACTACGCTTGCAAACGAATATTTTAGAGATATTCATAAGGGGCTTGATATTGATGTTCCTTATAATTATTTCCCAGGTAATGACCCACAAAAAACCCCACCGATGACTTGGCGTTCTACTGCAAATATAATTTTTTCAAACTGGATGAACTACTTTGTTTATCAACGCACACCCTATGACCTTGAAAAACTTTAATACAATATTACAAATTAAAATCCACCCGTGCATTGTTTTGCACGAGTGGTATTTTTTAGTTAACTCTTAGGTAATTGTTTGCCTTTATAACTAAATTATTATATGTTATATCCTCATTTGAATAATTCACATAAACATAATTCATATTGTTATAAACTGTGCAATACAAATCTTCTTGAACCATATAGTGATTAGTTATTTTTGCATCCCTTAAATCTTGAAACAAATCATTAAATTTTTTATATCCATCAACAGATTTCACTACCCATTCTTCGTAGTTTAAATTTGAATTTTCATCATTGTCTTTATTTAAAAGTTCCGAAAAAGTCATTTCAAAAGACAGCATAGCTCCATATTCTACACTTTTTAAAAAGGTTTTTGTGTAGTCTTTTGATAGATTTACAGGTAGCGCAGAATACTCAATAGTGCCGTGCAAAATAGTTTGCACAAAAGGAATACTTTCATAGCTACTAGTTGTTTTATACCCTGTATTCATAGGAATATCTAAGATATAATCAACATTTTTTAGCATATAGAAATTACCATTTTTAACCATCGTTTCGCGATTTGTTGACATCGTAATAATTTGCTGCGAAATTAGCGACTTCATTTGCTCCCTATTTACAAAACCACTGCTAAAATCTGAATAAAGAATAGAGCCTGCATCATTTATACAATATCCTGTGAAATGCATTTTTTTAGACTTTGAAATAAAACTTACAATATTATCTTCTATTTTTTTTGATTTTGAAAGGTTTTTTGAAGTAACATTTTGACCCCAATAGTTATAAAGAGGATTTTTCATTTCTGCAACAGTTTTATTGCCCTTGATGTTTTTTGCTTTCGCACCGCTACTTGCTGATAGTATATTTACATCAAAAAACAATCCAAACTCCTGAGCAGACATATAGCTATATAACTCTTCTAGTTTTTCTTTCGAGCCTAAAGTGTTTGCAAGTTTTGCATTTTTAACATTTGATTGCTCCGTTCCACCTGTGAGCGCACCTTCATAACAAAGGTTTAAATCATTTATTCCTTTTGCTTTTAATAATCCTATAACTTCTTGTGCTTGCTCAAAGCTTGCTAGCGTTTGACTTTGGAGTTTATTCTTTTTAGCCTCACCGATAAGTGAAATATTTATTGGATAAGTACCTGTTTTTTGAATTGGTTGAGTTGATAAAACGGCATCTCTTGTTAATTGTTCTCTGCAAACGGCTGCAATTCCTGAATATGTTGCATTTATACCAGACAAAAATCTGTAACATAACGATAAATTACCGTCGTAGCTGTTTTGAGAAACCATTTTAATAGTCTTACCAGAGTTTGAGCTCGTTTGAGTTGGAGTAACTTCAAATACTGCTCCAACAGTATTGTACTCACCCTCTTTTGCCTTTGTAGCCGATATCGTAGCAAGAGCGTCACCTTGTCTGATAATTGCGCCAAATGCCCCTGTTGCATTTTTCATTCCAAACGCTGGGACAATGGCAGATTTTACATTTTCAGTTTTTGCCGAATAATCCTGTCCATAAACTTTTAAATTATAATTTTGATTATCGGTTGAAACTGCAGTGTTTATTTTTGCACCACACCCGTCTGGAATAACTATAAAATCTCCGTCTTGTGCCGTACTAGTAGCGCCAAAATACTTTAATAATTCTATTTTTTCAACTATTGTTGATTTGTTATTATTAATTTCTTTACAATCAATGTCAACATCCAAACTTCCGTCCTCTAGTGTAAACTTGACAGTAACCGGTATGGATATTTCTGGATTGTCTTTTCTTTCGGACAAAATGTAGCTTAGCCATACTCCATTTTTCTTTTTTTCGTACTTTGCTTTCCCATAAGCTACGCTGTTTGATTGCGAGTTTAGCTTGTAAAGTTTTTCCCCTTTAGAAACATAAAGAGATACTATACTTGCATCATTTATTGAGTCGCTTGGCAAAGAGTACCAATAATTCCCATTAGATGTTTCTTTAACCACTATTGCGTAAGACTCTTTATCCAAATATAGTTCAACAAGGCCAGAAGAACAAACAAGCTCTAGTTTCTCGGTGTCAATCGTATTGTATTTTTTATCCGTATTTTTTGTTGATATTATCTTTTCATCACTTGCCTTATAAGTGTACGTTTTGCTAATCGACGAGCTACAAGCAGAGCAAGTAAAAAGCATTACAAGTGATATCAAAGCACATAAAATCTTTTTATAAAAAGCCATAAATATTCTCCAATCGCATATCTGGGATGTTATCAATATATTTGAAAATTAAATTCATAATATAATAACATATTTTATGACTTTTTTCAATGTTTCAATTTTATATAGTTCAGACCCTAACATCAAATTTTATCTAAAAAACTAGAAATTGTATTCCCCTGTTTTCAACATAATCTTGACCGAAGTTCTTTTAGAATTGCTCGCTCTTTTCTAGACACTTGAACCTGTGACATATTGAGTTTTTCGGCAGTAACAGTTTGAGTAAGTCCTTGAAAATATCTCAGTTTTATTATCTGCTTGTCCAGCTCCGGCAAATCCTCAATCACTTGTGACAATGCTATTTTTTCGGCAACCTCATCCTCCACGGATTGTGTTGGAATTTCAATTTGCTTTGAATTCTCATCATCATCGTGCTGAGTTAGCGATACTGTTGGCATTGCAACTATTAGTAGTTCAGCAGTTTCTGATATATCTAGTTCTAACCTTTGTGCAAGCTCGCTTATTGTTGGTTCTCTGCCAAGCTGAACAACCATTCGGTCACGCTGTTGTATCGCAAATCGTGCTTTTTCTTTTAGCGCCCTACCAACCTTCACGCTTCCAGAATCCCTAAAAATTCTTTTTATTTCCCCTAAAATTACAGGCACTGCATAAGTAGAAAAAGCAAAACCAAGCTCTGGTTTAAAACCATCAGCCGCTTTTATAAGCCCCACACAGCCCGCCTGAAACAAGTCGTCGTATTCTGCTCCTTTACCTCTAAATTTATTTGCACAAGCATGTACCAAACCGATGTTGTCACTTATCAATGCCTCTCGTTCGGCTTTTTCTTTAATCATTCTTGCACCTTCCACAAATCTGCTTTGTAAGGGTTACGGTTGTTCCTTTTCCAACATTTGAACGAATGGTAACCTTGTCCATAAAGCTTTCCATAACGGCAAATCCCAGACCCGACCTTTCACCTCCTTTTGTTGTATAAAGTGGCTCTCGGGCTTGTCTTACATTTTCTATTCCGCAACCTCTGTCCCTAATTTTTATTCGTATTGTTTGGTTTTCATATATTCCAACCGTTATGTATATTTTTCCGACTTGTTTTTCATAAGCGTGAACAATACAGTTTGTAACAGCCTCACTAACCGCCGTTTTAATGTCGCTTAATTCCTCTACTGTGGGGTCTAGTTGGGCTGCAAATGCCGCAACCGCAACTCTAGAAAACCCCTCATTTATTGACCTGCTTTCAACCGTCATTCTTGTTTCATTTATAAGGACACTCATTTTGATACCTCCTGTGTTTTTGTTATCTTTGCAAGCTTTTGTATTCCAGAAATTTTTAATATTTTTTCAATAGCTGGAGTAGGATTTTGCACCTCTACCTTTCCACCTATAATTTTCATTGTGTTATACCTTCCCATAATTAGACCAATCCCAGAGCTATCCATAAAACTGACTTGAGAAAAATCAATTTTTAATAATTTTGGTCGTATACGCTCCACACTCTCGTCAATGCATTTTCTTATTTCTGTTGCTGTGTGGTGGTCTATCTCTCCTTCTATAATTGCTGTTACCTCGTCTTGTGAATTCCTTATTGATACTGGCATATTTTTACCTCCTTTTTTACTATCTTTTCCAAATTATCTAAAAATATGTAAAAAATTAACCCTCATCCATAAAGGATAAGGGTTTTTGTATAAAAAAATTGTCTTATTGTGAAGTGAATTATTTTTTATTTTTTTACTTCATTTGAAGTACTCTGTTCTTCATCATTCATATTAGCATATCTCTTGATTTTTGCTGTTGTTGTTTTTACAAACTCTGTTTCTTTTATATTAAATTTTTTGATATTTTTATATGACGGGAGTTTTTTATTAACATCTTTAACAACCTCGTTTATTGCTTTTGTTATATCTTCTACAGTTGCTTCTTTTATTTTTAACTTATCTGCAATAGCATTAACATCTGGAAGAATTTTTGCTTCTACAACGGTTTCGTCATCATCATAACTACCAAAAACCATTGCCTCAGCAATAAGCGGGTTATTGTTTAGATAAAACTCAACCTCTTCTGGATAAATGTTTTTTCCATTTTTAGTAACAATTACATTCTTTATACGACCTGTAATTTTAACAATGCCATCTTCATCCTGGGAACCTAAGTCCCCTGTTTTAAACCATCCATCGTCTAAAACTTCTTTTGTAGATTTTTCATCATTATAATATCCAAGCATTACCCCTGGACCTTTTACACAAATTTCTCCAATTCCATTTGAATCGGGATTAATTATTTTGATTTCAATACCCGGAAGTGGCTTTCCAACAGTGTCTACGGTAAATAGCTCATCATGATTTCCAGTAACTAATGGCGCACACTCTGTTAGCCCATATCCAATATAAAGCGGTATTCCAAAAGATTTAAAATCGGCAACAACATCTGGTCTTATTGCTGCTGCACCAACAATTCCTAACCTCAGTTTTCCGCCAAAATTTTTATTTATTTCTCCAAACACTTTATCATTAAGGCTTACACCAAAAGCATTTCCCATACTTGTAATGGCTTTACCGAGTGAAAAAGCAAATTTTCCTCCGCGTTTTTCTGAAGCTGCTTTTATAATTCTTGCGTGAATTTTTTCAAACATCAAAGGTACGCTTACAAAAACAGTAGGCTCAACCTCTTGCATATTTTTCATAAGCTTTAAAAGACCTTCACAAAAAGCGATAGTGCCACCAGTATATAAAGGCAGTAAAAATCCCAGCGTACACTCATAGGTATGGTGAATCGGAAGTACCGACAAAAACCTGTCATCTGGACCTGATTTTACAACACTGCTTGTAGACATAATTACAAAGCAAATGTTTGTATGACTTAGCATTACACCTTTTGCAAGCCCTGTTGTGCCGGATGTAAAAATAAGTGAAGTTAGCTCGTCTGGCTCTATTTTAGCATTTAAGTATTCATCTGCTCCATTTTCAAGCAATTCTCTACCTTTTGACATAATTCTATCAAAAGATAACAAACCTCCATCATCTTCTGGTATATCAAAAGATACAATTTTAAGGTCGGGACTTAGTTTATCTTTATTTTTTGAAATTTTTTTATAAGCTTCCGAATCTACAAAAATAAGGCTTGCGTCAGATGTGGATAAAATTGTTTCGACATCAGTAAAAAGCAATTCTTTATCAATAGGAACAATAACTCCTAGCCCACTTGTTACTGCAAGATATGACACCGCCCATTTATATGAGTTTTTACCCATAACAGCAACTTTTTCGCCTTTTAGACCCATTGACCACAATGCAGTTCCGAGCGCTCTTATATCCGCTTGAAGTTGTCTATAGGAAACATCGTAATATTCACCTTTTGAATCTTTGAGCATATATGCCGCTTTATCACCAAACAGTTCCACACTTTGATTAATTAAATCGCGAAAATCTTTTATTTTTCTTACTTCGTATAGTGCTTCGGTTTTATCCATCTCAGCCTCCAAAAATATATGTTTATAGTTTTATTTTAAAAAGTATAATATCAAAATAAGTAACTTATGATAGTTTTGAGTAAAATATATTGTTTTTAACAGTGATTTTTTAAAAATCAGCAAACTTTCTTTCCCGTTTTTAGAAATGTTTCATATTATAATATAACATTAACAGTTTTCAGCAAGGGAAAAACTAAGAACTTGTCCCAAAACAGTCAATATATAGTTTACGAAGGTCTTTTCAAAATATTAATGATATTATCCGTACATCACCATAAGATGGGATACAAAATTTAAATTTATAATTCGTCCATCGCCGATTAGGCGGGACATAAATTAAATATAATAATCGCTTGCGGTTATTATATCACAATTACAAAGTAAATTCGACATAAACTGCCCAACGCCATAAAGGCGGGACATAAGTTGAATATAATTATATCACATTAAATAATCGCGTTCAAACAAAATGTTTTAACCGTATAACATTAAAACGAATACACATAATAAATACACGGAGGTGTTATTGATTTGAACGAAAAACCTAAAAAAGATAAAAAGAGACCAATAACCGGCGCATACATTACACAGCCTATAAGCCAAGCAGATAGCCGCTTGCCAGATTCCAGAGTTGCATTGCCTGATGACCCCAATGTTTCTATGAATAGAGATTGGATTATTGAAAATAAAAAGTGATATTAAATTGCTCCAATATTTTGATTGTTATCTATGTATAGTCAAAATAATTGGAGCTTATATTTTACCAAGAATGAATTTGTTTTGGATTTTCAAAAACTTCATCAAGCTTTTTTATAAACGGAACTATATCTCCAAAATCAAGAGCACGATGGTCAAAAGCAATTGTAATAGGCATAATTTTTCTTATTCCTATTTGTTTATCACCATTTTTATCAACAAAAACACCTGGCTGTTCTTGCACTGCACCAAGCCCGATTGCTACAAGCTGTGGAGGAATAATTTCAAGAAGCGCAAGCTCTCCTCTTTGCTCTTTATAAATTGCACCTATGTTTGTAATTGTTATTGTTCCTTGCTCAATATCAAGCTTTGTAAGTCTTTGCTCTTGAGGTATGTTGTAATATTTTGTTTTTTCTTTTCCACTCAAAGTTTTCACTTTATTTTTTCCCGTTTTAGAGCCTATTAAACGAGAAAAAGTGGTAATTATTTTGCCGTTTTTAAGTGCTGAAATTGTATTATCTAGAGATACCTCAAACATAACCTCGTCAAGATTTGTATTTTCAATTCTTTTTGAAACATCTTGTATATACTCTGTCATCTCTACAAGTGATTTATTCTCAAAATTTCTTAAATTAATCGTCATCATTTGTCCCGTTGGCAAAATCCACGGCATAGATATGTTAATATCTTCAATTTGGTTTACCTTGCCTCTTACAAGACGATTTTGATATTTAATATGGCCATTTATTTGAGGCGCCTGTTTTATTCCCTCTACTATAGCTTTTAACATAAGTGTATTAATTGTGATTTTTTCTTCCTTGTTTAACAATGAATATTCGCCAATAAAATCCGTAACATCAGGTCTATATGTGTATACAGCGTGAGGAATTGCCTCCCACGATTCTGTTGTCATATTTGCAACTATTTTTCTTTGTATTCCAAAATTTGTTATCTTAGAAATTTTAAGTCCTTTAATTTCATTATGCATATAAGACTCCTTTGCTAATTTATAGTAAATTTTTCATTATTAAAATCAATTATAATCATAAAATATTACTGTTTTGTTAAATATTTATGAAAAAGAGAAAAATCATCTATCGTTCTTCGTATTTTTTAGCAATAAGTTTTGCTACTTTATAAACATCTCCACAACCAAGGGTAATTATCAAGTCCCCTTTTCTAGCATTTTTTATTGCATAGTCTGCAACTTCATCAAAAGTTTTAAACCATACGCTGTCAGGAATTTTATCAGTCAAGTCCTGAGTTTTAATTCCATATGTGTTTATTTCTCTTGAGCCCATTATTTCGGTCAAAATTGCGTAATCAGGAATTTTTAAAACATTTGCAAAATCTTCAAGCAACATTGATGTTCTTGAAAATGTAAAGGGTTGAAAAATTGCCCATACTTTATTGTAATGCATTTTCATTGCTGCGTCTAAAGTTACTTTAAGTTCTGCAGGGTGATGTGCATAATCATCAACAATTGTAATGCCGTTATATTTTCCGATAACTTCAAATCTTCTTCCCGCTCCTCTAAAATTCTCAAGTGCTTGTGAGATTTTTGAAAAGCTCGCACCAATGTCAATTGCACAAACTATTGCTGCAAGTGCGTTTAAAATGTTATGCTCTCCCGGAACATTTAACCCTATATTTCCAAGCAACTCATCTTTATGATACACATCAAACTGTGCAAATGCGCCACGGTTATATTTTATATTTTTTGCGATATAATCATTTTTATTATCAAGTCCAAAAGTTATTATCGGCTTGTCGGTTATACTGCTAACAGCTTTCATCGTGTTTTCATCATCACCATTTGCAATTATAATTCGTGTTGCAAGATTTGCAAATTTTGTAAACGATGCTCTTAAATTCTCAAGAGTTTTAAAATAGTCTAAATGGTCTGAATCAATATTTAAAATAACTACCGCATCTGGTGACAAGTCAAGAAAAGTGTCTACAAACTCACAAGCCTCGCAAACCATTGTTTCGCTTTTGCCAACTATTCCGTGGCTATCAATTAGCGGGAGCTTGCCACCAATCACAGCTGTAGGTTCAAGCTGAGCCTCAACCAATATTTGTGTAAGCATTGAAGTTGCTGTTGTTTTACCGTGTGTTCCGCAAATACCAAAGCAATTATTATACATTCTGGTTATTGCACCAAAGAGCTTTGAACGCTCAAAAGTGGGGATACCTGACTGCTTAGCAGCAACAAGCTCTTGATTATCAGACAGTAGTGCTGCAGTATAAATAATCATTTCAGCACCATCTATGTTTTGCGCCTTTTGACCCATCTCGATTTTTACACCAAGTGAGCGCAACTTGTCAATATTATCTCCCTCGTTATTATCAGAGCCAGTTACAGTATAGCCTTGACTCAATAAAATCTCAGCGAGCGGGCACATACCCGAACCGCCGATGCCAATAAAATGAACTCTTTTTACCTCTTTTAGTAGTTTATCTATTTCAAACAAAACTTTACCTCCGTTATAAATACAGTTACTATAATATTATATTGTATTTTGGATAAAAAATAAACAGTTTTATTAAACATTTACCAATTGTTATTATTTTTTATTTTAGTCACAATAACCTTTTTTAATTCAAAATCATAGAATGATGTAAATCCAATAACGGAGGTTTACATAATGAAAGAGCCAAAGAGGTTTTTAACCATAGGCGGAGATGTTCGCCAAATATATATGACACAATGCTTTAATGAAAAGGGATTTATCGCAAACGCATACGGATTTGATACTCTAAATCATATAAATGTACCCCGTTTTAATTATACGGATTTAAAAGCCGCAATAAACGACTGCGACGCAATTGTTTTACCGTTACCTATGAGTAGGGATGGTATCGCTTTAAATTGTCCTTGTTTTAGTGGAGAAATAAACATCGGCGAGCTTACACAGCTTTTAAACCGTGACCATATTATTTTTGGCGGTATGCTTACTAAAAGTTTTAAGAGCAATCTTTTTGAGCGTGGAATAAGTTTTTTTGATTATTTTGATAGAGAAGAATTAATTGTTAAAAATGCCGTTCCTACAGCTCAAGGTGTAATAAAGCTGATTATGAGTGAAATGCCAATCACTGTTCACGGCTCTAAAATTGCAGTTACAGGCTTTGGCAGAACATCTCGTGTTTTAGTGCATATGCTAAAGGGTCTTGGTGCTGATGTAACCGTTGTTGCTCGTAGCTATGGTGACCTTGCATTTGCAGAAATTCAAGGGTGTAGACCTGTAACTTTTGAGGACCTAGATAAAGCAGCCGTTAAGCTAGATATAATTATCAACACTGTTCCTTCTCTTGTTATTGACAAACAAATCCTTCGTTCATTAAAAAAGGACTGTATGGTTATTGAAATTGCATCCGCCCCATTTGGCATTGATTTTGAACAAGCAGAAAACTACGGCATTAAAGTTATTCGTGCGGGTTCTCTGCCTGGAAAAGCTGCGCCAAAAACATCAGGTGAAATAGTTGCCGACGCAATTTTAAGCATTATCAAGGAGGAAATTACATGACAAATGCCACCGCTGGTTTTGCGATGTGTGGCTCATTTTGCACCTTTTCTAAAGTAATTCCGCAGATATCTGTGTTGCTTGAAAAAGGGTTTAATGTTGTGCCTATAATGTCGCAAACAGCTTTTAGTATAGATACCAGATTTGGTAAAGCAAATGATTTTGTAAACGAAATTGAATCCCTATGCAATAAAAAGATTATTAACACAATATATGAAGCAGAGCCAATTGGGCCTAAGTGCTTGCTTGATGTTTTAATAATTGCACCTTGCACCGGTAACACGCTAGGGAAGCTTGCAAATGGAATTACCGACACTTCTGTTACAATGGCTGCCAAAGCACATTTGAGAAATAATCGTCCTGTTGTTATTGGCGTTTCTACAAATGATGCACTAGGCGCTTGTGCAAAAAACATAGGAAATCTTTTAAACTGTAAAAACATTTATTTTATTCCTATGAGACAAGACGACTGCAACAAAAAGCCAAACTCTATTGTTGCAGATTTTGAAAAAACACTAGACACTACAAAACAAGCTTTAATCGGTAATCAGATCCAACCACTACTTTTATAGTGCTTATTACTAATTTAAATTGACACATTATAGTTTATTTCTATATGCGTTCTTCTATCCACATTCAAAAGAGTGTGAGGGAAGAACAAAAGGGAGAACAATCTGTATTTTTTCAGAATTGTTTTCCCTTTCAATTGCTTTTAAAAAACCTTAATGTCCCACTTTTTAGTCGAAAAGGAGCGGAAAATATGTTATACTCAATTCGTAGATTTTAAAGGCGGTGTTGGTATGCTACATTTTATAACTGGTAGGGCTGGGAGCGGAAAAACACAATATATTCGCAACCTGCTTGCAAATAATGCAAAGAACCAAAAAGATGATATGGTACTTATTGTACCTGAACAATTTTCGTTTGAAAGCGAGCGTGCAATGCTTTCTATGCTTGGTGCAAAAGATGCGCTAAGAATTGAAGTTTTAAGCTTTAGTAGGCTTGCACAAGCAGTTTTTGAGCAAGCTGGTGGAGAATACAAAAAACACATTGATGATAGCGGAAAAATTGTTTTGATATCAATGGCTCTTGAAAGTGTTAAGGACGAGCTTGAGCTTTATTCAAAATATGTTTATAACACAAACTTGGCAAAAGAGCTTTTACATATTTGTACTGAATTTAAACAAAACAACATATCTGCTGATGATTTAATGTTTACAGCAAGAACTATGGAGGACTGCACACTTAAAAATAAATTACAAGAGCTATCCCTCATAATGTCTGCATATAACGCTTTACTTGAAAACTCGTATACTGACGAACAAGGCGCTTTATCCGCACTCTATGACACTTTACTTGACTACAGCTTTTTTAAAAATCGCTGTGTTGCAATAGATGCGTTTAAAGGTTTTACACAACAAGAGTTTAAAATTATATCTCAAATTATGTGCCAGTCCAGCGACGTATATATATCACTTACTACTGATGATATTTTTGGCAGTGATGATGAAACACAACTTTTTTCGTGCGTTAACCAAACTGCTAAAAAACTTATTAAAATTGCAAATGAAAACAATGTAAAAATTGTAAACAACATCAAGTTACCTATGGATAATCCTACTAGATTTAAGAACGATTCCTTAGCTTTTCTTGAGAAAAATATTTTCTCACCATCTTTTGATGAATTTAATGGCAACTGCGATAACATCACTATTTGTCGTGCTTCAAACAAATCGTTTGAGTGCGATTTTGTCGCCTCTACCGCTAAAAACTTAATGCGCACACAAGGAATTCGTTGCCGTGACATAGCAGTCATTGCAAGGGATTCTAACGAATATAAAAAAGAGCTTGTAAGTGCTTTTAAGAAATATAATATACCCATTTTTGAAGACGAAAGACAACCCATAACCTCTCAGCCACTTATTACTCTTGTTCGTTGTGCTCTTGAAATTGCAACAATGGGATTTTCGACTGACAGGCTTATGAGATATTTAAAAACAGGGCTTGTAGGCATTTGCGATGAAGATATTTCTTTAGCCGAAAACTACGCTCTTATGTGGAAAATCGGTGCATCTGGGTGGAAAAACGAATGGAATAATCATCCAGAAGGCTTTGGAGAAAGTGTAAGCGAAAGCTCTAACAGAAAACTTGAAAAATTGAATAAAATACGAAAAAAAGCAATTATTCCATTGCTCAAATTTAAGAACTCGTGCGATAACAACGCAAATGGAGAGCAAATTTCAAAAGCTGTTTACACCTTGCTTTGTGACATAGGTGCAGGAAAAAATCTAAAAGCACTTGCCTTGCTTTATCAAAATAATGATAATCTTGCCTTGGCACTTGAGCAAGAGCGAATTTGGGATATGCTTATGGAGATTTTAGATAAGCTTGCAACCATTGTTGGCGATACTGCTGTTGACGCAAGTCGCTATTTTGAGCTTTTCGATTGTATGCTATCCGTTTGTGATATCGGCTCTATACCACAAGGTCTTGATGAAATTACTATTGGCTCTGCAGAAAGAATTCGACTAGGGTCTTTGAAAATCATCTTTATTGTCGGAGCAAACGAGGGTGTTTTTCCAAAAGAGCCTGACAACAAAGGGATTTTAAACGACTCAGATAGACGGCGATTAATCGAGCGTGGGCTTGAAGTATCAAAGCCAAATGAATTTAAAACGGCGGAGGAGAAATTTATTGCATACAGTTCTTTATGCAGTGCGAAGGACAAGCTTTATATCACATATTCCCGTTGCACTCCCTCTGGAGAGGCTTTGTCCCCTTCTGTTATCGTTTCAGAAGTGTCGCAAATTTTTCCTAACTGTAACAATATTTGCACAGATGAGCTTGAGCCTTTGTATTTTATAGAAAGTGATAAATCAGCATTTGAAAATCTTGCAAAATCTTATAATTTTGATACAACGCTTAGTGCCACCTTAAAAGAACACTTTAAAAGTGACGATAACTATACAAACAAACTCAACGCTTTAGAGCGAGTTTCAAAGCGAAAGCCCATACAATTTGAAAATCCCGAAAATGCAGTAAATCTGTTTGGAAAAGATTTGTATATGTCTGCAACTAAAATTGAAGATTATCATAACTGTCCATTTAGATATTTTTGCAAATATGGTATAAAGGCAAAACCACGAAAAATTGCAGAACTTGACCCAATGCAAAGCGGTAATATTGTACATCATATTTTGGAGATAATTATAAAAAAATATGGCAAAGAAAAACTATGCGAAATGTCAAGCACGCAAAGAAAAACAGAAGTAGATTTGTTGCTAACTGACTTTCTTAATGAAAAAATGGGTGGTATAAAAGATAAAAGCAAAAGATTTGAGTACTTGTTTTTTAGGTTTTCATCCATAATTTGCGATATTCTGGACAGACTTTGCGAGGAATTTGAAGTGTCGCAATTTGTCCCTGTCGATTTTGAGTTAAGCATTAACAATGACGGCGATTTAAAGCCCTATACTATTACACTTGATGATGGGCGAGTTTTAAAAATAATAGGAAACATTGACCGTGTTGATTCCTTTGAAAAAGACGGCAAAAACTTTATTAGAATAATTGATTACAAAACAGGCGTTAAAGATTTTGTGCTAAGCGATGTTTTATATGGGCTTAATATGCAAATGCTCATATATCTATTTGCTATTTCTCAAAACGGAGAGCAACGGTATGGCGATGTTGTTCCCAGTGGTATTTTATACTATCAAGCAAAATCAAATGTTAGTAAGCTTCCTAGAAATAGCACAAATGAAGAAATCGTACAACAAAAAATTAAAGATGGTAAAAGTAACGGTATGGTTCTTGAGAATTTTGATGTATTAAATGCAATGGAAAAAGATATACAGGGCAACTTTATTCCTGTTTCTGTAGACAAAAAAAATAATCTAAAGGGAACTTTTATTTCTCACACTCAACTTTTAGAACTTAACCGTCGTGCTGATAAAATTCTTATTGATATGGTAAATGAACTGCACAATGGCAAAATTCCGGCATATCCGGTTTTTAGAAAAGGGTATGACAAAACCTGCGAGTTTTGCGATTATATGAGCGTTTGTGGCTTTGAATGCACAGACAAAAAAAGAGAGATAGAAAAAATAGCACATAAGGATGCTTTAAACATTTTAAACGGTGGTGAGAGTGATGAGTAACAAATGGACAAACGAACAAAAAAGTGCTATCGAGGGAACTGGTGGCACCCTGCTAGTTTCTGCCGCTGCAGGCTCTGGAAAAACGGCGGTTTTAGTCGAGCGTGTTATTAGAAGGCTTACAGATTTAAACAACCCCTGCGATGCAGACAAACTGCTTATAGTAACTTTTACACGTGCTGCAACTTCTGAAATGCGTGAGCGTATCGGGATTGCACTTTCAAAAGAACTTAAAAAAAATCCAACAAATTCACATCTGTTACGCCAACAAATGCTCCTGCCTAGCGCAAACATCTGCACTATTGATAGTTTTTGTAACGACCTTGTTAAAGAAAACTTTCAAATGTTAAACATAAACCCCGACTTTAAAATTATCGACGATGGGCAACGCTCTATCCTTGCAAACGAGGCTGTAAACGAAGTTATTGAAGAACTTTATATGCAGGATGATATTCAGTTTAAAGAGCTTGTAGAGCTTTTGTTCAAAGGTCGTGATGATGCTGAGCTTGCAAGGTATATACTAAATTTATACGAATTTTCAATGGCATACCCTTTTCCAAAAAAATGGCTAAAACAGGCACAAGATGCTTACTGCTCTACGGATAATTCAGCACAAAGCAGTTGGGGAAAAGTTACTTTGGATTATGTTATAAGTGTACTAGATTATTGCCAGACGCTAACACAAAATTCAATAAACCTAATTAATACTGATGATGTTTTAGCTGACAAATACTTAGATACTTTTAACTCTGACTTAAACCAAATTATAAAAATCAAAGAATACGCAAAAAACAGTGACTGGGACAGCGTATATAACAGTATACACGACTTTGATTTTATAAGGCTTGGGCGTCTTCCAAAAGGATATGAAAGCCCCGTTAAAGACATTGTAACAACACGCAGAGACAAAACTATAAAAAAACTTATTAGAGAAACCCTTTGTGATATTATGTGTTGCAACTCTCAAGAATTTGAAGATGATGTAATTTTTTTAAAACCTTTAATTGATAAATTGTTTGAAGGTGTTTATCTTTTTTCAGACAGATTTGAGCAAAAAAAGCGAGAAAAAAACACACTTGATTTCTCAGATACAACACACCTCGCTATCGAGCTTCTTGTAAGTGAGGAAAACGGTGAATTCAAAAAAACATCTCTTGCAAACGAGCTTTCTGAAAAATATGTTGAAATTCTTTTAGACGAATATCAAGACACAAATATGGCTCAAGATATTCTATTCTCCTCCATTTCCCGTGATGAAAACAACCTTTTTATGGTTGGTGATGTTAAGCAAAGCATTTATAGATTTAGGCAAGCGATGCCAGAAATCTTTATAAAAAAGCGTGAGAAATTTTCTATTTTCAATGGAGAAAACTACCCCGCCGTTGTTAATCTTGACCGCAACTTCCGTAGCAGGTTTGGAGTTGTTGGTATGGTAAACTTTGTTTTTTCACAGCTTATGAGCAATGATGTTGGAGAGGTTTTTTATGATAATAGTGAAGAGCTAAAATATGGTGCAGAGTATGAAAAAACTAAAAATGCTGACGCACAAATTCACATTTTAGATACAAGCAAAAATGAAGAAACAGGAAACGCCCGAATAGAATCCGAAGCGAAATATATTGCGTCTTTAATTTCTCAAATGATTGAGAATGGGTTTTGCGTGAGAGGTAAAGATGGTGGTCAAAGACTTGCTACTTATGGTGATTTTTGCATTTTACTTCGTAGCCCAAAAGGTAGGTCTGAAATCTATGCTAAAGAGCTTTTAAACCGTGGCATACCTGCGTACACAGACAGTTCTGGTGGTTTTTTCTCAACCTATGAAGTGCAGGTTATTTTGTCTCTTCTAAGGGTTCTTGATAATCCACTGTGCGATATTCCACTGCTTTCCGCTATGATGTCGCCTATCTATGCTTTTACTCCCGATGAAATATCAAAAATAAGGATGATTGACAGAAACGCCCCTTTATACAATTGCATTGTTCGCTGTGCAAAAAACGGCAACGAGCAGTGTAAGGATTTTTTAGAGGAAATTACAATACTAAGGCGATTTTCAGCAGCTCTTCCCGTTTGTGAATTAATTCGCAAAATATACGAGCATACTGATTATACCTCTATTGTTCTTGCTATGGAAAACGGTGAAAACAGATATGCGAATCTGAATTTGTTGCTCGACTATGCAAACAATTTCGACTCCGAACAAGCCAACGGACTTTGCTCTTTTATCCGTCATATAGACAGGCTTGAACAAAACAAAGTTGAGCTTGCAAGTGCTGGAACTGTATCTCCAAACGCTGATGTAGTGCGGATTATGAGCATACATAAAAGCAAAGGACTTGAATTTCCTGTTTGTATTATTGCAAATTGTTCTGGCAAGTTTAATAAAGAATCCTTAAAAAACAATATGATTTTACATTCGAAAATTGGTGTTGGAATTAAAAGGCGAAACACAAAAAATATGCACGAATTTTCTACCATTATGCACACTGCTACAAAGCTTGCCGTTGAAAACGACGAAATATCCGAAGAAATGCGAGTGCTATATGTTGCAATGACAAGGGCAAAAGAAAAAATTATTACTGTGTTGTCAATTAACAAGCCCCAAAACAAAATAAAATCCCTTGGTGCAAACATTTTAAATCAAGACTCTATCCCAACATTTGCAGTAAGAAAAAGCCAAAATTATGCAGACTGGTTACTTTATGCGTCACTTAGGCATCCTGACGCTGTCGCTCTTCGTTCACTCTTGCCTGATGTTGAAATTCAAACAATGCCCGCAGATTTTAAACTTGATGTTGTTTTTGGCGAGGCTCAACCACAAAATGAAATAACCGAAAAAAGCTTTAAATCTGTTTGCGACAAAGAGCTTTTAGATGAAATTAATTCCAAAGTAGCATACGAATACCCTTATAAAAAGCTTGAAGCTTTCACCACTAAACGAGCAGCTTCTCAAAATGATGTTTGCGCTATTGACACACGATTTTTTGCAAACTCTAGACCTGCTTTTCTAAACAAAGGCGGGCTTACACCTGCACAGCGTGGCACGGCACTGCATAAATATATGCAGTTTGCAAACTATAATGATGCAAAAAAAAGCCCTAGCCTAGAGCTTGAAAGAATTTTAAAAATGGGTTTTTTGAGCAAAGAAGAAGCTGAAACTATCGAGCTACTAAAAATTGATAAGTTCTTTAATTCTACACTTGCAAAAAGGATTTTTAACAGCAAACAAGTTATGAGAGAAAAAAAGTTTGCAATTAACTTGCCTGTAACATTCTATGACCCTAATCTTGATAAAAGCTTTGCAGATGAAAAGGTGCTAGTTCAAGGTATTGTTGATTGTGCTTTTGTAGAAGATGATAAGCTAGTTATTCTTGATTATAAAACTGATAAAGTTAAGGATATGCAGTCGCTTGTTGAAAAATATAAACCACAGCTAGAAATTTATTGCAAAGCGCTCTTTGAGTGCACAGGATTTGAAATCAAGGATGCTTTATTATATTCATTTGAACTTGGAGACTTTGTAAAAGTATTTTAATGAAACTAAATAATAAAGTGGTACAGCTGCAAAACTGTACCACTTTATTTTATTATTTCTTTTTTTCTTCTCGTTCTCTAATAAAAAATCTCGTCGGCGTTCCTTCAAGTCCAAAAACTTCTCTAATTTGATTGTCTAAATATCTTTGATAGCTATAATGGAACAAATCTTTTCTATTAACAAAGCACACAAATGTTGGTGGGCGTGTTGACGCCTGTGTCATATAATAGATTTTCAGTCGCTTTCCTTTGTCTGTTGGAGGTTGCACCCTTGCCGTCGCAGATGCTAAAACATCATTGAGTTTACCTGTTGAAATTCGCATTGCATTTTGGTCGTCAACAAACTTAATAAGCTCAAATAGCTTGTCAATTCTTTGCCCTGTATGAGCGGATATAAAAATTATAGGAGCGTATGACATAAAGGCAAAATCGCCCATTAATTTTTTTCGATAATTCACCATTGTAGTGCCGTCCTTTTCAACAGCATCCCATTTGTTAACAGCAATTATGCAGGCTTTTCCCATCTCGTGAGCAATTCCTGCAACCTTTGAATCCTGCTCTGTAAACCCTTCTGTTGCATCTATCATAATCACGCAAACTGTTGCACGCTCAACCGCCATCTTAGCCCTAATAATGCTATATTTTTCTATCGCATTATCTACCTTGCTTTTGCGTCTTAGACCCGCCGTGTCTATTAAAACAAATTTGCCATATTTATTTTCAACAAAAGTATCTGTCGCATCTCTAGTAGTGCCTGCAATATTTGAGACAATTACTCGCTCCTCGCCTGCGACCTTATTTACAAGAGAAGATTTGCCGACGTTCGGCTTGCCAATTATCGCAACTTTTATAGTATCATCATCAGTTTGTTCTTCAAGTTTTTCTGGCAAATGTTCTAAAACAGCGTCTAACAAATCACCTGTTCCGTGCCCGTGAGTTGCAGAAACGGCAACAGGGTCACCAAGCCCTAAATTATAAAACTCATAAAACTCCGGTGGCGCATCCCCTACTGTGTCAGACTTGTTTACGCATAAAACTATTGGCTTTCCGCTTTTTTGTAGCATTGTAGCAACCTCAGAATCCGTTGCAACTATCCCTGTTCTTAAATCTGTTACAAAGATTATTACATCAGCACTGTCAATTGCCAACTGAGCTTGACGACGCATTTGCGAAAGAATTATATCGTCTGAATATGGTTCAATTCCACCTGTGTCGATAAGCAACAAGTTATGACCTAGCCAGTCACAATCGCCATAAATTCTATCCCTTGTAACACCTGGTGTGTCATCAACTATAGATAATCTTTGTCCAATTAGCTTGTTAAACAATGTAGACTTGCCAACATTTGGCCTGCCAACTATCGCTACTACTGGTCTTGCCATTGTCCCACCTCCAAAATCTTTGTAATAAAATCGTACCCGTCATTTTGCAACGGAACTATTTTAACCCCAAGTGTTTTTTGCACTTCTTCCAAACTTATATCATCTAAAAAAACACAGTCATCATTATCATCCTGCGGATATGTTCCTTTCAACATTGCCGACGGGATAAACAGTGCATCCCCAAGGCTTTTTTCTTTGAGCTGGCTTATTAAATCTTTAGCAGTTACTAGCCCTGCAACTGTGATACTGTGGCCAAAAAAATCATTTTTTATTGCTACAACATCTATTGCAATCACTGCAAATGCGTTTTGCAACTTACCCGCCAATTCATTTATCAACGGAAAAGCTGCTACCCCTGTTGCAATGGTTATTTTAAACGGTTTTTGTGGTGCTAATAAATCACTGTTTTTAAGACAATCCTCAAATTCGTGTTTTAACAAAGCCCACATTCCTACACCATTTTCAAGTTGTTGAAAATCCTCATAAAACTCATAGTCTGGTATTTTTCTGCCTGCTTTAATATAAAATTCATCAGCTGCAAAAACAAGCCTTGTACCATTTTTGATTAAAAAATCATTTGAAAAGTTTTCAATAATATCTATAGTTTGCCCCGCAGTTTCCCGCGTGTATTCTTCAAGCTCGCAAAGTCCTTGCCTATGCTTTGTAAGTCCCAAAGGAACCGTCGCAATGCTTCTAACGCTCGGGTACATACTAGCCAACTGTTCTAAGCTAAACTCAAGCTCTTTGCCGTCGTTAATTCCAGGACACAAAACAAGCTGAGTATTAATCTCTATCCCCTCGCCTGCAAGCTTTTTTATTATATCTAAAGAACTTCCTGCGTTCTTATTTTTCATCATTTGCACTCGTAATTCTGGGTTCATTGTATGAACAGAAATGTTAATAGGGCTAATTCGCATCTCTATAATTCTATCAACATCACGAGGTGTTAAATTTGTAAGCGTAATATAGTTTCCAAAGAAAAACGACAATCTTTCATCATCATCTTTAAAATACAAACTCTCACGCATACCTTCTGGTAATTGGTCTACAAAACAAAAAATACATTTGTTTTTACAAGAATGCTTTTTATCCATAAGATAAGTATTAAAGCTTAGACCTATGTCACTGTATTCATCTTTTTTTCTAATTTTTACGGTATATTTTTTGCCCTTTTCGTTTTGCAAAATAAGCTTTAACTTTTTTTCACAAACATAGAATTGATAGTCTAGAACATCTGCAATATCGTGTCCATTTATGCTAATTAGGGTATGCCCCGGCAACACGCCGTACTTGTCACACAGCGACTTTTGTTCAACATTTGTAATTAAAACTGACAACTTTGCACCCCCAGCATAACGATTAAAAGGCGGGGAAGGGATTCCTTCTCCACCTCTAACGCCGGTTTTAAAAACAATTTATATGTCCTTATTGATAACCTGCTTGCCGTTATAAAATCCACAAGCGGAGCAAACCCTGTGTGCTCTCCTATATTCTCCACACTGAGAACATTTAACAAGCGTAGGTGCAGAAATCTTCCAAACACTGGAACGTCTCTTATCGCGCCTTGCTTTTGAAACTCTTCTTTTTGGTACCGCCATGTCAGCACCTCCCTATCATACTAAAAAAATATGCTAAATTGTTTTATTTATCCAAAAGTTGTTGTAAAACTTCAAGACGAGGGTCTATCGGTTTTTTGCAACTACAGGAATCCTCATTTAAGTTCTTGCCACAAAAAGTGCAAATTCCTTTGCAGTCTTCATTGCACAGAAATTTAGTTGGCAAATAAAGTGAAATCTCCTCTGCCACAAGCTCTTCCAAATCGAGTCGCATTGACGGAACAACAGTAAAATCACTATTGTTTTTGTCGTTAAGCTCAGTTACTAAAATATGTTTAATTGGAATATTAAACACTTTAATAACTGGTGCTGCACAACGGTCGCACTCTGACGAATACTCAACCTGTGCTTGAACAGCTAGTCCAACAATACCCGCTTTGTTATTTACCTCACCAGTAACCTTAACGGGTTTTTTAATAGGATTGGCTCCATTGACCTCATAATTTGACATATCAAAGCTATGCTCAATTGGTAAATGCGAACCAATATTATTAAATATTTGTTTAAGTTCTAAAGAAAACATAATAAACCTCACCAGCATATGTTCTGATAATATATGCACAAGATATTATATAGCCCCTGCTCGCCTTTGTCAATAAAAATTATTATATAATCATAAAACTTCGGCGGGTGCACTGCTCCCGCC
>JAAYPE010000012.1 GCA_012519975.1 Clostridiales bacterium
CATTGGTTTGAAACAAAACTTAATACAGCACAGTTAAATAAATACATAATTTGGCTTGCACAATATAATGATCAGGTAACATACAAAGGTAAGTATGATATTTGGCAATATTCGTCAAAGGGGTCAGTTGCAGGTATTAATGGTAATGTAGATATGAACTTGTCATATATGTATTTTTAAAAACCTATGGATGAGTTGATTTTTGATTGATTTGTTTCATAGCAAGGGTGGGCAAAAAAGTCTGCCTTTGCTTTTTTATTACTTAATTTTAGGCTCTCATTTTAAGTTATAATTATGTGTGACTCAGTTACAGAAAAACGAGGCATAAAAGGGGCATACTATTACACATGATAGATTGATTGCAATAAAAAAGCAGTTTTGCAGTTCAGATTGTCAAAAAAATGTCAATTATTTAAATATACAAGGAGGATTGCATTATGAAAAAGGAACAAAAGGTTTTAATAGTTGGTGGAGTTGCCGGAGGCGCATCTGCAGCTGCAAGACTTCGCAGACTAGATGAACACGCACAGATTATAATGTTTGAAAGAGGGGAGTATATTTCCTTTGCAAACTGTGGGCTACCATATTATATTGGTGGCGAAATTAAAGAAAAATCAGCACTAACACTGCAAACTCCGCAAAGTTTTAACGCAAGATTTAATGTTGATGTAAGGGTTATGAGCGAAGTTGTCGCAATAGACAGTGATAAAAAAACCGTTACAGTAAAAAATCATAGCTCTGGTGAAGAATATAGTGAAACATATGACAAACTCATTCTATCAATGGGCGCAGAGCCGATAAAACCAAATATCGACGGAATTGGATCTGACAAAGTTTTTACACTTAGAAACATTCCAGATACCTATAAAATAAGAGACTATATTGAAGATAAAAAACCAAAATCGGCTGTCGTTGTTGGCGGTGGATTTATAGGTGTCGAAATGGCAGAAAACTTGCACGCGGCTGGGCTTGATGTTTCTCTTATCGAAATGGCAGATCAAGTAATAGCTCCGATTGATTATGATATGGCTTGTGATGTTCATAGACATATTGAAAGCAAGGGTGTAAATCTTCTTTTAGGCAACGGTGTTACAAAGATTTCAGATGAGGGTGATACGCTAAAAATCACTCTAACCAACGGAGAAGTCAGTGCTGATATGCTGATTATGGCAATAGGTGTAAAGCCTGAGAGCAAAATTGCAAAAGAGGCGGGAATAGAGCTAAATGAGCGAGGCTGCATTGTTGTTGACAAACAGATGAAAACAAATAAAAAAGATATTTTTGCGGTAGGTGACGCAGTTGAGATTACAGATTTTGTAACAGGTAATAAAGGCTTTGTGCCACTTGCAGGCCCTGCAAATAAGCAAGGGCGAATTGCAGCGGATAATGTTTGTGGAATTAAAAGCACATATGGTGGAACACAAGGCTCCTCAATTCTTAAAGCTTTTGACCTAACTGTTGCATCAACTGGAATTAATGAAAAAGTAGCAAAACGCTTAGAACTTGATTATGACAAAGTATTTATTTATCCGGCAAATCACGCAGGGTATTATCCTGGTGCGGTTAATATGTCGATAAAAGTGCTTTTTGAGAACAAAACAGGAAAAATTCTCGGCGCACAAGTCGTAGGATATGACGGCGTGGATAAGCGTTGTGATGTTTTTGCAACGGCTATTAGAGCGGGTATGACAGCATTTGACCTAACACAATTAGAGTTGTGTTATGCTCCACCATTTGGTTCCGCAAAAGACCCTGTAAATATGGCGGGATATGTAATTGAAAACTTGCTTACAGAAAAAGTCAAAAAATTTGACTGGCACGATGTTGAGGGGTTACCTCGTGACGGAAGTGTTACACTTCTTGATACTAGAACACAGATTGAATATGAAAATGGACACATAGATGGGTTTATAAATATTCCAGTTGATGAGCTAAGAGATAGCTTTGACAAAATTGATAAAACAAAGCCTGTTTACCTTACCTGTCAAGTAGGTCTTAGGGGTTATATTTCTGCTAGAATTTTGTCGCAAAATGGATTTGATGTTTATAATTTAAGTGGTGGATATAGGTTATATAATTCTATTTTTGGCAAAAAAACACAGGCGGTTAAATCAAGAATAAAAGATGATGGAACAAGCTCTGTTAGCAAAGCACCAGAAAATCAAAAAATTATAAAGCTTGACGCTTGCGGACTTCAATGCCCTGGCCCAATTGTTAAATTATCCAACGCACTTTGTGACGCAGATGTTGGCGATGTTGTTGAAATATCCACAACAGACCCCGCTTTTGCAAGTGATATTGAGGGATTTTGTCGTAGGACAGGAAACGAGTTTGTAGGAATGGAAAGTAGCAAGGGTATTAGTGTTGCAAAAGTGCAGAAAAAGGAAATGAAGGACAAAGCTTGCACTGAAATATCTGCAAATAACAATAAAAATCTGATTGTGTTCTCAGGCGATTTAGACAAGGCGATTGCGTCATTTATAATTGCAAATGCAGCTGCTGCAATGGGTCGAAAAGTAAGTATGTTCTTTACTTTTTGGGGTCTAAATATTTTGAGAAAACCTGAAAAAGTGGATACACAAAAAGATTTGATGTCAAAAATGTTTGGTGCTATGATGCCAAGAGGCTCTAAGAAACTCAGCCTTTCTAAAATGAATATGGGTGGAATGGGTGCTAAAATGATTAGGGGCGTTATGGATGATAAAAATGTTGACAGCCTCGAGGATTTAATTAAACTTGCTCAGTCAAATGGTGTAGAACTACTTGCTTGTTCTATGAGTATGGATGTTATGGGAATTAAGCAAGAGGAGCTAATAGACGGGGTTAAGCTTGCGGGCGCTGCAGCGATGATTGCAAATGCAGAAGAATCAGATATGTCCTTATTTATTTAAAAAACAATATAACGGCTGGACAGTTTGTCTGGCAAAGGCAAAAAAAAATCGGGGTATGGGATTTGCTTCCCGTACTCCGATTTTTAGTTTTATAAAAATTAAAAGTGCAATAATCAAAGGTGGTTTAAATATTGACTTTATATATACACTTTGATATAATAGATTAAACTCTTTGCACTGATTTCTTTACAGTACAAACTGAACAGGCCACTTTGGAGCCGGGTTGCATTTGCAACAGCAGATGATTTGAGATTTAGCATCTGTGGGACAGTAATGTTATTGTTCTACAGGTGTTTTTGTTATACCCAGTAGTCAACAAATGTAGACAAAAAGCATAGAGTTATTCTATAATATAGTTTTTGGAGGTAACCCTTATGCAAGAGAAAAGTTATGAGCAGATAGTTGTTAAAACATCTGTAATTAGCATTGTTATCAATGTGTTTTTATCCGTACTTAAATTTGTTGCAGGAATTGTTGCAAGCTCGGGTGCGATGATAGCCGATGCTGTTCATTCTGCGTCTGATGTTTTTACATCTTTTATTGTAATTGTTGGTGCAAATATTGGCGGAAAAGAGTCAGACAAGGAGCATCCCTATGGGCATGAAAGGCTTGAATGTGTAGTTTCGATAATTCTTGCAAATATACTTTTAATTGTTGGAGTTGCAATAGGGTACAAGGGGTATGAAAAAATTGTTGCGGGCAATTATGCAAGTTTGCAAATACCTGGAATTTTGGCGCTTGTGGCGGCAGTTGTTTCGATAGTTGTAAAAGAGGGATTGTACTTTTATACTATAAAAAAGGCAAAGCAAATTGACTCTGTATCGCTCAAAGCAGATGCTTGGCACCATCGTTCGGACTCGCTGTCATCAATAGGCAGCTTTGTGGGAATACTAGGTGCTAGAATGGGATATCCTGTGCTTGACCCCGTCGCTAGTGTTGTGATTAGCGTGTTTATTGTTAAGGTTTCAATTGACATTTTTAACGAAACGATTGACAAGTTAATTGACCGCTCTTGTGATGCTAAAACAATAGAAAAAATGGAAGATGTTATAAGGTCAAGTCAGGGCGTTATAGAAATTGATTTGATTAAAACGAGGCTTTTTGGGTCTAGAATTTATGCTGATATTGAAATTGCAATAGACAGTTCGTTGTCCTTAGTTGAGTCGCACAAAATTGTTGAAAAAGTCCACTATGAAATTGAAAAGCAGTTCCCAAAGGTAAAGCATTGTATGGTCCGTGCAAATCCTGTGAAGGATACAAAGTGCAATGAAAATTTAGAGTAAAAAAATAAGGCATACTGTATTTTTACAGTGTGCCTATTTATATTAATAGCTATAAAGATTTGCGGTTGAATAAGAAAGACAGCTTTGTTTCAGATATAATTATTGAAATAAAAATCATAAAAAATCCAATAACAAGCTTTAAACTTATAACCTCTTGCTTTAAAATAACAGAAAAAGTAACACCAAAAACAGACTCAAGAGATAGTATAATAGCAGCACTTGATGGTGGTGTATATTTTTGCCCAATGGTTTGAAGCAGTAGCCCAATAGCCGTGCAACCAACGGATAAATAGATGATACTACCTATCATATCAGCACTAATGCTTGTAACTCTAGGCTCAAAAACAAGAGAAAAAAGCGAAGAGAAAATTGCACAATACCCAAACTGAACAATGGTTAGCACTATTGGGTCAAAGTCCTTTGAAAACCTTTTAATTGCGACAATGTGAGCGGCGAAAAAAACACCGCTAAACATAGTTAGCAAATCACCCTTGCCTATAGTTAAATCAGATTTTATAGAAACAAGTCCGACCCCTAAAAGACATAGTGTGGCAGAAATAATGTTAAAGACATCTGGCTTTGTTTTGCCTGTTAGCCAAAACAAAAACGGAACAATAATACAATAAATTGTTGTTAAAAAAGCATTTTTACCCGGTGTGGTATCTGCAATCCCAAAGGTTTGCAAAGCATAGGCAATAAACAAATATACACCTATCACACCACCACTTTGCACAATTTTTTTATCCATTTGTTTTAGCCGATTTTTAAATATAATTGACAAAAAAACAAAGGCAATAGAAAACCTAACAGCTAGTAAAAAGAAAACTGGAAGAACATCAACTGTGCTTTTCGTAACAACGAATGAAAAACCCCAAATAAGCGGTGCTAAGAAAAGAGCAAACTTTGCAGACAATGCCTTGTTTTTTATTTGAAACAAAATAAAATACTCCTTAAATAAAAATTAAAGCACTTTTGCAAGAAAACTTTTTAACCTATCGCTTTGTGGATTTTGAAAAATATCCTGTGGAGTTCCTTGCTCTAGAATGTTACCCTCGTCCATAAACAGCACACGGCTTGCAACTTCTTTTGCAAATCCCATTTCGTGGGTGACAACAACCATTGTCATTCCGTCTTTTGCAAGGTTTTTCATAACTTCTAAAACCTCGCCGACCATTTCAGGGTCAAGTGCGCTTGTAGGCTCATCAAACAAAATAACATCGGGGTTCATAGCAAGCGAGCGAACTATTGCAACTCTTTGCTTTTGCCCACCAGAGAGCTGTGACGGATAAATATCAGCTTTATCCTCAAGTCCGATTTTTTTAAGAAGAGTTAGTGCGTTCTCTCTTGCATCTTTTTTTATTTGTGCTTTTGTTTTTGTGATTTCAATGATTTGCGAATCACTTTTTATCCCAAATGTTTGTTTTAGTTTTACAAAAAAGTTGTTACGCTTTGCTTTTTTTAACTTTTTTGTTTCAACATAAACAGGGGATAGCATTATATTTTCTATTACGGTTTTGTTATTAAAAAGGTTAAAGTGCTGAAAAACCATACCCATCTTTTGACGATGAAAGTTGATATCAACCTTCATATCTGCAATGTCGACACCATTAAAAATAATGCTGCCAGCGGTTGGGTCCTCCATACAATTAAGGCATCTGAGAAATGTGCTTTTTCCCGAGCCAGAAGGTCCAATTACAACCACAACTTCGCCTTCGTTTACCTTTATATTTATATCTTTTAGCACGGTTAAATCACCGTAACATTTTTTTAGATTAACGGTCTCTATCACTCTTCCTCAGACTCCTTTCTATTATTTTTATTAACATACTAATCAACAAAACAAGAACGATATAAATCATAGCCATAACAAGATACGGCACCATAAATTCGTAGCTGTTGCTACCAATATAGTTAAATGCTACATACAAATCAGTAGCACCCACAAAGCTTACAACGGATGTTTCTTTAATCAGTGCTATAAATTCGTTGCCAAGGGTTGGCAAAATATTTTTTACAGCTTGTGGTATAACAATTTTACGCATTGTGACGCCATAGCTTAGCCCAACGGCTCTGCCACCCTCCATTTGACCAACATCAACAGACATAATGCCACTACGCATTATCTCAGAAATATATGCACCACTATTCATTCCAAAAACATAAATAGCAACTGTCACGGCGGCCATTTTAATCTCTAAGAGTGGCAATAAAACATAGTAAAAAACAAGTAGTTGAACGACTATTGGCGTCCCCCTAAACAGTCCAACATAAAAACTACAAAGACCATTGAGGACCTTTGGTAGTGTTTTATATTTTGGCAAAACTCTGATTGTTGCAATAATCGTGCCGATAAAAACACCTATTACAAGCCCTACAACTGCGATTATAATTGTGTTTTGAAGCCCCTCTAAAACGGTTTTGTATCCACCGCCGTCAAAGAAGACATCTTTAAATACTTCGATTTTTTTATTAAAATTCCCCATAAAAATTATCCTTACATATATAAACAACCCTCACCATTGCTGGTGAGGTTGCTGTTTTATTTTATAGTTGTAACATTTAAGCAAGTGAATTAATGGACTTTACTATATGGTCTGCTGGTGCTTCATCGATAATTACAAAATCTATGTTGTTGTTAATTACATCTTGAATAGCAAGAGAGCCATTATCATAGTTTTTTGGAGTTACTTTAAATCCGTCAAACTCCCATTCTTTATTACCTTTTACATAAAACTCGCCAGTAGTTCCGGTTTGGTAACCAATTTTTGTTGTGTTATCAAACGAGTTTAGAATTTTTTCAACATCTTCAACAGTTTTACATTTGTCAAATGTTGTGTCATCTGCTTTAACTACAAGCTTTTGAGATGCTTGATAATAAGCACTGGAAAACTGAACATACTCTTTTCTCTTCTCGTTAACGGTAAGACCTGCCATTGCAATGTCGCACTGGTGTTGACCAACCGAGAGGCAAACAGAGTCAAATTTCATATTTTGAATAACAAGTTCTTTGCCAAGTTTTTTTGCAAGTGCTGCTGCTATTTCCATATCAATACCATAGTATTTGTCACCTTTTTTAAACTCAAAAGGCTCAAATGCTGCGTTTGTAGCAACTACTAATTGGTCTTTCGACTTGTCGAGCTGTGCAGATTCAACAGCTGTAGGAGTGCCATCTCCAAAGTACTTGTTGCAGATTTCGTCAAACACGCCATTTTCTTTTATTTCAGCGATAAAATCATTAACCTGTTTTAAAAGTTCTGGTTGATTTTTATCAACGCCAAAAGCATACTCTTCCTGTGTGAGCTTGATGTCGATTACTTTTACTTTTGCACTTTTAGGTGCATTAGGCTTTTTGCCCTTATCTGCGTCATCTTTGTTTTTGCCACAACCAGCAAAGGCAGCCACTATAATACAAAAGGTCATAATAAGTGCTGTAGATTTTTTAAAAAGTTTCATACCATTTCCCCCATCAAATAAATTATGCAACAATTATACTACCAAATGTATAATTATGCAATACATTTCTGTTCTATTGACAATAATAGGAATATTACCTATAGTGTATTATGTAGAAATCTATATAAAAACAGTCGGCAAAGCGATTGAAAGTAAGGAGATTTTTGATAATGATTTATAAAAATTTTTCGCAACTAGTTGGCAATACTCCTCTTTTAGAGATGTCGAATTTCGGCAAGTTTGGCGGAGCGTGTGCAAGAATTGTTGCAAAATTAGAATATTTTAATCCTGCTGGGAGCGTGAAGGATAGAATAGCGGTTGCAATGATTGAGGACGCAAAAGAAAAAGGAATTATAAATAAAGATACAGTGCTAATCGAGCCTACAAGTGGCAACACAGGAATTGGTATTGCAGCTGTTGCAGCGTCGCAAGGTTATAATGTAATACTTACAATGCCTGAAACAATGAGCATTGAAAGGCGAAAGCTTTTAAAGGCATATGGTGTTAAAATTGTGCTAACAGACGGCAAAGAGGGGATGAATGGCGCAATAAAAAGGGCAAAAGAGCTTGCAATGGTAACAGAAAATAGCTATATTTTAGGTCAGTTTGAAAACAGCGCAAACCCTAAAGCACATAGAGAAACTACGGGTCCAGAGATTTGGGAGGACACGCAAGGCAAGGTTGATATAGTTGTTGCGGGTGTTGGCACAGGTGGCACAATTACAGGTGTTGGCGAATATTTAAAATCAAAAAATCCTAACATAAAAGTAATTGCAGTTGAGCCAGAGCAGTCGCCAGTGCTTTCAGGTGGTCAGGCAGGCCCACACGGGATTCAGGGCATAGGTGCTGGGTTTGTGCCGTTTGTACTCAACAACGATGTTTATGATGAGATAGTAAAAGTTGACACACAAGATGCATTAGAAACGGCAAGGCAGATTGCAAAAACTGAAGGAATATTAGTTGGAATATCTTCGGGGGCATCGGCTTTTGCAGCACTAGAGATTGCAAAGCGTGCTGAAAATGATGGTAAAATGATAGTTGCAATTTTGCCGGACACAGGCGAGAGATATCTCTCAACGGCACTAATGGAAGAATAAAAGGAGCGTGGCACAGGGCAAAATTCTCTGTGCTTATTTTATAACAAATTATGTATTATTATTCTCTTAATGAATATTTGAAAAAAGAGTTTGGGCAAAAGGTTTATAAAATTTCACTAAACGGAAATATGGGTTGTCCAAATCGTGACGGAACAATTGGAATAGGCGGATGTATTTTTTGCAGTTCGGGTGGCTCGGGTGATTTCGCACCAAGCGGATTTATGCCAATAGGCGAGCAAATTGAGAATGCAAAGCAAAGAATAAAATCAAAGTATGATGGTGATAAATACATTGCGTATTTTCAAGCATATACAAACACTTATGCCCCTGTTTCATATCTTAAAGAGCTATTTGAAAAGGTAATTGACCGTGATGATATTGTAGCGGTTTCAATTGCGACACGCCCTGATTGCTTGCAGGACGATGTGATAGATTTGATAGAAAAACTCAACAATAAAAAGCCTGTTTGGATAGAGCTTGGGCTTCAAACATCAAACGAAAGTACAGCTCGGTATATTCGCAGAGGATATAAAAATGAGTGTTTTGAAATTGCCGTGAGAAAACTTAAAAAAATCGGAGTTCACATAGTTGCACATATTATTTTAGGGCTCCCAAACGAGAGCGAGCAAGATATTCTAGGCACTGCAAATTATGTTGCACATAGCGGTGTTAGTGGAATAAAAATTCAGTTGCTACACATATTAAATGATACGGATTTGTATTTGGACTATCAAAAAGGCGTGTTTGACGCTTTGACGATGGAACAATATATAGACTTATTATGCAAGGTAATCGAAAGATTGCCTCAAGATATGGTGGTGCATAGAATAACGGGGGACGGACCTAAAAAGCTGCTTGTGGCACCGTTGTGGAGTGGGGATAAAAAAAGAGTGTTAAATAATATAAATCAAAAATTCTTAAAAATAAATTTAAAGCAGGGTCGTTTGTTTGAAGCATAAATTTTGTAAAAAATAAAAACTTACAAATACATTGAATGTGTTAAAAACCACTTGATAAATTTGGTACATTATGATAAACTATTCTCATATAAAATAGCAAATATTAGTAATGTCCGATAAAATAAAAGATTTTTAAAGATGGGGGTCGTTGCTTTGACTTTAGCAGAATTGTTAACAGAAGCTCATGCCAATAATGCGTCAGACTTACATATCACTGTTGGTGTTCCGCCAAAAATGAGAATTCACGGTGAAATTGTCACAATGAATTATCCAAGGCTTTCAACAGAGGATACAGAGGCTTTGGTAAAAAACATAATGGGTGAGTATCAAAAAAGAGTTTTTGCAGAGCGTGGTGAAATCGACTTTTCATTTGGGCTTGCAGGAATGGGGCGATACCGTGTTAATGTCTTTAGGCAAAGGGGTACAACAGCTGCCGTTTTTCGTTTAGTTGGCGTCACTGTTCCGGAGCCAGAGGAGCTAGGAGTTCCACAACAAATTATTGATTTGTATGACAAAAAGAGCGGTCTAGTTCTTGTTACTGGGCCTACAGGTAGCGGTAAATCTACAACTCTTGCCTCTATGATTGGAAGAATAAATAAAAATCTAAGCTCGCACATAATCACTCTTGAGGACCCGATAGAATATCTACACAGGCACGAAAAATCCGTTGTAAACCAAAGAGAAATCGGCGTTGATACAAACTCATACGCGGCAGCTCTTCGTGCGGCTCTTCGTGAGGACCCAGATGTTATACTAGTTGGAGAAATGCGTGACCTTGAAACAATTTCGACAGCAATCACAGCCGCAGAAACAGGTCACTTGGTCTTTTCAACACTCCATACTATTGGTGCCGCTGAAACGGTTGACCGTATTATAGATGTTTTTCCAGACGAGCAACAAGACCAAATCAAAGTTCAGCTTAGCACAGTTTTAGAGGCTGTTGTTTCTCAAAGGCTTATTCAAAATGCACAGGGAAATGGTCGTGTGGCGGCATTTGAGGTTATGCTTGCAAACTCTGCAATACGCAACCTCATTCGTGAGGGAAAAACATATCAAATACCAAGCATAATGCAAACTAGCAAAAAGTTTGGAATGCAAACAATGGACGATTCTCTCTATGAGCTTTACAGAACGGGACAGATAAATAGAAAGCAAGCGTTGTTGTATTCAGTTGATAATGAACTAATGGAGAAAAAGATGCTGTAAAAAGCATCTTTTCTTTTCTACAAAGATTAGGAGAATGCTAGAATTGGAAATAAGCTATTACACACAAGAGAGTAAAAAAATAACAGTACCTAAAAAAATAATAATGTTATCAGACTTGCACAATGTTGAGTATGAGCATATAGTTGATGCTGTTCTTGACGAAAAGCCTGACATAATCACCGTTGTAGGCGATGTTGTAGATAGGCATAGAAAAACATATTCAAGGGCGCTTGGATTTTTAGAGTCGCTGAGTATAATTGCACCAACTTTTTTCTCCTTTGGAAATCACGAGGTAAAATTTGATGTGCTAAGTGAGGATGATATTGAAAATACTGGTGCTGTTTTGCTTGATAACAGCTATGTAAAATATGGTGAAATGGTTATTGGTGGGCACACACCGTCAAAAGACTTTTCTTGGGTTGATGATTTTGAGAGAAGAGAAGAATTCAAACTTTTGCTTTGTCATCAGCCAGAGCATTATAAAAAATATTTGAGATACAGGAACATTGATTTGACACTATCCGGTCACGCACACGGCGGGCAATGGCGCCCCTTTGGCATACCGATATTTGCACCGGGACAGGGATTATTTCCGCCTTACACATCAGGATTTTACGAAGGGAAACTGGTAGTAGGCAGAGGACTTTCAGATGTTAGGGCAATTCCTAGACTTTTTAACCCTATCGAAATAGTTGTAATCGAAGTTGAGCCAAAAAAAGATGATGCGAGAGATTTTACAAGACATTATAATCGCTAAAATAAACCCTAAAGTTTTGTGCAAAATGCTACTAAAAACTTTAGGGTGTTTTTATAAAAATATGCATTAAAATTATCCGAGATACAAAAATATCTGTGGCATAAAAATACTGATTTGGCACTATTCGGTAAAACACGACGGACATTTTCATTTTGGGATAATGAAATATATTTAAAAAATATAATCTTTTAGCTCGTTTAGCAAAGAGATATCAATAATTGCATCTATTTTAAGTCCGCTTTCGATATACTCTTCTTCAAAAATCACACCGTCTTCCCGTATTTTTGAAGACAATCCAACTTTATCAAATGGAAATAAAAACACTGCTCTTTTTCTTGTCTGGGGAAGAGCTTTTTCAATTGCTACCAATAGTTCGTCGATGCCTGTTCCGTGTTTTGCAGATATTGGAACGCATTTTCCAATGGATGAGAAATCGTCTGAAAAATCTACAAGGTCACATTTGTTTAAAATAGAAATCATAGGTTTTCCATTAGCACCTAAATCATCAAGTAGCCTTTCGGTAACCTCTAAATGCTCTTTAAATTCAACGCTAGATGCGTCACAAACATTAAGTATAACATCCGCCATTGACGCTTCTTCTAAAGTGGATTTAAAAGCTTCGACCAATCGGTGCGGCAGCCTTCTAACAAGTCCTACAGTGTCAATTAGCATAACTTTTCGTCCGCTAGGCAAAACAAGCGCTCTGGCAGTGGGGTCAAGGGTTGCAAAAAGTTTGTCTTGAGCGAGAACTCCAGCGTCTGTGAGCTGATTCATCAAAGTTGATTTTCCCGCATTTGTATAACCTACAATAACTACTGTTTCAACTCCGTCTTTTACTCGCCTTGTACGCAAATCGTTTCGGCGTTTTTCAACCTCTTTTAGTTCTTGCGTGAGCGAGTCAATTCGCCGTCTTATATGCCTCCTGTCGCTCTCTAGCTTGCTTTCTCCAGGGCCTCTAGTCCCAATTCCACCACCAAGACGAGATAGCTCAATTCCCTTACCGCTAAGGCGAGGCAAGGTGTATTTAAGCTGTGCTAGTTCAACTTGAAGTTTGCCCTCTCTTGATTTTGCACGTGCTGCAAAGATATCAAGAATGAGTGTAGTTCTATCAACCACTCGAATGTCTGTATATTTTTCGATATTTCTTTGTTGTGACGGGGAAAGCTCCGCATCAAAAATCAAAAGGTCGGCATCATTTGCAATGCCAAGCTCACGAATTTCTTCAAGCCTTCCGGTGCCAACATATATTGCAGCATCAGGCTTATCTCTTTTTTGAATAACCTTTGCGACAACTTGTGCTCCCGCAGTTTTTGCAAGCTCTTCAAGCTCGTCAATTGAAACTTGTGCGTCAAAATCACCTGTATCAACACTTACTAAAATTGCGTTTTCAGGGTTTTGAAAGTTTTCGTAAAATCTCATTGTTTCTCCTTTTTGTTTGAATTATACATATTAAAAGAAATCTCAGTGCTAGACATATATTTTTTTACAATTTCATTTGATGGGTTTAATAAAACATCGTTTATCGTTCCACTTTGAATATTTTGCCCATCGGATAGAAAATGTATTTTATCACATATTTTACTAATATGCACAAGCTGATGACTGATAGAAATCCAAGTTATGGGGTCATTTTTTTGCTTGTCCAAAATTATATTTTCAAAAAGCTCTACACTATCAGGGTCAAGATTCGACAGCGTTTCGTCAATAATTATAAGCTTTGGTTTAAAAATCATCGCCCTTATAAAAGATAATTTTTGTTGCTCACCGCTTGATAAACTTCTAGCGTATTGCTTTTTTTTATCGAGCATACCACACTTGTCAAGCAGTGAGTTTATTTCGCTCTCATCTGGTTTTATTTTGCGAATCTTAAGGGGGTATATAAGATTATTATATACTGTATCGTGCAACAAATACGGTTTTTGTGAAGTCATCGTAATATCATTTTGAGAAAGTGGGGCTAGGTTTATTTTTCCAAAGTCAGGCTCTGTTGTGCCAACAATAATTTTTGCAAGAGTTGATTTGCCCGAGCCGTTTGGCCCAATAAGACCGTGAACAGCACCGATTTCAAACTCTAAGTTATCAATTTTTAGCGAGAAGTCACCAAGCTGTTTTTGTAAGCTAATAATTTTCATTGTATGTATCCTCTTTTATAAAATAATCTGCAAGACTTTGTGCAATAAAAGCCATAACTAAAAGGATAATTCCAAGATAAATTCCGTCTTTAAACTCTCCTGCGTTTTTAAGCGTAGAAATGGCGGTTGTCATAGTTCTTGTATTGTTTTTGATGTTTCCACCAATCAAAAACACGGCACCAACCTCACTTATTGAGCGCCCAAATCCTGTGAGAATTGAAAAATATATTTCATTGCGAAGCTCTTTTAGAATGAGTATATCAATCTGCCTTTTGCTCGCTCCCATAGTTTTTCCAAAATTACGAACTGCAGGTGCGGTGCGAATTGCATAGGAGTAGACCATACCACAAATTATTGGGGTGATTATAATAACTTGTGCAAAAATCATACCCTTAATTGTGAAAACCCAGACCAAAAAACCAAGGGGACCCTTGCCCCTCAAAAGCATATAAGCTAAAAGACCGATAACAACGGGGGGAGCGCACATAAGAGTCCTGTTAAATCTTATTATTATTTTTTTGCCTTTAAAGTTAAAACGCTCAAGAAAAAGGCCTAGAAAAATGCCAAGAATAGAGGAGATCATAGTAGAAAAAAATGACATAACAATGGTAACACGAATTGAATCAACAACTCCTGCACTGTTGAAAAAGTCAGAAAAAATGCTCTCAAAAAAGCTCATAAATACTCCTTGTCTAACATTAAAATATGGGCGTATGAGCATTATAATAAAATCTAACACCCCTACACCCATATATTGTAACATAAATTATGAAAGTCTAAAACTCAATTATTTTTTTGCGTTTGCAAAGAATAGTTGTTTGCCGTATTTGTCAACGCCAAAATTGTTGATAATTTTTTGTGTTTCTTCGGAGCAAATCCACTTAATAAATGCGTTTGCACCGTCAATATTTGTATCAGGATATTTTTCAGGACTTACAGCAATAACACCATATTGATTTTTAAGGTTTGAGTCACCCTCACAAATGATATCAAAATTTGACTTGTCCTCGGTAGCAAGCCAAGTTGCACGGTCGGTCAAGCAATATCCAGATTTTTCAATTGCCATTGTAATTGTGTCAGCCATACCTGAACCTGCAGAGATATAGTTTTTGTTTGATTCTGGCTTAAGGTTTAGAGAGCTCCAAACGGTAAGTTCTTTTTTATGTGTACCAGAATCGTCGCCACGAGAGATGAAGGTTATTTTTTCATTTGAAATTTGCTTGAAAACATCTTCAATTTTATCTGTCTTTTTGATTTTTCCATCCTTAGGTCCAATGATTATAAAGTCATTATACATAACTTCAAAGCGCTCAACACCATAGCCTTGTGCAATAAATTCTTCTTCACTTGCCTTTGCGTGAACTAGCAAAACATCAGCTTCGCCGTCTTGCCCAAGTTTGATTGCTGCACCTGTTCCAACTGCTACCCATTTAAGGTCCCAACCTGTTTGCTCGCGAAAAAGGGGTTTAAGTACATCTAAAAGCCCAGTGTCATCAGTGCTTGTTGTTGTAGCCATTATAAGCTCACCTTTGTATGGCGCTGTTGTTTTTTCTGTTTTTGTGGGTGCTGGGTCTTTTTTGTTATCTTCTTTTCCTTTGCAGGCAGTGAGTGCGAATAACATCATAACTGCAATTAGTAGAGATAAAATTCTTTTTGCGTTTTTCATAAACTAAACTCCTTACAATTAATTTTGCTCAAAAAATAAGCACAAAAAAAGCGAACCCCTAAAAGGAATTCACAACAAAAAACCGCTTGTTATGGTTCCTTTCCAAATAAGGGAGGCTTAAAAGTTTCCAATTAAACCCAATGGCAAAACCTTCGTAGTAAAACCGTAGAAAGAAATGCTCGAAACACATAATGGTAGAAGGGTATTCGTTAATTTAACTTGAATTTTGAATAGTGTAAGTATATCACACGATAAAGAAATTGTCAAACATTACTAATTATAATTACAAAAAGGCAAAAAGTATATACAATATATAAACAAAAACAGGCCACTATGTGTAACCTGTTCTATAATTTATATTATAATTTTAAAACAATGCCTAAAAATGCAGCAACTGCAATAAAAAAGACAGGGTGAATTTTTCTAAGTTTTTTGAACTGAAGTGATACGAGGATTACAACAAAAATAATAAGACTCGGGATGCTTATGTTTGGCAAAATATCTTCAAAACTTGAGATTGTTTCGGTAAATATCGCAACTTTAAAAACGGCATACGCAGCGGTGGTGATAAGTCCGGCAACGGCGGGGCGAAGTCCTGCAAATGTTGCGTTCACATAAGGGCTTTCACTATATTTGATTAAAAATTTTGAGATAATAAAAATAATAACAAAAGACGGCAAAACCAGTGAGCAAGTAGCAAGAATTGCACCAGCAACACCCGCAACTTTAAATCCGGCAAAGGTTGCCATATTTACACCTATAGAGCCAGGGGTTGACTCTGATACCGCAATCATATCCGCAAGCTCTGATGATGAAAACCACTCTGGATATTTTTCGCTCATATTAAAAAGAAATGGTATAGTTGCAAGTCCACCACCAATTGCAAAAAGCCCCGTTTTTAAGAACTCAAAGCATATCAAAAGCAAATTATTCATATTTGATTACCACGCTTTCTTAAAAACACAAGACCATAGGAACTTGCGATTAAAACAATAATGATAGGCGACAAATCCCAAAAAACAACGAGTACGAAAGCTAGCAAAAACATTAAAATTCCGCTAAAAGATTTGACGCTACTTTTAAAAATCTTAATACACGATGCTGCAATTAAAGCTGCAACGGCAGGTCTAATTCCAGCAAAAGCGTGCGTAACAGCGGGAAAATCATCAAGCCTTTGCAGTGCGTTTGCAAACAAAGTAATGATGATTACAGACGGGGTAACAACGCCGATTGTAGCAAACAAGGCACCCCAAAATCCACGGATTTTTGAGCCAACAAAAGTGGCGGCATTAACGGCTATTACACCGGGGGTACACTGACTAAGCGAAAAATATTGCAACAATTCTTCGTTAGTTATCCAGCCCTTTTTCTCTACAATTTCGCGTTCGATTAGTGGGAGCATAGCATAACCCCCGCCAAAAGTAAAAAGTCCTACTTTAAAAAAAGCCATAAATAAGTCAAAAATCTCTGACAAAAGTCCTCTACCCCCATTATTTTATTACTCAAGTATATCACAATAGTAGTATACTTGCAATTTATGTCGAATTGACATTTTAAATAAAAGTGTAAATTTTGTAAAAAACATACATAAAAGGTTGAAAATCAAAAAAGATTATGTTAACATAGACACAGATGGGAAATTATGGAAAAGAGGGGAAAAAAATGAATAAGTCAATTGTGTTAATCGTTGATGAAAAGGAAGAGAACGAAATAATTTTAAAAAATGCACTAAAAGAGAAGTACATAATAATCAGTGTAAAAAACAACAAACAGCTAAAAAATCAAGTAGAAAGAAATCAAAATCAAATAGCGCTTATAATAACAAGCCTTTCTCTTTTTCAATCAGGGGGATTTAATATTATCAATAAAAGTAAAGAAAAAAAGATGATTGGAGAAGCTGGCATACTAGTAATTATAGAAAAAGCGTCAAATAAAAGTGAAGAAATTGCTTATAGTTTAGGGGCGTCCGACACAATAAAAAAACCTTTTAATACGGATTATATTATAAACAAAAAAGTTGAACGGTTAGTTAGTATTTATAACTATCAAAATAATTTAGAGCATTTGCTTAAAGTGCAAAACGAAAAGATTTTGTCGCAAACATCAAAGCTTATGGAGCAAACGGAAAAATTAAATAAGATAAATATCAATATGATGGAGTCCATAAGTTCGGTTGTTGAATGGCGTGACTGGGAGACGGGCAAGCATATAAAAAGGCTTAGATGTTTTACAGAATCACTATTAGTTAATGTTGCCAAAGAATACCCAGAATATGAGCTTGAAAAAGAAGATATTGATATGATTGCAATGGCGTCTACCACACACGATATAGGTAAAATTGCAATTCCGGATGCCATACTTTTAAAGCCCGGAAAGCTTACATCGCAAGAGTTTGAAATTATGAAGACGCATACGACAAAGGGGAGCGAAATAATTTGTAATTTTAATGCGATTGATGTCAATAATTATCTGGGATATTGTCAAGATATTTGCAGATATCATCACGAAAAATGGGACGGAAAAGGCTATCCCGAGGGGCTTGTAGGCGATGAAATACCAATATGGGCACAGGTTGTTTCAATAGCGGATTGTTTCGACGCACTAACCAGTGACAGGCCATATAAAAAAGCATTTTCTAGCAAGACTGCATCAGAAATGATTTTGGACGGGCAGTGTGGTGCATTTTCGCCAAAGATAATAAATTCATTTAAAAATGTTCTTCCAGAGTTTGAAAATCTTGCGGTAGTGTATAAAGGGTAGGGGTTTGTGTTTTTAAAGGCACTGACAATTGAAATATCATTTTGAATTTTTTAAAATGGGTAAAAAAATAAAGGCCAATGGCCTTTATTTTTCATTTCCTAGTAACCAGTCAACCGAAACATCAAGTTCTTGAGAAAGAGCAAGAAGTTCTTTGTCTGTAACGCAACGAATCTGCCCCTCTAATTTTGAAAGTCCAGAAGCATCAAGCCCGATGCCACGGATTTCAAGTTTTGCAAGCAAATCTTTTTGCTTGAGTCCTTTTTCCTTGCGGACAGCTTCAACCTTTGCCCCAATAATGTTACGGTCGCCCAGCGCTTGTTTACGGATTCTCAAAGTAAATTCCTCCAATATTTTTTTATGCCCACAATGCATATTCCTCCGCGTGTATTATTATAGCAAATAAATGTTTAAAAAACAATAAAAAGGTGATCAAAATCCGCAAAATATTTTAGAATATAGCATATAAAAACAAAAAAATGATAAAAATGTTTGTTTGCTTTGTCTTTTTAACAAAAAGTCATAAAGTTTTAGTGTTAAATATTAAGTTTGATTGTTTAAAAATAAATTGCATTTTAAGTTTTTACAATAAAAATGATAATATTCATATTCTAAATAAAAATAAAGCTCATACTATTTATTATAGTACGAGCTTTTTATGTTTATTATTTTAGTCCGGCAGATTTTTTTAATTGCTCTACTTTGTCGGTTTTTTCCCAAGGAACATTCAAATCCACTCTTCCCATATGGCCATAAGCTGCAAGCTTTTCATAAATTGGATTACGAAGCTCTAGCTGTTCGATTATTGCAGCAGGGCGAAGATCAAAAACCTCGGTTACGATTTCTGAAATTGTTTCGTCAGGTATTATACCTGTTCCAAAAGTGTCAATCATAACAGAAATAGGATTTGCTATACCAATTGCATAAGAAATTTGAAGCTCACATCTTTTTGCAAGGCCGGCAGCAACAATGTTTTTTGTAACATATCTTGCGGCATAAGCGGCACTGCGGTCAACCTTAGTTGGGTCTTTTCCAGAAAAAGCACCACCACCGTGACGAGAATATCCGCCGTATGTGTCAACAATTATTTTGCGTCCAGTAAGCCCACTGTCACCTGCAGGTCCGCCGGTAACAAAACGCCCAGTTGGGTTTACATATATAATAGTATGGTTGTCAATAAGGCTCCTATCAACAACAGGAACAATAACATTTGTTACTATATCTTGACGAATTTGCTCAAGAGTTGCCTCCTCGCTATGCTGTGTCGAAACGACGATAGTGTCAACTCTAACAGGTTTATTGTCGTCATCATACTCGATTGTTACTTGAGTTTTTCCGTCAGGACGCAGATATGTCAAGGTGCCGTCCTCACGAACTTGAGTAAGTCTTTGTGCAAGCTTGTGTGCAAGTGAAATGGGCAGTGGCATAAGCTCGGGAGTTTCATCACAAGCATATCCAAAAACCATACCTTGGTCACCGGCACCGTGAAGGTTGTATGAATCTTCTTTGCCACTTTTAAGCTCAAGCGAACGGTCAACACCTAAAGCAATGTCAGGCGACTGCTCATCAATAGCAGAGAGAATTGCACAGCTGTGGCCGTCAAAACCCATTTGTGGACTGTCATAACCGATGTCACAAACAACACGCCTAGCAATTTTTGGAATTTCAACATAGCAAGATGTTGTAATCTCTCCCATAATCATAACCTGACCTGTGGTACAAGTAACCTCGCACGCAACTCTTGCATTTGGGTCTTTAGCTATAATAGAATCAAGGATTGCATCAGATATTTGGTCGCATATTTTATCAGGATGTCCTTTTGTTACGGATTCGGATGTAAAAAGATGTCTTCCCATAATTATCCCCCTAAAAAAATGATTAACTTAAAAACTAAAAACCCCTCGGATATTTACCGAAGGGCTATAAAAGCTTATCTATCGGTTTTAAATACACCGCAGGATTTGGCACCTTGCATAGCAGGTTGCCGGACTTCACAGGGCCTGTCCCCTCAGTCGCTCTTGATAAGTAGCTATTAAGTTGTCAAATAAATTGTATACCGATAAAGGTTAAAAGTCAATATCAATTCTATGATTCTTTAGATTCTTTATAATTTTCTTTTTTGTCGGTGTTAATTCCTTTGATTTTAAACTGAGCGCCTAGCCTTGATGATAACAAAACCATTGAAGGATAAGCAACTATTGAGAGCAGAACACCTTTTACGGCATTAAGAGCAGTAGCACCCCAAATTGCAGCCCACAAAGCCTTGTTTGGGATAATAATACCCATAAAATATTTAAAGAACAAAGGTGCAATAATGTAGTTGCCGGCAATGCCTATAACGATAATGCTTATAACGCCTATTACAGAAGAAATCACAGTGTTTTTAAGCGCGGTTGAATTTTCTTTTTTAGACAGTTTATTAAAAACAATAGAAAAAGGAACGATATATGCACAGCCAACAAGGAAATTCATAAGATTTCCAAATCCCATTTGCGTGCCAATGCCCTTGACAGACATTTCAATTATATTTTTAATAAACTCAACCCCAACACCCACGGCAGGGCCAAAGAAAATTGCACCAATTAGAGCAGGAATATCACTAAAATCAAGCTTTAGATGTTCGACGCCTGGAATAACTTGGAACTCGAATAAAAATAGTACGAATGCAATTGCGGATAGCAGACCAGTGAAAACCATTTTGAATGTTTTTTGACTTGTTGATGACATTGAAGTGTTCATAAAAAATCTCCCTTTCAATTTGGCTGTCCAGAACAACAAAAATACCCTATGCAAAAAGCACAGGGCAAAAAAGGCTTAAACAAAAACCTTATCTTCTTTCATCCGGACTTTAACCGTCGGTTTCGGAATCACACCGAATCTGCAAATAGCTCGCGGACTAAGGCTTGCGCCCATTACCGCCGGTGGGGAATCGCACCCCGCCCTGAAGACAGCGATATTATTTTTTAAAAATCAAGCACAGTTTATCATTATTTTTTAAAAAAGTCAAGAGCTTTATAAGTAAATTATTTTTAAAACTTGTATAAAACTGTAATATTATCCCAACAATTATTCATAGAAATAAAAAGGAGGGGTTTTTATGAAGTACAACTTCGATTTTGATTTTGAAACAAAAGAAGAAATACTCAGTCACGATGACTTATGTTCCGATGAAAGACTCTTACAGGACATTAGGCGAGTTTGCCGAATGATAGATGATGCGTACCTAAGGTTTCAAATGCAAGCCGACGAAGATTTGGTAGAAGCATCAATCTATGAAATAGAGGCGCTAAAGGCAAGATACAGGTATTTAATTCGCCTTGCAAAAACCAAAAACATAACCTGCAACACTTGTGTAACAACGATGTATGAAAAAATATAGAGATGTGAAAATTGTCCTACACAAATATTTTGGTGGTGTAAAAAAATGGGGATAGTTTCATTCAAAGTTGCGTTTTGTATTGTTACAGCATTTATTGGTATTGTTATTTTGGTGTCATCAAAAAAGTCAGGACACTGGTTTAAAGCAATAATAGTAACGGCTCTATCAGGATTTTGCGCACTGCTTTCAGTGAATTTGTTGGGAGCTGTAAGCGATGTGTTTATACCAATTAATTATTATACCGTAGCATTGTCGGGACTGCTAGGAGCACCCGGAACGATTTTTACTCTGCTAGTGATGGTAGTTTTTTTACAATAGCCTTGCGAATATCGCTTGCAAGGTACAAAGAACCACATATTATTACAGCATAGCCGTATGCCTTTGCTTGAAAGAGTGCATAATTTAGTGCATCTTTTGGCGAAGAAATTGCGGCTGTTCTTGTGCAAAATGGAGAGGCGACTTCACAGGCGGTACAAGCGTATAATGCACGCGGGTTTGAAGGTGTGGTAGCTATAAATTCATCAGCTATACGGGCGACGCGCTCGATTGTGAATTCATACTCTTTATCAGTTAAAGTACCCATTATAAAAATCTTTTTTTGGTCTGGCAAAAGCTTTTCGATTGTTGATATAAAATTATCAACTCCGTCTGTATTATGTCCACCGTCAAGGATAATCACAGGCTCTTTTGACAACACCTCAAAGCGTGCAGGCATAACGGTTTTTTCTAGCCCGTTTTTTATGTTTGCACGGGATATGTTAAATCCTTTTTTTTCAAGCTCGGTCATTGCACAAATTGCAGTTGATGCATTAAAAACTTGATAATCTCCAACTAAGGGGAGGTTTATTTCAATGCCGTTCCAACTGATTTTTGTGCCATTTATAGAAGATTTTTTTATAGATATTTCATTCATACAACCTAAAATAAGGTTGTTATTTTTTTCAAAACAGGCATTGCTAACAACATCCAAAGCATCTGGATTTTGGTAAGGATAGCAAACAGTTGTGCCATCTTGCTTTATTATTCCGCTTTTTTCAATAGCGATTTTTTCGATTGTATTGCCTAAAATTTCAGTATGGTCAAGGGAAATGCAAGTAATAACGCTCACAAGTGGTGTTGATATAATGTTGGTAGAGTCAAGACGACCACCAAGACCTGTTTCTAAAACGACAACATCACATTTGTTTATCTCAAAGTATTTAAGCGCAATAGCAGTGATTACCTCAAACTCGGTAGGTTGAAGGTCTTTTTTTGCAAGGCTTTCAACCATTGGCTTTATACTTGCGACAAGGTTTGCAAGCTCATAACGCTCAATCATTTTGCCATTTATTTGTATTCGCTCACAAAAATCTACAATATAAGGCGAAGTAAAAAGCCCTGTTTTGTATCCTGCATCTTGCAAAATATTAGCTGACATATTGCAAACCGAGCCTTTGCCATTTGTGCCGGCAATATGAACGAATTGGAGATTGTTTTGGGGATTACCTAGCATATCAAGCAAAGCTTTAATTCGCTCAAGCCCCGGCGAAATTCCAAATCGTAGCAATGAATGTATATACTTTATTGAGTTTTCATAAAGTTCCATAAACATACCTCAACAAATTCAGTTTATCCAATAGCAGAAATGCTCTCATCAAGCATTGCGATTTTATCGGCAAGCTTTGTAGCAGCAGCTCTTTGGCCGTCTACAACCTTTTGTGGTGCTTTGCTTACAAAATTCTCATTTGAGAGCTTTGAATTTATAAAATCAAGCTCTTTTTGAGCCGATTCTCTCTCTTTTAGAAGCCTTGCACGCTCAGCTTCAAAATCAATAAGCTCACCCATAGGGATATAAATTTTTGCATCATTTGTAACAATACGAACAGCACCGTCAACATTAAGACTGCCACCAATTGTTACCTCGCTTGCGTATGCAAGACGCTTTACAAATACAGAGCCAGACTCAAAAGTATCTTTAAATGGTGTGTCGATAAATACTTGAGCTTTTTTAGATGGCGGAACATTCATTTCAGCTCTGCGATTTCTAATAGCACGAATAGCTTCCATAATACGCTCAAACTCGGCTTCTTCTTCACTAAAGCAAAGTGACTTGTCAAACTCTGGAAAATCTGATGTCATTATTGTTTTGCCGTCGTGGGGGAGAGTTTGCCATATTTCTTCAGTAATGAAGGGCATAAATGGGTGCAAAAGTTTTAGTGTGTTTGACATAACATAAATCAAAACATCCTTTGCAGTTTGTGCTTCTTGCCCACCTGCCTGTAAGCGAAGTTTTGCAATTTCAATATACCAGTCGCAAAACAAATCCCAAGTGAAATCATATATTTTTTGAACGGCAACACCTAACTCGAATTTATCAAGATTATCTGTAACTTCTTTTGTAATAGTGTTAAACTTGCTCAAAATCCACTTGTCCTCAATTGCAAGATTTTGTGGAAGATGAGGAGCTTTTTCTGTGCCGTCAAGATTCATTAGTATAAAGCGAGCAGCGTTCCAAAGCTTGTTTGCAAAGTTGCGACTTGCTTCAACTTTTTCGTCCATATAACGCATATCGTTACCTGGGCTGTTACCTGTTGCAAGGCTAAGTCTTAGAGCGTCTGCACCGTATTTGTCAATAACTTCAAGAGGGTCTATTCCGTTGCCAAGAGATTTTGACATTTTTCGACCCTGTGAATCCCTTACAATACCGTGTATAAATACAGTGTCAAAGGGTTGTGATTGTGTATGCTCGCACGCAGAAAAAATCATCCTAGCAACCCAGAAGAAAATTATATCATACCCAGTAACGAGTGTGCTTGTAGGGTAGTAGTGTAAAATTTCTGGTGTTTGGTCAGGCCATCCAAGAGTTGAAAAAGGCCAAAGAGCAGAAGAAAACCAAGTGTCTAGAGTGTCTGGGTCTTGAGCCAGATTTTGGCTACCACATTTTGTACACTTTGTAGGCTCTTCACGGCTAACGATTACCTCGTTACAATCAGTGCAGTACCAAGCTGGTATTCTATGCCCCCACCATAGTTGACGGGAGATGCACCAGTCTTTTATATTTTCCATCCAGTGAAAATATGTTTTATCAAAACGCTCGGGAACAAACTTGATTTTTCCGTCTTTTACAATATCAATAGCAGGCTTTGCAAGTGGCTCCATTTTTACAAACCATTGCTTTGAAATTCTAGGCTCAACGATTGTGTCACAGCGATAGCAAGAGCCAACATTGTGCTTCATAGGCTCGATTTTAACTAAAAATCCACCGTCTTGAAGGTCTTTAACAATTGCTTTTCTGCACTCATATCTATCCATACCGCAGTATTTTTCGCCGGCGTTTTCATTCATTTTACCATCGTCGGTCATAACATCAATAATTGGAAGGTTATGGCGGGCGCCAACTTCAAAGTCGTTAGGGTCGTGGGCTGGTGTGATTTTTACAACACCAGTTCCAAAATCCATTTCAACATAGCTGTCTGCAACTATAGGAATTTCTTTGTCAACAAGGGGAAGTGTAACAGTTTTGCCAATAAGGTGGCTGTATCTTTCGTCCTTTGGGTTAACGGCGATTGCAGTGTCGCCAAGCATTGTTTCTGGCCTTGTAGTTGCAAGTTCAATATAATCGCTAGTGCCTGTTATAGGATAACGCAAATGCCAAAAAGAGCCGTCTTTTTCATCGTGTTCAACCTCTGCGTCCGAAATAGAGGTAAGGCAATTTGGGCACCAATTTATTATACGCTCACCTTGATAGATAAGGTCTTTTTCATACAGTCTTACAAAAACTTCACGAACAGCTTTAGAGCAACCGTCATCAAGGGTAAAACGCTCACGCTCCCAGTCGCAAGAAGCACCAAGCTTTTTTAGTTGCTCAATAATTCTGCCACCAAACTGCTCTTTCCACTCCCAAGCACGCTCCAAAAACTTGTCACGCCCGAGGTCGTCCTTTGTTATCCCCTCTAAAGCCATAGCCTCAACTATTTTAGCCTCAGTTGCAATAGATGCGTGGTCAGTACCTGGAATCCATAACGCATCATACCCCTGCATTCTGCGATAGCGAATTAAAATATCCTGCAAGGTGTTGTCAAGTGCGTGCCCCATGTGGAGTTGCCCGGTGATGTTTGGAGGAGGAATAACTATTGTGTAGGGCTTTTTATTTTGGTCAAGCTCTGCGTGAAAATAGCCCCCTTCAATCCAAGAGCTATAAATTCTGTCCTCAACCTCTTTTGGATCGTATTTTTTTGCAAGTTCTTTTGCCATTTTACTTCCTCCTGCTAAAGTTTTATTTCAAATTTTGTAATTTTGTTAAATATAGGTATAATATATAAATAAAAATAAATTCAGTATATTATCCCATTGAGCATTTACTTTGTCAAGATTATAGATGCTATTGACAATAAAAATATCAAATCCTATAATTGTTAGCAACAGAGTTGTTAAAAATATGCAACGAAAAGAGAGGCTTTTTATGCTTTTAGAACAGGTGTTAAAAACAGTAAAATACAGTGGAGATATCCCACTTGACATTGATATAAAAGATATTGCATATAATTCAAATAAGGCAGGCGAAGATATTCTTTTTGTTTGCCTTGTTGGTGCAGTTGTAGATGGGCACGATTTTGCTTTTTCAGCTTATGAAAAAGGTTGCCGTTTTTTTGTATGCCAGCACGATGTTTTGCTACCAGATGATGCAAACATAATATTGGTTGATAACACAAGGGAGGCGCTAGCTATTTTGTCTGCTAACTTTTTTGGTCACCCATCAAACGAGCTTGCAGTAATAGGTATTACAGGGACAAAGGGCAAAACAACAACTACCCATATAATTAAAGATGTGCTAGAAAAATGTGGAATAAAAACAGGACTTATAGGAACAGTTGGGGCAAGTTATGGCAACACTTTAAAGCAAACTGTAAACACAACCCCAGAATCATACGAAACACAAAAGCTGTTAAGAGAAATGGCGGATAATGGTTGCACAGCAGTTGCAATGGAGGTTTCGTCACTTGGTGTAAAAATGCACAGAGTGGATAATTTGAATTTTAAAATAGGCGTTTTTACAAACATTTCTCCCGACCACATCGGTGGAGATGAGCATAAAACATTTGAAGAATATTATGGCTGGAAAAAAGCCTTTTTTGATATGTGTGACATAGCGATAGGTTGTGCAGATGATGAGGCAACGCAAGATATGATTGAGAATGTGGAAGAAAAAACACTTTTTGGAATTGAGTGTGACGCAAATTATATTGCAAGCAATGTAAAGCCCTTTAAAAATCATAGCTTTTTAGGAACCGTTTTTGACCTAAGTGCAAACGGAAAAATATATGAAAATATGCAAGTTAGCCTACCTGGATATTATAGTGTTTATAATGCCCTTGCAGCTATTGCAGTATGCGAAAAAATGGGCATCAATATTGATGATATGCGAGAACCGCTCTCAAGAATTCATATAAGCGGTCGAACAGAACCAGTATTGATAAGTGATGATTATAGCATTATAATAGACTATGCACACAACGGCACGAGTCTCAAGCAATTACTTCAAACTATGCGTGCATACGAGCCAAACAGACTCATTTGCCTGTTTGGAAGCGTTGGAGATAGGGCGCAACTAAGGCGAAAAGAAATGGGTCTTGTTGCAGGTTCTATGTGTGATTTGTCAATTATTACATCAGATGACCCAAATTTTGAAGAGCCTGAAAAAATAATAGAAGAAATTGCAGGCTATGTTGAGCAGGCAGGTGGAAAATATGAGGCGATTGCAGATAGAGAAAATGCAATTGATTATGCAGTTCAGGTTTTGCAAGAGGGCGATATGCTAATTCTTGCCGGAAAGGGTCACGAAAAATTTCAAAAAGTTAAGGGTGAGCTTGTGCCGATAGACGAGCGAAAATGTATTAATAAAGCTCTTGAGAGTTTAAATATTATATAGTAGGGTTTGATTTTTTAATGTATGAATTTAAGGTCGAAAATGATTTAGAAGCATTTGACGATTTTGTAGTAAAAAATAAAGGTTCGTTTCTTCAATGCTCTTCGTGGGCAAATGTTAAAGAGGCATGGAAACCAAAGTATTATAGCGGTTTTTTAGACGGTGAGCGGGTTTTAACTTGCCTAGTCCTTATACGCAAGCTACCACTAGCAGGGGACATATGGTATATTTCTTGTGGCACTGTTAGCGATTATAAAAATGAAAGACTTCAAGAAGAGTTTGCAGCTTTTTTAAAATCACAAATGAAAGAAAGTGGGGCAACTTGTGCGATAATTGACCCGCTTATTTCTCTGCGTATAAATGGTGAGGATTGCAGTGACGGACTTTTGGCACACAAGTTACTTACAAAATGCGGATATGAGCTTAATCCAGATATTGAAACATATACTTATAAACATCCTGTTCAGTTGTTTTTAAAGTTAAAGGACGATGAGGGACAAGCAATACCGTGCGATAAAATATTAAAAAAATGCGAAAAAGGTGTGCGTTACAGCGTCAGAGTTGGAACGCAGCGTGGACTTGTAGCAAAAACATTTACTTATGAAGATATCGAAAAAAATCCTAAAATTATGGACGATTTTATGAGCGTTATGCACGACACTTCAGATAGAAATGATTTTGTTGAGCGTGACTCGGGGTATTGTAAAAATCTTATTAAAACATTTAAAGACAGCACAGATATTACAATAGTTTATTATGACAAAGAGCTTGACACAAAGCTAGAGCTTGAAAGGCAAAGCAAAAAACAAAATGCAATAAAAGCGTTGGAGACTGCACCAAAGAAAAAGGTTAGAGGACTAAACGATGAAATAGATGTAATAGACAAAAACACAAAAAGTTATAATGCAAGAATTGAAGAAACAAAGCAGTATGGTGATGATGAAAAAATCCCAGTTGCTGGTGGACTTACCTTGCGTTATGCAGGGGTTGCGTCTTGTCTTTTTGGTGGAACACGCAATATAGTCCGCAACAACACTCGCTCAAGTCACTATTTAAATTATCTCAGAATTTGTAAAAGCATTGAAGAGGGTTGTGACATTCACGACTTTGGGTATGTGCTTGTAAAAAATCCAAAGATAACACAGGACGGTACTCTAGGACCTTTAGAGCCTACTGATAATTTTGTAGGAATAAATGAGTTTAAAAAAAGCTTTGGGTCAGATTATCACGAGTTTATTGGAGAATATGTTTTAGTAGGCAATAGGTTTAAATTCTTTTTATATAATCGCCTTATGCCAAAGGCTAAAAAATCAAAAATGAAACTTGTAAAAATAGTTAGAAAAATTCAAGGCAAATAATAAGGTCGGGCTTGGTTTTAAAATCAAGCCTTTTTTGTAATATGGATTATAAATATATCTTTATTCATTTCATCTTGACACGGCAAGTATTTTTAGATAGTATTTAGTTGTTAACAAACATACAAGACTTAGAAAAAAGAGGAGGAAACAAATCAATGGAAAAATTGTTCAAACTCAAAGAGAACAATACCACAGTAAGAACCGAGATAATTGCGGGACTTACAACATTTTTTACAATGGCTTACATCATCTTTGTAAACCAAACTTTTTTAGGTGAGGGAACACCCGTAGGTATGCCAAACATTGCAGTTATGACAGCAACTTGTCTTGCTGCCGCATTTGGCACTTATCTTATAGGTTTTCTTACAAACTATCCGCTTGCACAAGCACCAGGAATGGGACTAAACGCTGTGTTTTGCTACACTCTATGTGCGTCAATGGGTCTGTCTTGGCAGGCAGCACTATCAGCAGTTTTTATTGCAGGGATATTCTTCATACTAATTACAGTAACAGGAATTCGCAAAATTATTGTTGATGCAATTCCACTTTCATTAAAAAAGGCAATTTCAGCAGGTATCGGCCTGTTTATTGCTCTTATTGGATTTAATAATGCAGGACTTCTTTCAAGCGAGAGTGGTACAATAATTGGAATGGGTCCACTTAATGTCCCAACAACACTTCTTGCCCTTTTTGGACTTGCTTTAACAATTGTTTTGGTTGTTGCAAAGGTTCCTGGCGCTCTTTTTGTTTCAATTATCGGAACATCAATTGTAGGCGCTATTTTGCAGTTTGGACTTAATATAAATATGGGTATCTCAAAGCCAGAAAGCTGGATTCCAAAGCTTGATTTTTCAACTTTTGGCGCTTGCTTTGTAGGGTTTAAAGAGCTTTTTTCAACCCCGATTTTAGCACTTATATCAGTTATGATTACTCTTATTTTGGTTGATATGTTTGACACAATTGGAACACTAATTGGTGCTGCAAACAAGGCAGGCTACCTAGACGAGGACGGCAACCTTCCAAAGGTTGAGCAAGCAATGCTTGCAGACGCAGTTGCAACATCAGTTGGAGCAGTTTTGGGAACATCAACAGTTACAACCTATGTTGAGTCAACAGCAGGCATTTCAGCAGGCGGAAAAACAGGGCTTACATCTTTTACAACAGCTACTTGTTTCTTGTTTGCATTGTTTTTATCTCCTATTGTAGACTTAGTACCAACAGCGGCAACAGCACCAATTCTTATAATCGTTGGTGTTATGATGTGTAGCGCACTAAAAGACATTGATTGGGACGACCTTACAGTTGCAATCCCTGCATTTATTACAGTAATTACAATGCCCCTTTTCTATTCAATAACAGAAGGACTAGCATTTGGATTTATTGCATATGTTATTGTTATGATTGCATCAAAAAGAATTAAAGAAATTCACCCAGTAATGTATGTAATTGTGTTTTTGTTTATTATTAAATATGTTTTAACTTTTGCAAGTTTTGCACAATAAAAAACGGTTTTTGAGTTAATAGAATAATAAAAAGAGTTTGATTTTTATAGTCAAGCTCTTTTTATTTATTTTCTTGCAAAACATACAAATAGTGGTATAATGTATTACTGAAAAGCGAAGATGATTATGACAAAAGTTTAGGAGCGATAATATGCAAGAGATTAAATTTGAACGCACACAAAATCCAAAGCAAAAACCGGCAGACCAAAGTAGCTTAGGCTTTGGAAAATACTATACAGACCATATGTTTATTATGAATTATGATGAGGGGCAAGGTTGGCACGACCCTAGAATTATCCCTTATTCACCTTTGACTTTAGACCCTGCGGCAATGTGTTTGCATTATGGTCAAGAAGTTTTTGAGGGAATGAAGGCTTATAAATCAGACAAGGGCGAGGTTTTGCTCTTTAGACCTGAAAAAAATATGGCAAGAATGAATGTTTCAAACGAGCGTCTTTGCATTCCACAAATTGATGAGGAGTTTTGCGTTCACGCAATCAAAGAGCTTGTAAAAGTTGAGCAAGACTGGATTCCAACACAAGAAGGAACATCTCTTTATATTCGTCCATTTATAATTGCAGTTGACCCTCATGTAGGTGTTCATCCAGCAAACCACCTTTTATTTATCGTGATTTTATCGCCTGTTGGCGCTTATTACCCAGAAGGGCTAAATCCTGTAAAGATTTTTGTTGAGTCAACTTATGTAAGAGCTGTAAAAGGTGGAATAGGTTTTGCAAAAACTGGCGGTAATTACGCAGCCTCTTTAAAATCACAAGATGAAGCAACGAAAAAAGGCTTTACACAGGTTCTTTGGCTTGATGGCGTTGAAAGAAAGTATATAGAAGAAGTAGGAACGATGAATGTTTTCTTTGTTATTGATGACGAGATAATAACACCAGAGCTTCAAGGCAGTATTTTAAGCGGTGTTACTCGTATGTCTTGCATTGAAATGTTGCGTTCTTGGGGATATAAAGTAACAGAGAGGAAGCTGTCAATCGACGAGGTTGCAAAAGCCTTTGATGAAGGTAGACTAAAAGAGGCATTTGGTAGCGGGACAGCAGCTGTAATTTCACCTATTGGTGAGCTTTGTTGGGGCGAAAAAGTAATGCCTATCAATGATGGAAAAATTGGAGAAATTTCTCAAAAGTTATATGATAATCTCACAGGGCTTCAATGGGGCAAATTGCCAGATACTTTTAACTGGACAGTAAAGGTTGATTAATCTTATATGAGAACAATTTCATTTTTTGTCGAAAATGAATATAACAATAGGGAAGTTCTGCACTTTCTTCGTGGAAGCGCAGGACTTTCTGTGCGTCTTGTTCGAGAGCTCAAACAAGTAGAAAATGGAATTTTATTAAATGGTTTACCTGCAAGAACAGTGGACAAAATAAAAACAGGTGATAAAATTACAATAAATATGCCCGATGATGAAATAATTGCAACACCAACTGAGTATACTATAGATGTGTTGTATGAGGATGAGGATTTGTTGCTAGTTGATAAGCCCGCACTATTGCCAATCCATCCGTCACGCAATCATCAAGGAGATACACTTGCAAATGCTGTTTCTTGGTATTTGGCAAAAAGTGGAAAAAGTTCAACTTTCAGAGCAATTGGCAGACTTGATATAGGAACATCTGGAATAGTAGTTTGTGCTTTAAATAGCTTTTGTGCCGCAAAACTTTCTGGAAAAATTGAAAAAGAATATACGGCTATTGCTACAGGTGTTTTAAAAGGAAATGGAACAATAAACTTGCCAATTACAAGACCAGACCCTATAAAAATTATAAGGGCAGTCGGAAATGATGGGGACGAGGCTATAACCCACTGGCGTGTAATAAATGGAAACGAAAAAATAACTATGCTTAAAATTAAGTTAGACACGGGAAGAACACATCAAATAAGGGTGCATTTTTCTCATATTGGTCACCCTCTTGTTGGGGATAGAATGTATGGAAAAGAGAGCGAAATAATTTTGCGTCAGGCTCTTCATTGTAGCGATGTTAGATTTATACATCCAATTACAAATAAGAAAATTGAAATAAATTCAAAGTTACCAAAAGATATGCTAGGACTATTGTCAAATTTTTAGAATAATGCTTAGAAAAACTGTAAATTATACTGCGTTTCTGTGATTGTTGCCAAAAGTGACATTAGAGTAGTAATGATTTTTCAAAAATGACTTTTAATTTTTAGAATATAGTGGTATAATGTCTTGAAATAATATGAATACTAAAACTATATGTTGATTTGATAACTACATAATTTTTTATGATATATAAAATAATATAATTTGTAAGGAGTGTTCCTTTGTTGGATAAGTTTGTTATTCACGGTGGAAAAAGGCTCTGTGGTGAAGTAAATATTAGCGGAGCTAAAAATGCCGTTGTTGCGATAATTCCTGCAACTCTTCTTGCTGAAGATGTTTGCAGAATAGAAAATATACCAAACATTAGTGATGTTTCAATGATGATAAAAATTCTTCACGAGATGGGCGCGAAGATTAAAATGATAAACGAAAATACCCTAGAGATTGACACTCGCACTGTTAATTCATATTCTGTATCTTATGATTTAACAAAGCATTTGCGTGCGTCCTATTACCTTATAGGTGCATTGCTTGGGCGTTGTAATTTTGCAAATGTTGCAATGCCTGGTGGCTGCAACTTTGGTGGGGTTAGGCCTATGGACCAGCACCTTAGAGGGTTTGAAATGCTAGGTGCAAATGTGTCGATTGATAAAGGTGTTGTTAACGCATCGGCAGAAAAATTGACAGGTAGCTCTATTTATATGGATGTTGTTTCAGTTGGAGCTACAATTAATATAATGCTTGCAGCGGTCAAAGCAAGGGGACTCACTGTAATAGAAAATGCGGCAAAAGAGCCTCATATTGTTGACCTTGCAAACTTTTTAAACTCAATGGGTGCAGATGTTAGAGGTGCAGGAACAGATGTGATTAAAATTCGTGGGGTTCCTTATCTTCACGGTTGTGATTACTCTATTATTCCAGACCAAATCGAAGCTGGAACATATATGGTTGCAGCGGCGGCTACGGGTGGCGATGTTGTTGTTAAAAATGTTATTCCAAAGCATTTGGAGTCAATAACGGCAAAGCTTGTAGAGTGTGGAGTTGATGTAATCGAGGGTGACGATTCTGTTCGTGTCGTGGCAAGTTGCAGACCAAACAGATGCAACCTTAAAACTATGCCACACCCAGGATTTCCAACAGATATGCAACCGCAAATGGCGGTTTTGCTGGCTATTGCAAAAGGAACTAGCATTATTTCTGAAAGTGTTTGGGAAAATAGATTTAAATATGTCGACCAGTTAACAAGAATGGGAGCGTCTATTCAAGTTGATGGTAAAGTTGCAGTCCTTGAGGGCGTTGAGGAGCTAAAAGGGGCACCGATTAAGGCGGACGATTTGCGAGCAGGTGCAGCGATGATAATTGCAGGCCTTGCAGCGACAGGAATGTCGGAGATTGAAAATGTTATCTACATTGACCGTGGGTATGAAAATATTGTTGAGAAATTAAGTGCAATGGGTGCAGATATAAAAAGGGTTAAAATTGATGATGAACCCACAAGAATTCAAACAGCAGGTTAAAATGATTTGTTTGTACCTAAATTATATTTTATGCAAAAGCGGGGTGCATAGCACCCTTTTTTTATAGCAATTTTTAGAAATTTTGAGGTGGTGGAGTAATGGCTCGTTTTTGTCCTTTATTTTCGGGTAGCAAGGGCAACTCAATGTATGTTGGAACATCGCAAAGCGGTGTCTTAATAGATGTGGGTATGAGTGCTAAGCAAACAACTTTGGCACTTGAGCGAATAGGGGTAGAACCGCAAAATGTAAAAGCGATATTTATTACTCACGAACATTCTGACCACATAAAAGGACTTAGAGTTTTTGCCTCAAAATATGGCACACAGGTTTATTCGTCAAAAGGAACATTATCAGCACTGGACGAGTCAGGCGTTTTAAATGGCAAATTTCTTGCAAACGAAATGTCGTCAGGCGTTGAGGTTGACGGAATGTACATAACATCGTTTCGCACCCCGCACGATAGTAGAGAAAGTGTGGGATATGTTGTAACTCTGGGGGATAGAAAAGCCGCCGTTGTAACCGATTTGGGCGAAATGACAGACGACATAATGTATGAGATTTCGGGTTGTGATTTGGTGCTTATTGAATCTAATCACGATATTGGAATGCTTGAAAACGGAGATTATCCATACTTTTTAAAAAGAAGAATTTTATCAAACAAAGGTCATTTATCCAACGACAGTTGTGCAAGTGCAGTAACAAAACTTTTAGAAAGTGGCACAACACGATTTGTTTTAGGCCATTTAAGCGGAGAGAATAATATTCCAGAGCTTGCGTATCAAAATACATATTCAGCGTTAGTCGAGTGCGGAGCAGTGGAGGGCAAAGACTTTTTGCTTTCGGTCGCACCAAGTTGCAACAATGGCGAAGTAATGATTTTTTGAGGATTTTATATGATTAATGTTAACATAATATGTGTTGGAAAATTAAAAGAAAAGTATCTGAAAGATGCTTGTGCAGAATATATAAAAAGATTGACAGCTTTTTGTAAGTTAAATACAATTGAAATTTCTCCAGTCTTGTTGTCAGACAACCCGTCAAAAGCAGAAATTGAAAATGCACTTAAATCAGAGGGATTAAAAATATTAGAAAAAATCCCAAACAATTCAATGGTTTATGCAATGTGTATTGAGGGCAAGCAAAGAACATCAGCCAAGCTTAGCGAAGAGATTTCAAAAATCGCAATAGACGGTGTAAGCAATATTACATTTATAATTGGTGGCTCTTTTGGGCTTAGCGATGAGGTAAAAAATCGCTCAAATCAAAAATTGTCAATGTCCGATATGACTTTTCCGCATCAATTGGCACGGGTAATGCTGTTAGAACAAATATATAGGGCGTTTCAAATTTCTAGCGGTGGCAAATATCATAAATAGATTATAATTAAATTTTATATATTATCAAAAAAGGGTGAGATTTTCGCCCTTTTATTTTATTTTCTAAAATAAATATAAGGTATTTGGCATATTATAAAATAACAAGTTTAATCAATAATAAAACTATGATATAATAATCAAGAATGATTATTATATATAATTTTATGTCCCGCCTTACGGCGATGGACGGATTATATCATATCATTAAAATGCTATGATATAACAATCAAGAATGATTATTATATATAATTTTATGTCCCGC
>JAAYPE010000013.1 GCA_012519975.1 Clostridiales bacterium
GTAAATGGACATAAAAACATCCCGTGCCCTCTCGTAAATGGACATAAAAACATCCCGTGCCCTCTCGTAAATGGACATAAAAACATCCCGTGCCCTCTCGTAAATGGACATAAAAACATCCCGTGCCCTCTCGTAAATGGACATAAAAAAACAGGCAAGATAACTAGTATCCTGCCTGTCCGCTTTGTTCATAAAGTCAGTTTTATCGCATAAAGCTTTAATTAACTCATATCTTAAAGTCTAATAATTAAATTATTTTGAGTTCTCTTTAAGAGTGTTAAGAGCTTCTGTAAGTTCTGCTGGAATTTTACCATCAAACTTAGCATAGAACTCTTCAATTCCCTTTGTTTCTTCTAACCAAAGAGCCTTGTCAATGCTGAGCATTTCGTTGATATCATCAACAGTAATACCATCGAGACCATCAATGTCGATATCTTCAGCATTTGGAATGTAACCTATTTCAACCTCTTTTGCATCTACTTTCCCTTCGCAACGGTCGATAATCCAGTCAAGAACACGAAGGTTCTCACCAAATCCAGGCCACATAAAGTTGCCTTCATCATCTTTTCTAAACCAGTTAACATTAAAGATTTTTGGTGCTTTATCAGCATCAAGAGTCTTACCAATGTTAATCCAGTGTTGGAAGTAATCAGCCATATTGTAGCCACAGAAAGGAAGCATAGCCATTGGGTCACGACGAACAACACCTACTGCACCTGTTGCTGCAGCTGTTGTTTCAGAAGCCATAATTGATCCTACAAAAACACCGTGGTTCCAGTCTTTTGATTGGTATACTAGTGGAGCAAGCTTTGCTCTTCTACCACCAAATACGATTGCAGAAATTGGAACACCTTGTGGGTTTTCAAATTCACTGCTTATGCATGGGCAGTTAACTGCAGGAGATGTAAAACGGCTGTTTGGATGTGCGCCTGGCTCTGTTGCTGTTGAACCGTCCCATTTGTTGCCTTTCCAATCGATTGCGTTGTTTGTTGGAGGATTCTTATCAAGACCTTCCCACCAAACTGTATCATCATCAAGATTGTGAACAACGTTTGTAAAGATTGTTCCTTGCTTTGTGCTCTCAAGAGCGTTGGGGTTTGATTTATCGTTTGTTCCTGGTGCAACACCAAAGAAACCATTCTCAGGGTTGATAGCATAAAGTCTGCCGTCTTCACCTTTTCTTAACCATGCGATGTCATCGCCAACACACCAAACTTTGTAACCCTTGTTTTTGTATCCCTCTGGTGGAATAAGCATTGCAAGGTTTGTTTTTCCGCAAGCTGATGGGAAAGCACCACAGATGTATTTAATTTCGCCTTGTGGGTTTTCAACGCCAAGGATAAGCATATGCTCAGCCATCCACCCTTCGTTGTGGCCTTGGTTTGAAGCAATTCTAAGAGCAAAGCACTTTTTACCAAGTAGAACGTTTCCGCCATAACCTGAGTTTACAGAGATAATTGTATTATCTTGTGGGAAGTGACAGATATATCTGTTCTCCTCATCGATTTGGCAGCGGCAGTGAAGTCCACGAACCCAATCATCGCTATCGCCAAGAGCATCAAAAACAGCCTTGCCAACGCGTGTCATTATTGCCATGTTAAGAACAACATATATAGAGTCTGTAAGCTCAACACCAATTTTTGAAAGAGGTGAGCCAATAGGTCCCATTGAGTATGGAATTACATACATTGTGCGTCCCTTGTAGCTATCTTTTGCAATTGAATAAAGCATATCATATGCTTTTGCAGGGTCCATCCAGTTATTTGTTGGGCCTGCTGCTTCTTCTGTTTCAGCGCAGATAAATGTGCGATGCTCTACACGAGCAACATCATTTACCGCTGTGCGGTGAAGGTAGCATTCTGGAAGTAAATCTTGATTTAGCTTGTACATTTCACCCGTTTTGCAAGCCTCAGCGCGAAGTTCTTCAATTTGCTCCTTTGAACCATCTATCCAAACGATCTTGTCCGGATTTACAAGTGCAACATTTTCGTCGATCCATTTTAAAACATTTTGATTCTTTGTAAGTTTTTCCATAAGTATTGTTCTCCTTTCATAATACCAAAAAGTATATGCCTACAAGTTATATTATAACCGTTAATTCATTAACTTACCATTGTATGAATGAAAGAATCTTATAGTATTTTGTTAGGTTTTTTTGTGTTATTTTTTACTTTTTACACAAAAAATCAAAAAAAGCTATTAAAAGGGGTTAAAAATTGGTATAATAATAGTAATGCATATTTTTTATTTTTTAATAATTTTAGATAAGGAATTTTTTTATGAAACTTTCAATTATCGTCCCTTGTTATAATGAAGAGGATAATGTTTTAATTTTCTACGATGCTATAAAAAATGCTTTTTCAAATGTTTCATTTTCTTACGAGGTTATTTTCATAAATGACGGAAGCGAAGATGATACTTTCAAAAATCTTAAAAAAATCTATGCCCAAGGCTCTATTAATATCAAAATTATCAACTTTTCACGCAATTTTGGTAAAGAATCTGCAATTTATGCAGGACTTGTTGAGTCTAAAGGTGATTTTGTTAGCATTATTGACGCAGATTTGCAACAAAATCCAAAACTTATACTCGATATGGTCGATTTTCTTGATAAAAACGATAATTATGATTGCGTAGCAACTTTTCAGGAACAAAGAAAAGAAGGAAAATCACTTGTATTTTTTAAAAACACATTTTACAAGGTTATAAACAAACTTACCGACTTAGATTTTGTAAATGGTGCAAGCGATTTTAGAACCTTTAGGCGTTCGATGGCAGATTCATTAATTAATATGTCTGAATATCACCGTTTTTCTAAAGGACTTTTTTCGTGGGTGGGATTTAACACGCATTATATTCCTTATCAAGCGGACGAGCGAGCTTGTGGTAACTCTAAATGGTCATTTAGAAAGCTTTTTAAATATGCAATTGACGGAATTATGGCATTTTCTACCACACCACTGCGATTGTCTTCATTTATCGGTATGTTTACTGCTGTTTTATCTGTTTTTTATCTTATCTTTGTTATTATTCAAAAGCTTTGTTTTTCAATTGCTGTTCCAGGATATGCAACCATTGTTGTGTTGATACTTTTTTTAGGCGGTTTACAGTTATCCGCACTTGGAATTATTGGGGAATATCTTGCAAAAATTTATATTCAATCTAAGGGCAGGCCTATATATATTGCAAAAGAAATTATAAGCTATGAAGATGGCTTAGATTTAGACGATAAGAATGATTAATTTTGCTTTCATATTATTTGTGCATTATAATGTAATATACCTATTAATATAAATAAAACAGTCACCGAGTTTTGATGGTGACTGTTTTTTGTTATTTTGTTTTAATTATAATTTCGTTTTCCTTTACATCGCAAACATACGATTGGTTAGCCTCTATTTTACCCTCCAACATTTGCTCTGAGAGTTTATCCTCAATTTCTGACTGGATTGCCCTGCGAAGTGGGCGTGCCCCATAAACTGGGTCAAAGCCTGCGTCCGCTATTTTTTGAGCTACCTCATCTGTAAAAACAATATCAATATCCATTGTTTTTACCCTGTCTGCAAGTGTTTTAAGCATTCTGCGGGCTATTTCACTTATATCCTCTTTTTTAAGCTGGTGGAAAACAATTATGTCGTCTACCCTGTTTAAAAATTCTGGCCTAAATGTTTTTTTAAGCTCTCCCATTACAGAATTTCTTATTCTCTCTTCGCTCATAACTCCCTCATCAGAATCTCCGGCAAAGCCTAAGCTTCCAACTTGATTTGAAATAAGCTGTGCGCCAACATTCGATGTCATTATGATTATGCAATTTTTAAAATCTATGCGTCTGCCTTGGGCATCTGTCAGTATTCCATCTTCGAGAATTTGTAAAAGCATATTAAATACATCTGGATGTGCTTTTTCAATTTCATCAAACAGCAACACTGAATACGGTCTACGCCTTACTTTTTCGGTCAGTTGCCCACCCTCGTCATATCCTACATACCCCGGTGGTGAGCCTACAAGCCTTGATACCGTGTGCTTTTCCATATACTCAGACATATCAAGCCTTATCATTGCGTTTTCGTCACCGAACATTGAGGCTGCAAGAGTTTTGCAAAGCTCAGTTTTTCCAACACCTGTAGGGCCTAAGAATATAAACGAACCTACAGGTCGCTTTGGGTCTTTTAGCCCTACTCTGCCACGGCGAATAGCCTTTGAAATAGCCTTTACTGCCTCTGACTGACCCACAATTCTCTTATGAAGCTCTTGCTCCATATTAAGAAGTCTCTCGCTTTCCTCTTGAGTTAGTTGAGATACGGGTATTCCAGTCCAACTAGAAACAATTTGTGCAATTTCTTCTGGTGTTACATCGCCGGTTGAGTGGGAACTTCCCTCTTTCCAGCTTGCTTTTTGCTCTTCAAGCTTTTCTGTTAGACCTTTTTCTTCATCACGAAGTTTTGCGGCACGCTCAAATTCTTGCATATTTACCGCCGCAGTTTTTTCTTGCGAAATCTCTTTTATTCTGTCCTCTAGCTCTTTTAAATCGGGCGGTGCTGTGTATGCACGAAGTCTTACCCTTGATGCTGCCTCGTCGATTAAATCTATCGCTTTGTCTGGTAAAAATCTGTCGCCAATATAGCGTGACGACATCTCTACAGAGGCTATAATTGCATCATCTGTGATTTTCACCTTATGGTGCGCCTCATATTTATCACGAAGACCTTTGAGAATTTCTATCGCTTCGTCTTGAGTTGGCTCACCTACAACAATAGGCTGAAATCTGCGTTCTAGTGCCGCATCTTTTTCTATATGCTTTCGATATTCTTCAAGCGTTGTTGCACCTATTACCTGCATTTCGCCTCTTGCAAGTGACGGTTTTAAAATATTTGCTACATCAACTGCACCCTCTGCCGAACCCGCACCAATGATTGTGTGCAACTCATCAATAAATAATATTACATCTCCGGCGTTTTTCACTTCATCAATTGCCGCTTTAATTCGCTCCTCAAAATCACCTCTGTACTTTGTTCCTGCAACCATTCCTGTAAGGTCTAGTGTAACAACTCTTTTATCCCTCAATGGTTCTGGAACCTCGCTACTTGCAATTTTAAGTGCTAATCCTTCAGCTATTGCAGTTTTGCCAACCCCAGGTTCACCAATTAAGCAAGGATTGTTTTTTGTACGCCTGCTCAAAATTTGGATTACTCTTTCTATTTCTATCTGCCTTCCAATAACGGGGTCTATTTTATTTTGATGGGCCATTTGTGTGAGATCTCTACCAAACTGGTCTAATGTTGGAGTTGTGCTATTTCCGTTTTTTATCGGAGAGTTTCCTGCGCCTGATTTTATAGCGTTATTTTGAATTGGTGCGCCACCAATTACATAATTTATTTGGTTAAAAATATCGTTTGGATTAATTCCAAGTTGCGACATAAAATCTGCTGCACAGCATTCACCTTCACTCATTATTGCCATTAACAAATGCTCTGTACCCACATAACTATTACCCTGCATCCCGGTATTTGCAATAGCAAGCTCTACAATATGCTTGCACCTCGGGGTAAAATCTGCCGGTGTTAGCACTGTTGGAATTCCAATCCCTATTACATTTTTAAGTAAGGTTTGTATTTGCTCTGCTGTTATCCCTTTTCCTGAAAGCACTGCACCTGCAACTGTTGTGTTGTCGGCAAGCAATCCCGCTAACAAATGCTCACTTCCGACATATGCGTGCCCCATATTTTCTGCAATTTCGATAGCTCTATTTAGTGCTATATTTGCCTTTTCTGTAAATCCTGTAAATTTATACATAGTTGTTTTCCCCCTTTGCTACGATGTTTATATAACTACTTTCTAAAAATCTTTATACTTTTTTAAAATATTTCTCTTACTTTTTCTGCTCGAATTGCATCACGCTCTTGTCTGTCAAGGCGAGCACCTTTACTTACATTTATTGTTGCTGGTTGCATTGTAATTATCAGCGAATTAATTTTTTCTATTGGGATATTAAGTGTGCCTTGTGTTGATGCCATACGCACATTTGAAATATCGTGTATAAACTCATCAAAGCTTAGTATTCTAGCGTTTTGCAGGGTCCCACACGAACGCCAAACTACATCTTGATATCTAAGGTCACCTAGCATTTTTTCTCTTGCTGCTCTTTCCTGCTCTATTATTTGAGCCGTAATAGAACTTAGGTTTTCTATTGCCGATTTTTCTGAAATTCCTAAAGTCACTTGATTACTAAGCAGGTATATGTAGCTTTTTGGATTGCTAATATCGCCATAAACACCTGCCAATGTAAGACCTAGTTTTGACACTGTTGTTAATAATTTTGACATTTGACGATTAGCCGTAAGTGCTGGCAAATGTAGTAACACCGAGGCTTTCATCGCTGTTCCTATATTAGTTGGGCATTGTGTAAGGTATCCTAAATCCTTGTCAAAAGCGAACTGCAAATTTTTATCAAGTTCTGTTTCAATCTCTTCTGTAAAGCTATACACCTTGTCAAGCTCTAAGCCGGAAAGTATTCCCTGTATTTTAATATGGTCTTCTTCACACAGCATTATACTAATACTTTCATCTTCTTGTAATAATAGCGACTTGCCATCCACATTGCTTACAAATTCTGCACTTACAAGACCTTTCTCAGCAAGAGAAATTGCCTCGTCCTGCGTAATGTCGCTCATTTTTATATTTTTAAATCTATTTGGATATGCGCTATCTGTTTGTGTTTTTACTTTTTCACAAATCTCTACCTTATCTTGCATTTTAAGCTTTGACACATACGGATATTTATCTATGTTTCTTGAAAAACTAACTCTTGTTGCCATTACGACGTCTATATCTTTACCTGTTTTTTCATACCATTTAGTCATTTTTTTCTACCTCGCTTTCTGCTTCTTTTATTTGGTCACGAAGTATTGCAGCTTGCTCATAATTTTGCTCTTCTACGGCTTTTTCTAAATCTTTTTTAAGCACTTCTATTTTGCTTACCCTTTGTGCGTCTTCTCCCATTAAAAAACCAACTTTGCCAGTATGCTTTGATTTTCCGTGAATTCTTTGAATAGATGGCAGAAGTCTGTCATAAAATACTTTGTAGCAATTAGAACAACCTATTGTTCCGCTTGTTACTATGTCATCAAAAGAGCTACCACATTTTTCACACCTTACTGTTTTGGTGTTTGAGCCGATTGCAAGAGGAAAATCAGACAAAAAGTTAGAAAACATATTCCCCATATTAAACAACCCAAAATCATTAAACAAGTCACTGTACCCCATATTTTCAGCACAGCTTTGACATAAATGCATTTCTGTACGCTCTGAGTTTACAATTCTTTTTATATGCGTTGTAGCGTCCTTTTTTCCACAATTTTGACATAACATAATAATTCCTCCTTACATTTCCGCTAATAATAATTGTTTAAATATCGCTGCCCTTACTTTGTCTCTTTGTGCAGGTGCAACTTGCTTTAGACTGCTTTCTGACACGGCAGCAAGCATGAGCTTTGCGTCGTGAGAATCTATAATTTCTTGATAATTTAAATTGCAAATGTGGGCACGACAAGTTTTATCATCAAGCTCGTTTCCAATATTATTTATAACGTGCATAAGACTTGCATCATTATTGTCATAACTCGCCCTAGTTATTCTAATGTATCCTCCGCCACCTCTTCGACTCTCTACTATATATCCGTGCTCGGGCGTAAATCGTGAAGAAATAACGTAGTTTATTTGGCTTGGAACACATCCAACTTGTTGTGCAAGTTCATTACGCTGAATTTCGGTTTGCCCCTCGTCCTCAAGCATATCTAAAATCAAATTCGCTATCATATTGCTTAAATTCAATTTGTTCACTTCCAGTTCTAACGGGTTTGTCTTTGACTATCTTTGACCTTTATGTTTACATTATAGTTATTTATATAAAAAAGGTCAAAGGTCAATAAAGGTTAAATCCGTTTTTTATTGCCTGATTTCGCCCCAATTTGTAAAATACCTTTGTTTTTCTTTAATTCTCTTTCTTTTTCATTTCTATATAATATATTTTCATAGGGCTGTTCTGAAAAACAATCATATTCTACTTTATTTTCTATCTCCCAATCGTTTTCATAAGGTAAAATTCCTCCATAGCTTTCCATTTGAACCCTTCCTTTCAACTTTTATTATATGTTAACTAATTTTTTATATTCGTGTTGTAACACAAAAGTTGCGTTTGCCATATTATGTTGTTGAGACTAAGGTTTTGGTTGCATTAAAAAATAATACATTATCAACCACCTTATGAAAGGAGGAGCTTGGAATATGGGATGCTTTGGTAATAATAACTGTAGTTGGATAATCATTCTTCTTGTTATCCTCGTTTGCTGCTGTGGCGACAATGGCTGTGGTTCTGGATGCGGTTGCGGTTCTGGATGTGGCTGCTAAACCATTAAAATGAACTTATCAAAAGTCTGCAGAGAAATCTGCAGGCTTTAGTTTTTCTCTTTTTTACATATATTTTTTATATGTTCATATTAATATACTCATTATATATAGTACGCACAGCGATTTTTCGATTTTTTTATTCAACATCAATATTTTTGTTATAATCCTTTTGGTCACTATTTCTTTGTCAAGTATTTGTCAAGTAAAATAGTCCATTTTCTATAGAAATGTGTTGAATATTATCATAAAATCGTATAGAATGTTTGAGGGGCTTTAAGAATACTACTTTTGATTGGGGGCTTATATAATTGCTATTTAACAATAAAACTAATTTTACAAAGATTGTTTTTGTTTCAATTTGTTTAAGCCTTGTTTTGCTTTGCCTTAGCGGTTGCAACAAAAAAATTGCTCCGCACACATCAACAACTCTTGCAATGGGAACTGTTATTTCACAGTCCATATATGATAGTGACGCTCAAAAGATTGCAAAAGAAATTGATACTGAAATTAAAAATCTTGAAAATATAAATCTTTCGTGGCGAATTAAAGACTCTGATATTAATCGCATTAATGCAAATTCAGGCAATTTTACCAAAGTGGATGATAGAACAATTGACTGGATTAAGACATCAATTGATGTTTCAAAAAACTGTAACGGAGTTTTTGATTTGACTGTTGGCCCTCTTATACAACTTTGGAACATTGGTAGTGACGATGCAAAAGTACCAACAAGTGATGAGCTCAGTTCTGCTCTTAAAACTATTGATTATAAAAACGTAATAATTTCTGGCAACGAAGTTAAATGCGGAAAGGGTCAAAACCTTGACCTTGGTGCAATTGGCAAGGGTGTTGCTTGCGACCAAATAGCAAATATTTTAGATAACAAAAATGTAAAAGGTGCCACTATTTCTGTTGGTGGCAGTATTCTTTTGTATGGCAAAAATCCAAACGCTGCCAATTGGGCTCTTGGAATTCGTAATCCAATTGGCAAAGCTGATGATTATGTTGCAATTTTAAAGCTTGATGAATGTTTTGTTTCTACCTCTGGGGATTATGAGCGTGTTTTTGAAAAGGACGGAATTTCTTATCACCATATTCTTGACCCACGAACAGGATACCCTGCAAAGTCTGAACTTTTAAGCGTTACAGTTATTTGTAATTCTGGACTTTTGAGCGATGCTTTATCAACTGCTTGCTTTATACTAGGATATGAAAACAGCATTAGTCTGCTTGAGAAATACGACGCTCAAGGTGTTTTTATAGATAAAGATTTAAATGTATATGTTACTAAGGGGATACAAAATAGGATTAGCATAACTGAGCCTAATTTTAAGCTTGTGAAAGGGAATTAGAATGAAATCGAACAAACCTTTTTTAAAGCGGGCTGATATAATACTTATTGTTATTGTAATTTTTATATGTATTGTTTTGTTTTTGCCAAATTTTCTTAATCGAAATTCTTCTGCTGTTGCGGTTGTTTATAAGAATGGAAAAGAAGTGCAACGCATAAGTTTAGACAGTGTAGCAAAAAGCTATGAAATAAACTTAGGTACAGAACCTGCTAACATTTTACTGGTTGAAAAAGGTAGGATTTGCTACAAGTCTGCAACCTGTCACGACAAGCTCTGTGTTAAACAGGGTTGGCTCTCAAAATCTGGTGACACTGCTGCGTGCTTGCCCTCCAAAACTCTTGTTGTAATCGAAGGTCAGTCCAGTACAGATGAGCCAGATATTATAAGTTATTAGGATAGATTTTTATGAATGGTAAAAAGTCAAAAATAAACATTAGTAAAAATACTAGTCGAGTTGCTTTGCTTGGAATTTTGAGTGCGCAAGCTTTGGCACTGTCTTTTATTGAGAATTTTATTCCCCCTATTCCTGGACTTCCTCCCGGTGCAAAGCTCGGGCTTGCAAATATTGTTACAATGTTTACAGCATCTACAATGGGTTTTACAAGTGCGCTTTGTGTTACAATTATAAAGGCATTGTTTGTTGGCTCTACCCGTGGAGTTACAGCGTTTTTTATGAGCCTTGCCGGTGGTGTTCTTAGCACGATTGTTATGTGTGTTTTGCTTCAAATCAAAAAAAATCCATTTGGTATTCTTGGAGTTTCAGTTGCTTGTGCTATTGCACACAACACCGGACAACTAATAGTTGCAACAATAATTTCTGGCACTGCTATGTTTGCAAGTTATGCGCCTTTTCTTTTATTTTTTGCACTAGTTGCCGGTTGTATTACTGGGTCTATTCTAAATGTTCTTATGCCCGCTCTTGAGAGGCAAAGCAGTTTTTTTAGGCGATAGTTTTATTTTGATTAATCTGTGGTGAATTCATTGTTACATTTTTTGTCACTATGATTTTACCACTATTAATAATATAATTAAAGAAGGACATCCGCAAATGGCGGTGTAAGTCCATAAGGAGTTGAATTAATGGTAAGCGAAAAATTAGAAGGCGTGCTCAAACCCGTTGCTAGAGGACACGGCGGTGTTTCTGTTTGTCACAGCAAAAACACTTGCTCTCTTGAAATAGTCCGTATGCCAGCTCCAGAGCGTGTTATTCTACCTATGCAGCAACACATTGGTTCACCATGTACTCCTGTTGTTAAGGTTGGTGACATTGTCGGCGTGGGTCAACTTATCGGTGATTCTGATAAGTTTGTTAGCGCTCCAATTCACGCAACTATATCAGGAAAGGTGACGGCTGTTGGACCTGCAAAAATTGCAAACGGTGCAATGGTTCCGTGTGTTACCATCGAATCAGACGGAGAAATGCGTCTGTATGAGGGTTTAAAACCTCCAAAAATAGACACAAGAGAAGATTTTATTAAAGCTGTTCGAGATTCAGGGCTTGTAGGTCTTGGCGGTGCTGGATTTCCAACACACGTAAAGCTTGGATTTAAACCAGACAGTGGTGTTGACACTCTTATTATCAATGTCGCAGAGTGTGAACCGTTTATCACCGTTGACCACAGGGAGTGTATCGACAATTCTTGGGATGTTCTCTCAGGTGTTTATACAATTAAGGAAATATTAGGGTTTAAAAAAGTCATAATTGCAATTGAAGATAATAAGGGCGACGCTTTTACGGCTCTTCAAAAAATCGCAAATGACAGTGCAGATTTTGACAACAGCGTTGAACTTATGGTGCTAAAATCTAAGTATCCACAAGGTGCTGAAAAAGTCTTAATCAATGCGGTTACAGGCAAAAAAGTGCCTCCTGGTAAGCTTCCTTCTGATGTTGGCGTTGTTGTAATGAATGTTGCAACCGTTTCATTTATTGGAAGATACATAAAAAATGGCAAACCACTCGTTAGCCGTTCTTTAACTGTTGATGGCTCTGCTATTTCTGAGCCTAAAAACGTTCGTGTTCCAATCGGCACTCCAATTAGCAAAATCGTTGAGTTTTGTGGTGGATTTAAAGCAGACCCTTACAAAGTTATAAGTGGTGGTCCGATGATGGGAATGGCTTTGGCTGATGTAGATGTTCCGCTTATTAAAAGCAACAACTCTGTTTTAGCCTTTGCTCAGGATTCTGTCAAAGTGAAAAAAGAAAGGGACTGTATTCGCTGTGGCCGTTGCGTTCACGCTTGCACAATGAATCTTATCCCAACTAAAATCAAGGATTATGCCGTACTTGAAGATGCAAAACGACTTGAAGAAATAGGCACTATGGTTTGTATGGAATGTGGATGTTGCTCTTTTGCTTGTCCTTCTGGAATTCCTCTTGTTCAATATATGCGTCTTGGAAAGTCAATTATCAGAGAGGCAGGCGAACAAAAATGAATAGTAAAAAATTAACCGTTAGTGTGTCTCCTCATATTCGTTCTTTAGATACTACTTCTGGAATTATGCTGGATGTTATAATTGCTCTTATTCCTGCTCTTATTGCTTCTGTTTATATTTTTGGAATTCGCGCACTTTTAGTAACGATTGTTGCTGTCACATCTTGTGTTTTAGCTGAATCTATTTCTCGCAAGGTTATGAAAAGAGAGGACACAATCTCTGACCTTAGCGCTGTAGTTACTGGCATATTACTTGCATACAACTTGCCATCAACTATTCCACTATGGATGGTTATTTTTGGCTCTGTTGTTGCTATTGTGGTTGTAAAGCAAATGTTTGGCGGAATTGGTCAAAACTTTGTAAACCCTGCGCTTGCCGCAAGAATCATACTTATGTCTTCTTTTCCTGGTGCAATGTCGGGTAGCGCTTTTACAAATCCCGTTGTAAAGGATATTACCATTACATCTGCATCACCACTTGCAATAATCAAAAATGGCGAGTTTGATTCTTTGCCAACACTTAAAGAAATGTTTTTTGGTCTTACTAGTGGTTGTCTTGGCGAGGTTTGTGCCGCAGCTTTAATTCTTGGCGGAGTATATCTTGTTATACGCAAGGTTATCTCCCCTGTTATTCCAGTTGTTTACATCTCCACTGTAGCTTTGTTAATGCTTATCGCATTTAAAGGCGACATACATATGGTGGCCTATGAAATCCTTGGTGGCGGACTTATCCTTGGTGCAATTTTTATGGCTACTGATTACACAACAACACCTATTACATTTAAAGGTAAGATTGTTTTCGCTATTGGCTGTGGACTTATAACATCAGTTATAAGATTGTTTGGTAGCTTGCCTGAGGGCGTTTCCTTCTCCATCATACTGATGAACATCTTTGTTCCACACATCGAAAACCTTACAACTCCAAAACCTTTTGGTGCAGAAAAAAAGCCAAAAAATAAAGAGAAAGAGGAGGTAGCAAAGGCGTGAAAAAGATGAATGCCAAAGATATTCTCGTTCCAACAATTTCTCTTTTTGTTATATGTTTTGTCGCAACCATTCTTTTAGCTTTTGTAAACGGTTTTACAGCTCCAAAAATCGCAGCAATTTCGGCAGAAAACGCTGCAAACTCAAGAAAAATCGTTTTACCTGATGCAAAAGAATTTAAAGAAATGAGCAAAGATAAAATAGAGTATTTTGAAGGCAAAGACAAGGACGGTAACACTGTTGGCTATGTTTTCACAACAACTTGCACAGATGACCACAAAGGATATGCCGGAGAAATTAAAGTTATGACCGGCATTGATAAAGATGGAAAGGTTACCGGAATTGAATTTATTAAGATTAACGAAACTCCAGGCCTTGGAATGAACGCAAAGAACGACTCTTTTAAAGACCAATTTAAAGGTAAAACAGGAGTTGTCGGAGTTTCAAAAACTGGCAAATCAGACACTGAAATTCAAGCTCTTACAAGTGCTACAATTACATCTCAAGCTGTTACAAGTGCTGTAAATGTCGCCTTGGAACTTTACTTACAGATAGGAGGCGGAAATTAATGGCTGAGAAAAAATCTCTAAGGCAAGAGCTCACCAAAGGTTTTATTATTGAAAACCCCGTTCTTCGTCTTGTTCTTGGTACTTGTCCTACACTTGCAGTTTCTACATCCGTTGAAAACGCTTTGGGTATGGGTATTGCAGCAACTATTGTTCTTATTTGCTCAAATGTAGCTATCTCTGCCCTTCGCAAAGTTATTCCATCAAAGGTTAGAATTCCTTGTTTTGTTGTTGTTATTGCAGCTTTTGTTTCACTGGTTCAGATGTTTGTTAAAGCGTTTGCCCCAGCTCTTGATGAATCGCTTGGAATTTTTCTACCTTTGATTGTCGTTAACTGCATTATCCTTGGCCGTGCTGAGGCTTTTGCAAGCAAAAACAGCGTCATCCCTTCTGCTATTGATGGTCTTGGAATGGGTATTGGATTTACATTTGCTTTAGCTCTTATGGCTGCTATTCGTGAGTTTTTCGGTGCAGGTGCTTTAACTATAAAGGTGCTTGGAAAAGGATTTTCGATTGATATTACAGAGCAACTCGCGGCTATTGGTCTTGAGCCAATTCTTATATTTATACTCGCTCCTGGTGGTTTCTTTGTTTTTGGTATGCTTATTGCTCTTGCAAATAAAATTGCCGAAAATAACGGCAAACCAAAAGCTACTCTTAACGGATGCGAGGGTTGCCCTATGGCATCTGCTTGTGCCGTTAAAATAAGCGATGAGGAGGCAAGTGCGCAATGAAAATGTTTTTAACAATTCTTCTTACTGCAATTCTTACAGACAACTTTGTTTTGTCAAAGTTTCTTGGAATTTGCCCCTTTTTAGGTGTTTCAAAAAAGCTTGAAACAGCGGCGGGTATGAGTGCTGCGGTTATCTTTGTTATGCTTCTTTCATCTGCTGTAACTTGGCCAATCAATACATATTTATTGGTAAAAAACGATTTAGAATACCTACAAACAATCGTTTTTATACTTGTTATTGCAGCTCTTGTTCAGCTTGTTGAAATCATACTAAAAAAATATATGCCTGCTCTTTACAATTCACTCGGAATTTATCTTCCTTTAATAACAACAAACTGTGCAGTTCTAGGTGTTGTTGTTCTTAATATTGACAAGAGCTTTACATTTTCACAATCCCTTGTAAACTCACTTGGAGCAGGACTTGGATTTATGCTTGCTATGGTTATGTTCGCAGGAGTTCGTGAGAGAATGGAAACAAGCGATGTTCCAAAATCTCTTAGAGGACTTCCTATCACACTCGTTGCAGCGTCACTTGTAGCCGTTTCTTTCCTTGGATTTACAGGTGTTGTTGACGGAATTTTTGCATAAGAAAGGTGGAAACATAAAATGTCTTCAATTTTTTTGGCTACGATAATCGTTTCCACTATTGGTATTGTCCTTGGTGTTGGTCTTGCAATTGCATCAATTGTTATGGCAGTGCCAATTGACGAAAAAGCGGAAGCTATTAACGAAGTTCTTCCCGGCGCTAACTGTGGTGCTTGTGGGTTTTCTGGCTGTGCTGGATATGCTGATGCACTCTCAAAAGGCAAAACTACCGACACCGCACTTTGTGCCCCCGGTGGAAACGATGTGGTAGAGCAAATTGCAACTGTTTTAGGCGTTGCTGCCGGAAACATTGTGCCTAAATCTGCTGTGGTTATGTGCCACGGCACAAAGGCAAACTGTGACACTATTCTAAACTATGTAGGCGTGCAAACTTGTAAAAGTGCCGCTCAGCTTTTTGAAGGTCCTAAGGCTTGCAACTATGGTTGTTTGGGGTTTGGTGATTGTGCACACGCTTGTCCTTACGATGCTATTAATCTTTGTGACGGTATTGCAGTTGTAAATCCGCTTGCTTGTAGGGCTTGTAAAGTTTGTATTAATACTTGTCCAAAAAATCTTATTGAACTTGTTCCTCTTTATGAAACTAAAGCGTCAGTTTTTTGCAAAAACAAAAATAGAGGTGCTTTAACTCGTAAGGAATGCAAGGTTGGTTGTATTGGCTGTACAAAATGTGTTAAAGCTTGTGAGTTTGACGCTATTACAATTGAAAATAATGTCGCTCATGTTGACCCTGAAAAATGCACAGGCTGTGGAATTTGCATTGAAGGTTGTCCAACAAAATGTTTGAGCCTAATCACACTTGGCGGAAAAAATATAGCCGTAAATCAATAATAAAAATAAATTTATCCCTGAACCTTTTAAACAGGCTCAGGGATTTTTTTACGCAATTACAATTCATCATCTTTTACATAATCTATACTGTTTGCTGATAAAAACACACAAGCAAAAAGCAAAAAAGCAGAGCAAACAAGCATAATATATGGCCACGGCGTTGCCCTAGCAATTTGCACACACTGGCTGTCTACCTTTTCTGCTACACTTGAGTTTAGCATATGCACAGAGCTTGTAAATGCAAAAAACATTGTAGAGCTTAAAACAAAAGACACTATTCCCATAATTTTTATCCCTTTATTTTTTTCTATAATTAAGAAGAAAAATAATACTAATATAGATACAAAACTAAAAATCTCTATAAATCCCATTGTAATTATCAAGCTTTTTATACTCACACCGATATAATTTCCATAGTTTTTTGAAAAATCGTAAAGTTCAAATAAAGTGTAATCAGACTCTAAAAAGCCTAAAAACACAAGCGTATGTTTTAAATTATCTATCGGCACAATTTTAAGCCACTTCAAAAACATTGACATTAGCGTTGGCACACATAAAAAACACGCCAAATATCTGCTGTACATTATCTTTTTATCTATTCTTTTTTTCATCCATTGTCAACCCCCCTTTTTTAATCTGCTTATAAAAATATATGAATCAAAACCCGCTTTATTACAATTTGAATTTTTGCATTGTAGCTTATCACTAAAGCTTTGTTATTTTTTTAACTATATCTTTGGTTGTTTCGAAGAATTATTTAAATTCTTTGTTATTCTTTTAACAATTCATTGACTTTTACATATAATGAGTATTATAATAGCATCAAGATAAAAAAAGACTTGAAAAAACAAGTCGAAAATTTTAAAAAATTTAGGGGGAAACAATAATGGCAAGAGTTTATAATTTTTCGGCAGGACCTTCAATGCTTCCTGAGGTTGTTCTTAATAAGGCTGCAGCGGAAATGCTAGATTATCAAGGTAGCGGTCAATCAGTAATGGAAATGTCTCACCGCTCAAAAGTTTATGACGAAATAATTAAAGGCGCAGAAAATCTTCTTCGTGAACTTATGAACATTCCTGAAAATTACAAAGTTTTATTCCTTCAAGGTGGTGCTTCAACACAATTTGCAGCTATTCCACTAAACTTTATGAACGGTAGTGGCAAAGCAGATTTTGTTATCACTGGTCAATGGGCAAACAAAGCATATAAAGAAGCTTGCAAATACGGCGAGGCAAATGTTATTGCATCCTCAAAAGATAAAACATTTTCTTACATACCAAAGCTAAATAAAGACGATTTTACAAAAGATGCAGATTATTTTTATATCTGTCTTAACAACACAATTTATGGCACACTTTACAACGAGCTACCTGACACTGGCGATGTTCCTCTTATTGCGGATATTTCTTCTTGCTTCCTATCAGAGCCAATTGATGTTTCAAAGTTTGGCGTTTTATTTGGAGGAGCCCAAAAGAATGTTGCTCCTGCAGGTCTTACAATTGTAATTATCCGTGAGGATTTGCTTGGAAAAGCTCGTGAAATCACTCCAACAATGCTTGACTACAAGGTTCAAGCAGACAACGACTCTTTGTATAACACTCCTCCTTGCTACCCAATTTATATCTGCAAACTTGTTTTAGAGTGGATTAAAAATCTTGGTGGACTTGAGGCTATGAAAGAAAGAAACGAGAAAAAAGCAAAAATGCTTTATGATTTCCTCGATAACAGCAAAATGTTCCGTGGCACTGTTGTTAAAGAAGACCGCTCACTTATGAATGTTCCTTTTGTAACAGATAGTGATGAGCTAAATGCAAAATTCATCAAAGAGGCTGAAGCTGCTGGACTTATCAACCTTAAAGGTCACCGTAGTGTTGGTGGAATGCGTGCATCAATTTATAACGCTATGCCTGTTGAAGGTGTTGAGGCTCTTGTAAGCTTTATGGATAACTTTGAAAAAGAAAACACAAAATAATTTTAATTAATAATAGAAGGTAGGTCTTTATTATGTTTAAGGTTTTAACTCTTAACAAGATTTCTCCATCAGGACTCGAGCATTTTAATCGTAAAACTTACACATATGGCTCTGAACTAGAAAATCCAGATGCTATAATGGTTCGCTCCGCTTCTATGCACGATATGGATTTTGCCGATAATACTTTGGCAATTGCTAGAGCTGGCGCTGGTGTTAATAATATTCCAATAGATAAATGTAGCGAAAAAGGTATTGTTGTTTTTAACACTCCAGGTGCTAATGCAAACGCAGTTAAAGAGCTTGTTATGTGTGCACTTTTTCTAACATCTCGTAAAATTATTCCTGCTATTGATTTTTGCAAAACTCTTAAAGGTGAGGGTGAAGAAGTAGGAAAACTTGTTGAAAAAGGCAAATCAGCATTTGCAGGCCCTGAAATTCACGGTAAAAAGCTTGGTGTTATCGGCCTTGGCGCTATCGGAATTTTGGTTGCAAACTGTGCAAAAAGTCTTGGTATGGAAGTTTATGGATACGACCCATTCCTTTCTGTTGACGCTGCTTGGAACTTGTCACGCTCAATTAAGCACGCAAGCTCTTTGCAAGATATTTTTTCAAACTGTGACTATATAAGCGTTCATGTTCCTTTAAATAGTGAAACAAAAGACCTTATAAATGCTGCGTCTATCGCAAGTATGAAAGATGGCATTCGTATTCTCAACTTCTCACGCGGTGAACTTGTAAATAGCGAAGATGTTCTTGAAGCACTTTCAACTGGAAAAGTTGCAGCGTATGCAACCGACTTCCCAACCGACGACTTAATTGGTGCAAGTGGTGTAATTGCAATTCCACACCTTGGTGCATCTACTCCAGAATCAGAGGATAACTGTGCTAGAATGGCAGTTTTTGAGCTTATTGATTACCTTGAGAACGGCTCTATTCGAAACTCAGTCAACCTTCCTGATGTTGAGCTTCTTCGCACAACCGCTTGTAGAGTTTGTGTAATTCACAAAAATATTCCAAACACTCTTAACCAAATCACATCTCCATTTACAAATGCAAATATCAACATTGATAATATGGTAAATCGTTCAAAGAAAGATTATGCATATACAATCCTTGATACCGAAGGAGATATAGACAATTCAATTATTGAAACAATCCGTGGTATTAACGGCGTTTTAAGAGTAAGAGTTATAAAATAGTTTTTTAAAGCGACCATCCATAAGGTGGTCGCCTTTTTTTGTTATGCTTTATAATCAGTCAATGCAACAAAGGTGTAACCCTGCTCCCTTGCCCAGTCTATTACATCACCTAAAACCTCTGCGTTTATAGATGACACTGCGTGCAATAGCATCACAGCTCCCGGATGAATTCTTGATGTGATTGTTGTAAAAGCCTTGTCATAACTGGACTGATTTTTCACATCATAATCAAGATACGCAAGCGACCAAAACACGCTTGTATATCCTAGCGATTCTACAAGTTGCAGCGAGCTTTCTGAGTATTCTCCCGTTGGAAATCTAAAATATGGAGAGGTATATCCAAAATTTGTGCGAAGGTAGTTGTCACATTTTTCTATTTCGTTTGCCATTTGTGTTCTACTTATCGTTGAGAAAACTGGATGTGTTGTCGAGTGATTGCCAACTATATGCCCCTCGTTTATCATTCTTACTGCCATTTGCTGTCCTAAATTTTCTTTTAAATATGGCAAAGTCACAAAAAATGCTGCAGGCACTTGCTTTTCTTTTAAAACATCAAGAATTTTACCTGTATATCCATTTTCATACCCACAGTCAAAGGTCAAATAAATCACTTTATCTTTTGTTTTTGTATCAAGTGCCAAAGCACCAAACGAGTCTAAATATTTTTGATTTTCAACAGATGTGCTATGAGGCTTTCCGTCCTTGCCCACTCCAAAACTGTACTGAACACCTTTTGTGCTAAGCCCTTTATTATTGTTTGGGTCTTGGGCTGTCATTTTTATTTCTTTTAGTGGCTTTCGCCCTGTTAGAGTTTTTCCTGTTTGCACCTTTTCTTTAGACGGTTCAACCGCAACGGATTGCGCAACTTTAGTGGTTTTTTCACCTTGCTTTGAAGTAGAAATTTTAGTCGGGCTAACTGTTGTTTGCTCCTTGCTATTTTTTTCTTTATTACAAGATGTAAAACATAAGAGCATTACACATAAAATAAAAATCTTAGCTGTTTTTTTCATATCTATTACTCCTTTCCATTAATTTTATTATCAATATGTTAAAAACGCAAGGGACTTTTTAAAAAGCCCCTTGAACCTTATTATTTAATAATGTTTTGTGCGTTGTCGACAAAATCAGTCATTGTCTTAAATGCTTTATTTGCATTTTTCTTTATTTTTCGTTTAGATGAGCGACTCATCATACCGTTTCCTAACATTGCAGTAGCCCCACCAATTGCAAGGCCTAAACCTACACCCCTTAGTGCAGATGATGATTTTCCATTCACAATTATCCCTCCATTCTGTGGTACAGTTATTATATCCTAAAATAAAGGGATATATTCTATCTTTTTCTATATTATTCGTTTGCAAAAACATAGTAAAATATGGTATACTAAATGATGTTAAAATTTTATATATGGTTTTTTTCGAGGAGGATTTTTCCGTTGAATACCCAAAAGCGCGCCGCTGCAATACACGACATATCAGGTTTTGGACGATGTTCTTTAACCGTTGCCCTACCAATACTATCCTTATCAGGAATCGAAGCAGTTGCAATGCCAACAGCCTTGCTTTCTTCTCATACGGGAATTGAAGGGTATACATACAATGATTTGACGGATGAAATGCCTCTGTTTTTAAATCATTGGGATAATTTAGGCCTTGAATTTGATGCCATTTTTAGTGGTTTTTTAGGCTCACAAAAACAAATAGAAATTGTAAGTGACTTTATTGACACTTTTAATACTCCTGACACTATCGTCTTGGTAGACCCTGCGATGGCTGACCACGGCAAAATGTATGCCACTTTTGATAAAGCATTTGCAAAAAAGATGGCTACCCTTTGCAAAAAGGCAGACATAATTGTTCCTAACATTACCGAGGCATTTTTTATGCTTGATATGGAATATTTTGAGGGGCCATATTCTCAAGAGCAAATCGAAACAATGCTAAAAGAACTCTCAAAACTAGGGCCTACAAAAGTTGTTTTAACAGGAGTTTGCTTTAACGATTGTGAGCTTGGTGCTGCAAGCTATGACTCGCTAACCGGCGCAATTGAATACTCTTTTTCTCCCTTCATTAACCAATATTATCACGGTACTGGCGATATTTTCTCAAGCGTTTTGCTCAGTGCAATTCTAAGAGGTTTTGGGCTTGACCAAAGCGTTCATATTGCTGTTGACTTCATATACGACTGTTTAATTCGCTCTGACAAAGCTAAGTCTGATGCACTGTGGGGAGTGAATTTTGAGACAGGATTGCCAAAGCTTGCAAAAACTCTTGGCTTGATTTGAGGTAACTTACAAATGGCTGTTTTAAATATAGTTTTAGTCGAACCAGAAATACCGCAAAACACTGGCAACATTGCAAGAACCTGTGCCGCAAC
>JAAYPE010000014.1 GCA_012519975.1 Clostridiales bacterium
AAAAGAGGAAATAATATGAAACTTGGAATAGTCGGTTTGCCACATGTGGGCAAAAGCACATTGTTTAATGCAATTACAAACGCAGGGGCACAGTCAGCAAACTATGCTTTTTGCACGATAGAGCCAAATGTAGGCGTTGTTGCCGTACCTGACCACAGGCTAGATGAGCTTACAAAAATATATTCACCTGATAAAATTACACCAGCAGTAATAGAGTTTGTCGACATTGCAGGGCTTGTAAAAGGCGCCTCAAAAGGTGAGGGATTAGGCAACAAATTTCTATCGCATATACGCGAAGTGGATGCTATAATTCATGTTGTTCGCTGTTTTGAGGATGACGATATAATTCATGTTGAGGGAGATATTGACCCGCAAAGAGATATAGAAACAATCAACCTTGAATTGATATTATCAGATGTAGAAATGCTTGACAGACGAATTGACAGAAGCACAAAAGCTCTAAAAGGGGATAAGAGTCTAGCTACTGAGGTTGAGTTTTTAAAAAGACTTAAAGCAGAGCTTGAAAATGGAGTTTGTGCAAGAACAGTTGATTGCACAGACGAAGAAAAAGAAATTATGCAAAGTGTTGCACTGCTAACCTCAAAGCCTGTTATTTATGCTTGTAATATGAGTGAGAACGATTTTGCAAACAACATTAATGATAATATTAGATATAAAGCTGTAAGCGAGATTGCAAAGCTTGAGGGCTCGGAGGTTTTGCCAATATGCGCAGAACTTGAGGCTCAAATTTCATCGCTCGAAAAAGAGGAAAAAGAGATGTTTTTATCAGACCTTGGAATTGAAAAAGGTGGACTTGATATGCTCATTCAAAGAAGCTATAATCTGCTAGGACTTATATCATACCTTACGGCAGGTAAGCAGGAGGTAAGGGCGTGGACCATCACCAAAGGCACAAAAGCACCTCAAGCAGCAGGCAAAATTCACTCAGATTTCGAAAGAGGCTTTATAAGAGCAGAAGTAATTACATATAAAGAACTAATAGAAAATGGCTCAATGGCAATAGCAAAAGAAAAAGGGCTTGTACGCAGTGAGGGTAAAGAATATGTAATGAAAGACGGAGATGTAGTTTTATTCCGTTTTAACGTCTAAATTTTATAATAGATAAAAAAATGACTTGCAATTTCTTGCAGGTCATTTTAGTTTTGCAAAAGTTTATAAATATCGCCTTTTTTGATGCCTGTTTGCTTTGCTGTAAGCTTTGATGCATCGTTAACGGACATTCCACCATTAACCATTGATTTTGCAAGTTCTAAAGCATTTTCAAGTGTAGGAGTGCTTTGCGAATCAGCTGGTGCACCCTCAATAATTAAAACAATTTCACCTTTTATGTCACCATTTTCATAATCTTCAACTGCTTTTTCTAATGTAGTTCTTATTACTTGTTCATATATCTTAGTAATTTCACGAACAATGACAATTTGTCTATCTCCCAATGTTTTATACAAATCCTTTAGTGTGGAGGGGAGCTTGTGAGGAGCTTCATAAAAGACCATAGTTCTTTTTTCGCCAATGATTGACGACAAATGTTCTTTTCTGCTTAGTTTATTTGTGCTTAAAAAACCCTCAAATGTAAATCGATTAACAGGCAATCCGCAAACAGCTAAAGCAGAAACAAATGCACAAGGTCCTGGCACAACTTTAACATCAATATTTGCGTCGTGGCATTGTGCAACGAGTTCTTGCCCAGGGTCAGAGATTGCAGGCATTCCAGCGTCAGTAACTAAAGAGCAAGATTCACCGTTTAAAATTTTCTCAACAATTTCCTCGCCACGCTGTGTTTTATTATGCTCAAAATAGCTTATTAAAGGTTTTTTTATTTCAAAATGATTTAGCAATTTTAAAGTAACTCTTGTGTCTTCCGCTGCAATAAAGTCACATTCTTCAAGAGTTTTTAAAGCTCTAGGAGAAATGTCCCCAAGATTTCCAATTGGTGTTCCAACAACAAATAAAGTGCCACTCATTTTTCAGTCTCCCTGTATTTACCAATTATTTTTATAAGTTCTTCGCTGTCGTTTCCGTGTTCATCTTGCATAAAAAGCTGTGGCAAAATGTTTAAATAAGGTTTAGAACCTTTTTTACCTTCAATTAAAAAAAGCCAAGGCGCACAGGTTGAATTTTTTGAGACAAACCTAAGTTTTTTTGGTTCAATGTCATTTTTTCTCATAGCATTAATTACATCACAAAGTCGCTCAGGTCGATTGCATAAACAAAATCGACCACCGAAGCGTAAAAGGTTTGAGGCAGTGTTGCAAATATCGTTTATGTCGCACATAACTTCATGACGTGCTATTTGTTCTGCAGTAGCACTGCTTAAAATACCGGAATCAACCGCTTTGTAAGGTGGATTCATTGTAACTAAATCAAACTGCCCGAAAGGGACTATATTTTTTAAGTTTTTTAAATCAGCATTTATAACGCTTACTTTGTTTTCTAAATTATTAAGTGTAACAGACCTTTGCAACTGCTGTGTCGCAAGAAGTTGAATATCAATTGCGGTAATAGATTTGGCACACTCGTTTGCACACCAAATAAGCGGAATAATTCCGCAACCAGTTCCAAGGTCACAGGCAACATCTTTTCTTTTACAACTGGCAAAGTCTGCAAGCAAGACGGCGTCACTACCAAAACCATGCGAGTTAGAACAAATAATGTTTATGTTGTTACCAAGATTTTCTATAAATTCATTTTTATTTTTCAAAACAAAACACCGCTCATCCTTTGGTGATTATATCAAATATATAAAAAAGGCTGTCAAAAAACAGCCTCTTTTACATTAAAAAATAAGTACAATTTATGCCTGTTCAATAGCATCTGTTGGGCAAGCACTTGCACATGCTCCACAGTCAATACATGTGTCAGCATCGATTGTGTAAATATCACCCTCTGAGATAGCATCTACAGGACACTCAGGTTCACAAGAACCACAAGCAATACAAGCATCAGTGATTTTATAAGCCATTTGACAGTACCTCCTTTTTGTTTTATTGTAACACAAGAATAGAAAAAATCAACCTATTTCTAAAAAAAAATATTGGAAATTCTGTCCTTGTTACAAGCTATAATTTAAATAAATCTAGTTCCGATTTTTTCTCCCATTTTTACAGTGGTTTCAAAATCGTCAAAAGAATTTTTTACAATATCATCATCGAGTATAACAGCATCTTTTTCAAGCAACAAAACTATAGTAGAGCCACCAAACTCAAATCGACCTTTTTCTTCTCCTTTTTCAACGGTTTTACACCCGTGGTAATTGATGATTTTGCCAACCATCATTGCACCAACTTCTATCTGGACTACTTTGCCAAAATTTTCTGTATCAAGAATGCAGTATTCACGGCTGTTTTCTTTGAATATCTGAAAATGCTCAAAAGCAATAGGGTTGACAGTGTGAAGCTTGCCTGGTATAAAAATATTTGCACCTTTTTTAGCATTATCAAGATAGCAGTATCGGTGATAGTTATCAACGCTAAGTCGAATCACAACACAAATACCACCAGAAAACTCTTCTGCAAGTTTAAAGCTGTTGAGTAAAGTTGCAACATTATAAAAAGAACCTTTTATTTTAAAGCAAAGATTACTATCAATATTATAAACTGTAACCTTGCCATCACACGGGCTGATAAATGCGTTTTTATCCATATTAATTGGTCTGTTTTGCTTTTTTATTTGTCTTATAAAAAAATCATTATACGACTCAAAAGATTTATATTCATATTCATCCATATCAATGCCATTTGAGCGAATAAAAGGGTTAATAATAATTCGTGATGTTTTGCTATTTAAAGCACTAGAAAAGAAATCAGAAACCTTAGGATTTGTTGCACCTTTTAAAACAAACCGTCCGACGGTGCTTGAATAAACGGAGTTAATAACTTTCTCTTGAAAGCTTGATTTAATTGTAATATTTCCAGCTCTGTCCTTATATTTCATAGACAAACCTCCGTATAATAATCAATTAAAAAATAAAAAATCAAAACCAATTGCAAATCCTACAATCGCCATAATAATAACTCCAACAAGCCCAGGTTTTTTAACTTCAATTTTCGCTAAAAACATTATAGATAGAACCATTAAAGTACATTGAAAGAAAATTGGAAAAAGCAGCTCACCAATTTTATCCTTTGCAAGGTACACCACAGGGAGTATAAGGGCGGTTGATGTAACAGGCAGACCGACATAGCGGTGCATTTTTTCCTGTGTTTCGCATTGTCTTTTTTGCTCCATAACATTAAAATAACCCAGCCTAATAACTGCTGCCAAAATAATCATAACAGAAGAAACAATACGCAAAATAATGTTTCCACCAAGGCAATATCCAAAAATAGCAGGGAAAACACTAAAACAAATTAAGTCACATAAAGAATCAATTTGTATGCCAAAGTTTTTTTCAAGCTCTGTACGGTTAGGCATCGCCCTAGCAATGCGACCATCAAACATATCGCAAAACCCTGATGCCAAAAGACAAATCAGAGCAAATGTAAAATCACCACTTATTGCAAGAGTAATTCCAACAACAGAAAAGCTAAGGCCGATATATGTTAAAATTACAGAATAATTATAAAAACCTATCATACAAACACACCCAAAATTCCTCATTGATAAACAAAATACAACTAATTGTAACACAATAAAATCAAGAATTCAATACAGATTAAGACATATTAAAAGGTGATATGATTTACCATATCACCTTTAGTTTGTTTTAGAAAATTACACCTGTGAAAGAGCCTGTTCAATGTCAGCAATTATGTCGTCAATATGCTCAATTCCAACAGAAAAGCGAATCAAATCAGGAGAGACGCCACAAGACAAAAGCTGCTCGTCAGTTAGTTGACGATGTGTTGTACTTGCAGGGTGTAATACACAAGTGCGACAATCAGCAACATGGGTTACGATTGCAGCAAGCTTTAGTGAATCCATAAATTTAACGGCAGATTCACGACCGCCCTTAACACCAAAAGAAACAACTCCGCTTGTAGCTCCATATTTTTTAGAAAGGTCATAGAATTTGTTGCTCTTAAGCTCTGGGTGATTTACCCACTCGATTTTATCGTGATTTTCAAGATATTTTGCAACTGCAAGAGAGTTTTCACAATGCCTTTGAACTCTTAAAAATAATGTTTCAAGCCCGATATTTAACAAAAATGCATTGTTAGGGGAGGGAATTGCACCCAAATCACGCATTAATTGAACAACCATTTTAGTTATATATGCACCTTTACCAAATGCTGTTGCGTAGGTTAGGCCGTGGTATGAATCATCCGGAGTAGTAAGACCAGGAAACTTGTCATTTTGAGTCCAATCAAAATTGCCACTATCTACAACAACTCCACCAACACTTGTAGCGTGACCGTCCATATATTTTGTAGTTGAATGTATCACTATATCAGCACCAAAATCAAAGGGTCTGCAATTAACAGGGGTAGGGAAGGTGTTGTCAACGATTAAAGGAACGCCGTTGGAGTGTGCAACTTTTGCAAACTTTTCAATGTCTAAAACAATTAGCGATGGGTTTGAAAGAGATTCTGTAAAAACTGCTTTTGTATTATCTTGAAACGCAGCATTTATTTCATCTTCAGTTGCTGTTGGATTAACAAAAGTAAAATCAATGCCAAGTTTTTTCATTGTAACGGCAAAAAGGTTATAAGTTCCACCATAAAGTGCACTTGAGCAAACAATATGGTCACCAGAACCGCAAATATTAAAAATAGAATAAAAGGAAGCAGCTTGACCAGAAGAAGTCAAAACAGCGGCAACGCCACCCTCAAGCTCTGCAATTTTTGCGGCAACTGCATCATTTGTTGGGTTTTGTAGACGAGTATAAAAATATCCACTTGCTTTTAAATCAAAAAGGTCGCCCATATCATTGCTTGAGTCGTATTTAAAAGTAGTGCTTTGAACAATTGGCACGACTCTAGGCTCACCGTTTTTAGCTACATATCCACCTTGGATACATTTTGTATTTATATGATAATTATTCATAAATTTCATCTCCAATAAAGTTAGTTATTTAAAAATCTTTTCATAAGCTCTGTACCGCTAGAAACAACAATACCCGTGTTTTTAGCAGTTTCCTCATTAATAGAAATTGAGTTACGCATTCGTTGATTTTTGTTGTGAAAAATCATAAATGGAACACTTTGAGAGCTATGAGTTCCTGTAACAATCGGAGTTGGATGGTCTGGAAGTGCCATAATTTTATAATCTTCAAACTTCTCAAGACCTTCTAAAAGTGGCTTTAAAACACGCTCATCGATTAGTTCAATTGAACGCACTTTGTTTTCAATTTCTTTTCTATGACCGCACTCATCCGGAGCCTCAATATGAATATAAACATAGTCGGCACCATTTTCAAGTTCTTTTAGAGCTGCCATTGCTTTACCCTCAAAATTGGTATCAATGTACCCAGTAACACCATCAACATCAGGCGTGGACATTTTAGCACCTTTTCCTATACCTTTTAGCAAATCAACAGCAGAAATAACACTGCCACTCATTCCATAAAGCTCTTGAAAGGCGGGGAGCATTGGTTTTTTACCCTCACCCCAAAGCCAAATTGAGTTTGCGGGACTTTTTCCGTTTTCAATTCTTTTAAGGTTAATAGGATGATTTGAAAGAATTTCGCAACTCTTTTTCATCATATCTATAAGTGGTTTTGCATTTTTATTGCTTGACAAATAATCCTTAACTACACGACCTGAAATATCGTGAGGCGGTGTCATATTTGCAATATCAGTAGTACCGTTATTCCAAATTAGGCAATGACGGTAACTAACACCACTATAAAATTTAAATTCATCGTTTCCAAGATGCTTTTCAACTGATTTTATTAGCTCATATGCTTCGCTAGTTTTTATATCACCAGCACAATAATCAATCATTGTTTTATCTTCGTAATTTTTATCGTCTGACAAAGTAACAAGATTGCATCTCAACGAAACATCTGTATCTTTAAGATTTATACCAATGGATAAAGCTTCAAGCGGGGAGCGACCAGTATAATATTTATTAGGGTCAAAGCCCATAACACTCATATTTGCAATGTCGCTACCAGGCGACATACCGTTTGGAATTGTTTGGACAAGCCCAAACTCACCCCTTGATGCAAGACTGTCAAGCAACGGTTTGTTTGCAACCATCATAGGTGTTTTACCGTCAAGCTCAGGCACAGGCAAATCTGCCATTCCATCATATAAAACTACTACATATTTCAAGGGAAAAACCTCATTTATTTAAAGTAAGCAACGCCTGATTCAAAGATTTTTTGATCTTTATCGCCAGGAACATTACCATAAAGATTTGTGCCACATCTTTCACTATGACCCATTTTACCAAACACTCTACCATCAGGGCTTGTAATGCCTTCAATAGCACAAACAGAGCCGTTCGGATTAAAGCGAATATCAGCAGATGGGTTACCATCAAGGTCAACATATTGCGTGGCAACCTGACCATTATCAATTAACATTTTAAGAACATCATCATTTGCTACAAATCGTCCCTCACCGTGAGAAACAGGAACACTGTGAATATCACCTGCATTAACTCCAGAAAGCCAAGGAGATTTAACGCTTGCAACCCTTGTATAAGTCATTGTGGAAATGTGACGCCCAATGTAGTTGAATGTAAGGGTAGGGTCGGTGGGAGATGTTTGACAAATTTTGCCGTAGGGTAGAAGTCCTGTTTTTATCAACGCTTGAAATCCGTTGCAAATACCTAGTACAAGTCCATCACGATTTTCTAAAAGGGATGTTACAGCCTCGTTTATCCTTGCATTTTTAAGAGTAGTTGCAATAAACTTTCCAGAGCCATCTGGCTCGTCACCGCCAGAAAATCCGCCAGGAATCATAAGGATTTGTGCGTTATTAATTGAGTTTGCAAGCCTTTCAATTGTTTGCTCAATATCACTTGCACTCAAGTTTTTAACAATAATTATCTCAGCTTCTGCACCCGCTTTTTCAAATGCTCTTGCTGTATCAACTTCACAGTTAGTGCCAGGAAAAGCAGGAATTACAACTTTTGGTTTTGCAACTTTAATAGCAGGCGCTTTATTAGACCTTTCATTAAAGAGAGGGATTTCTTGCTTCATTTTTGGTGTATTTTTAGCCTTTGTTGCAAAAACGCCCTCAAGAGTACCTGTCCATTTTGCAATAAGCTCATCAATTGCAATTGTTTCGTTATCAATTATAAAGTTTTCACAATCACAAGTTGTTCCAAGCTCGATGTATTCAATTCCGTCAAGGTTTGCAGTATCAGAAAGCTCTACAACGAAAGATGAAGAAAGTGGGGCGAAAAGAGTTTCAAAATCAACATCGTCGTTAAACTTAAAGCCCTGTTTATTACCAAATGCCATCTTACAAATGCAAGCTGCCGCACCACCTTCTTTTACAACAGAGGTAGCAAGGAATTGACCGTTTCTTGTTTTTTCATAAACATTATTAAACAGCTCTTTTGTTTTGTCCCAGTCTGGCAAAAGTGACTGCTCATCAATAGGTAAAGGAAGCAAAACTACTTTGCTATTGCTTTTTTTGAATATCGAAGAAACTGTTTTAGATGCTTTAGTCATTGTAACTGCAAAACAAACAAGAGTCGGAGGAACATCTAAATCATTAAATGAGCCTGACATACTATCTTTTCCACCAATTGCAGGAACATTAAAATTAAGCTGTGCAGTGAGCGCTCCGAGCAGGGCTGCTGTAGGTTTGCCCCAACGCTGTGGGATGTCGCTCAACTTTTCAAAATACTCTTGCAATGTAAGCCTTGCCTTGAATGGGTCTGCTCCTATGCTTGCAAGTTTTGCAAGGGATTCTGTAACTGCAAATGCTGCACTGTGGAAAGGACTCCAACGGCTAATTGCAGGTATAAACCCAAAGCTCATTGCGCTAGCGGTGTCGGTAGAGCCTTCAAGAAGTGGGATTTTTGCACACATAGCCTCTTCAGGCGTTAATTGATATTTACCAGCAAAAGGCATAAGAACAGTTGATGCACCAATACTGCTGTCAAATCTTTCTACAAGACCTTTTTGAGAGCAAACCTCAAGTCTTGCAAGGTTGTCGCCCAAAGCTTGTGATTTTGATTTATTTTTAAGAACGCAGGGAACAGCAGTTCTGTAATTTTTATCTTTGTCGACGGCTTCAATTTTAACATTTGCATGTTGTGTGACGCCGTTTGTATCTAAAAATTCTCTGCTTAAATCTACAATTTTATCATCACGCCAAGTCATTACAAGGCGAGGGGACTCACATACTTTTGCTACAATAGCTGTTTCTAAATTTTCTTCTTTTGCAAGAGCTATAAAAGAGTCTACATCCGCTTTATCTAGCACAACAGCCATTCTTTCTTGAGATTCAGAAATAGCAAGCTCTGTACCATCAAGACCATCATATTTTTTTGGAACACAATCAAGGTTTATTTCAAGACCATCAGCAAGTTCGCCAATGGCTACACAAACTCCACCTGCACCAAAGTCGTTACATCTCTTTATTAATGATGCAGCTTTTGGGTTGCGGAAAAGTCGTTGAATCTTTCTTTCAGTTGGTGGATTACCTTTTTGAACCTCAGCTCCACAAGTTTCAATAGATGAAGAATCGTGTGCCTTGGAGGAACCAGTGGCACCACCACATCCGTCACGACCTGTGCGACCACCAAGAAGAACAATTACATCGTCCGATTGTGGCTCAAGTCTTTTTACATTTTCTTTTGGAGAAGCACCGATAACAGCACCAATTTCCATTCTTTTTGCGACATAACCCTCATCATAAAGCTCTACAACTTGCCCAGTAGCAAGGCCAATTTGGTTACCATATGAGGAATATCCTTGAGCTGCACCTGTTGTTATTGTTTTTTGTGGCAATTTTCCTTCTAAAGTGTCTTCAAAAGGGGTACACGGGTTTCCACAACCTGTGACTCTCATTGCTTGATAAACATAAGCTCGTCCAGATAGTGGGTCACGAATAGCACCACCAAGACAAGTAGCAGCACCACCAAAAGGCTCAATTTCTGTAGGGTGATTATGAGTTTCGTTTTTAAATTGTACAAGCCATTTTTGAATTTCACCATCAACATCTACATCAACATTAATACTACAAGCGTTAATTTCTGCACTCTCGTCAAGGTCATCCGCAAGCCCACGCTTTTTAATAACCTTTGTACCAATAGTTGCCATATCCATAAGAGTCATATCTTTTTTACGCTCGCCATAAACATCGGCACGGGCAACTATATAATCAAGCCAAGCAGACTCAATTGCCTTTGAGAGTGGACCTTTTTCAATATCAACATTATCAAGGTTTGTAAGAAATGTTGTATGCCTACAGTGGTCTGACCAGTAAGTGTCGATAACTTTAAGCTCAGTTATTGAAGGGTCACGATTTTCTGTGTCTCTAAAATAATCACGACAAAAAGCAAGGTCTAAAGTACTCATTGCAAATCCCATTTGTTTATGGTACTGGGATATTTGCTCATCATTCCAAGATATAAAGCCCAAAACCCTTTCAACATCTTTTGGAACATCGGTTTTAATATCAAGCGAGCTTGGTATATCCATAGATGCAAGTCGAGATTCAAGAGGATTTATAATATATTTTTTTATTTTATCGAAACTGTCATCGGATACATTGCCATAGATTACAAAAATCTTTGCACAAACAACTTTAGGCTGTTCGCCTTGAGTTAGAAGTGCAATACACTGTGCAGCAGAATCAGCACGCTGATCATACTGACCTGGCAAATATTCGATTGCAAAATATTTGGCGTCTTGTGGTGCTTCGAATGTTCGAGAGATGTTATCAACATTAGGCTCTGACAAAACATTCTTTGAAGCAAGTTCAAAATCGGGTTCACTAAGACCCTCAACATCGTATCGGTTAATTATTCTAAGTGAGTCAATACAATTGAGACCAAGGTTTTCACGAAGGTCATTCAAAATATGCTCAGCCTCAATATTAAAGCCGTCTTTTTTTTCTACAAATAATCTTAAAACATTAGCCATGGGTAAAAACTCCTATCATAAAACTCAATAAATACCAAATTCATTAGGCGAAACAATATTTCTTTCGATTGCGTGTTTTTTTAGGTTTTCATAAAACATCGCTTCGGTAGTTTCAACATATGGAAGAACATAAATAGAGCCAATTCCAGCGGTAATAGATGCAAAAAAATACCACGGTATAAAGCTTAGATACATAATTAAAATGTCTGTTCTAAAGCCGTATGTAATCCTTTTGCTAATATCCATTGCTTCTCTAGGGTCAAGGTTTGGATTTTCAAAAATAACATAATCAGTCATTGAATATGAAAGACCTTTTATAATGCCGGGCACAACTAAAAGTAGGGACCATAGATATACGATAACATCACGAACTATACCTGTGATTAAAAACTTAACATAATTTGAAGATGCAGTATCATAAACAAATTTTGAGTTAAAAGTATTGTTGCGCAAAGCGTTTAATTTATATCCATTAAAAGCCACCTTAAAAGGTATAACAAGGCAGGTAATTAAAAATAGAGATAATGAAAAACTAGCAATCGAAGGGTCAAGGTCAAAAAAGCTATTATTTTTAGTTAGAGATATACGGTAATAAGATTTTCCAGCACCTAGCAAAAATGGAACAATTCCAGCCCAAAAGATTGAAAGCCAGCGTTTATCAATAGATATGAAATTCCGAGCTTCAAACTTTATAGCAGGGCGGTTTAATATATTCATATAAAATATTCCTTTCACATTATTTTAAAAAATAATAGGAATATTTTATCACGATAACAAATTAAATACAATACCATTAACAGTGTGTTTTGACTTTATTTTATAGGATTTTTTATTCAAAAGGTAATTTTACACAAAATAACAAAAGAGGCTTATCAAAATATAAGCCTCTTTTATAAATCGCTTTTTAAAGCATAAAAAATTAATTAGAATTAATATCTTTTAATTTAATTTTAGCAACCCCATCTTTAATATGCTTTGGAAGTTTGTTTTCTGGAACAAGCATAAAAACTTTACTTCCATCATCGAGATTGTAGCGAACAAAGTAGGTGTTTGCTACTGCAAAGTAATGATGATATGAATTTAATTCTAGTTGAGTAATTGTCGAAACATCCTTTGTTGTGTAAGAATTTTTAAAAGACGAGTAATTTTCTTCTGGATGGTCGTTATAGTTGTTTGTTATTTTACCGCCTGTAAACACATAAGAATTTGAAGACAACCAAGGGTATAGCTCTAGTAGAATTTTTTTATCAATAATCTGAGCAGATACAATTTTTGAACTGTTATCAAAATTTTGTAATAATGCATTGTCCTCGATAAACTTTACAGTATTCTTCATATCTTGTGTGACTTGAACAAAAAACTTATCTCTATTATAAGGAGAGAAAGAGATGCTGTTTAAATCAATGTCTTGCGGTTCTACAACTTTGTTTTCTTCAAAGCCAAAGTTTTTTTCATATCCCTCATCTTTATAAGAAATTTCATTATTCATAAACATAATAACACCAATAAGTTGAGTGTTTGGCAAGTTCCTTTCAAAAACGGTTTGATTTTTTATATCTTTTGCAATACAATCAAGAAACTCCAAACGCTTGTTTTTATCAAGTGTAACTGGCTCTTTTATATCAAGGTGATTAGAGAGCATATATATTGATGAGTTATCGCTTTGAATAATAGTTTTTAGAGCGACAACTTGCTCACTATCTTTTTTTGATATAGGTTTAGTGAAAATTGCGTCAATTTGCTCTTCATATTTTTGAGTTTTTTCAATATCAAGAGTTTTCACAAGTGTTGATACTTTTGTTTTGTTATAATATCTGGTAAGCGTTTTTCCGTTTTTAAGAGTGTATTTAATATAAAAAGCACAGTCAATAACATCATCGTCAGAGGTGATTTCTTTATCTTTAATTAAATTTAATCTTCCGTCTGCAATAAATTGTTTGTGAATGCCTGTTATAACCTCTAAATCTTCTTTGCTTGTTATAGATTCTAAAACATTACCATAACCTCTTAGTGAAATCTCGTTATTGTAAGAGTCGCTATGTGTGTTTAGTCCGGCAGAATTTCCGATTGGAACATTTACAGACACTTTTTTTATATCAGCAATGTTAGGTGTTTTTGTGCTGTATCCAAAAAGTCCAGTTGAAAAAATCAAGCAAATGGCAAAAGTAACGCCAAGATGGACGGGTAATTTTCTAATACCCTTAACAACAAATTTAATTTTACGAGTTAAAATAAGCTCCATAATGAAATATATAATTATAAAAGCTATAGCAGAAATTAGGGTAGACACAAGCAAAGTGCTAAACTCTGTAAAAACTGCTGTTGACAAGCAAAAGGCAGAAAAACAAATAATAAATGTTGATATAAAATTCATCGTTTTGCTAGAGCCGATAAATCCGGCAGTTTCAGTACGACGCTTGTTTAGAATATACACGCCAAGTGCAAAACCTATTAAAGATACAATAATCCATCCAATAGGGAGCATAAAGTTTGGCGTAACCCATTTCGTGTTACTAACTTCTTTTAAATAGGACACAGAGCCAATACTTGAATCTTTTTTATCTAGAATATGATAAAGTGCAATATCGTTGATAAAAAAATTACCAGGAATAAGATATCTATACTTTTCAAAGAGGGAAGGCATAGGGAAATCGTAAACATATCTTAGTGAAGAATGATTTAAGTCGTATTCGTTGCCGAGAACAAACAAAGACATTAGTTGTTGAATACATCCAAAAACAATATTTGGAAGTAAAACAAACAGCGAAGAAAAAATAAAAGTTTCAGCCATAGTTCCGACTGCACTCGCTACAATGGACGATACAGTAAATCCAAAAAGAGCTATTGCAAAATATCCAATGATTAGAAAAAGTATTGATAAAAATAATTCTTTAGAAAATTTAAAGTATTTAAGGTTTATAAAAAATACTACAGCCATTGGAGTTATAATTGATAATAAAAGTTGAAGTGCGCCAGCAAGATAGGTAGAAACGAATAACTTTGTTCTGGTAATGCCAAGACTAAAATAAACATTAACCGAATTCTTTTTAAACATAAATCTAAATTTTGCAATCCCAAGCATTATTCCCATAAAGAGCAAATCAAAAGAGATTAAAAATGCAAAATTATAGATGGTTTCTGTGCTTGCAATAATGTATTTAAATTCATTGGCAATGTTATATACTTCCTTGCCTACGGCGGAGGATATTTCAGAATTCAAGTGAGCGGATATATTTTCCCAAGCGGATAATGGGTACATAAGCCCCAAAAATATTACAATTTGCATTGGAAAAGATAAATTATCCTTTATACTGTTTTTTAAGTTTACCCAAAAAGGGTTATAGTTTTTAGATTTAGCCGAAGATTCCAGAGATGTCATAATCGCCAGCCTCCATTTCGTCAAGGAATATTTCTTCAAGAGATAGTGAAAAGCGTTCGATTAAAACAGGGGACATAGCTCGAAGCTTTTCTTCAAATTCATCTGCATCTCCAAGGGATGTAAGGGAAAATAATTTACCATCTTGTGTTATACGTTTATAATTTAAAGATTTAAAATCATCAGTTCCCATTTCTTTGTCAAAAGCAACCCTAAACTTGCTACGACTACCACTCATTTCATTTACAGAACAATCCAAAACAATTTTTTGCCCGTTGATTAATCCGATATGGTCACATAAATCGGCAAGGTCGTGCAAATTGTGGGATGAAATAATAATAGAAGTTTCTTTTTCTGCCATATATTCTAGCAAAAGCTTGCGTGAAAAATTACGCTTTGCAGGGTCGAGACCGTCAAAAGATTCGTCTAGCAACAAATATTCTGGATGAGTAGACATACCAAGAATGAGCTCGGCCTGCCTTTGCATTCCCTTAGAAAATCCGTTAATGTGTTTGTTGATGTCAAGCCCAAAAGCCTCAGACAATTTTTTGAATGTGTCATCATTAAAAGTTGGATAAAAACCTTTATAAAATTGAGCCATCTTTTTCAT
>JAAYPE010000015.1 GCA_012519975.1 Clostridiales bacterium
TTATGCACTTTTCTTGACTTATGGTGTGAGGTGATTTAACCTTACCATCAATTGCAAAAACTGGGCAAACTCTAACGCACGCTGTGCAACCAATACATTTTTCTTCTACTATTTCAAAGGTTACAAGATCCTTACAAATACCCGCAGGACATCTCTTCTCAACAACATGAGCTTCATACTCCTCGCGGAAATATTTGAGTGTTGAAAGAACTGGGTTTGGAGCTGTTTGACCAAGTGCGCAAAGCGAGTTGTCTTTTATGTAATGGCAAAGTTCTTCCATTTTATCTAAATCTTCAAGAGATGATTTTCCAAGTGTTATATCATCAAGCATTTGAAGAAGTCTTTTTGTTCCTATACGGCAAGATGTACATTTTCCGCATGATTCATCAACGGTAAAGTCCAAGAAGAATTTTGCAATGTCAACCATACAAGTATCCTCATCCATAACAATAAGACCGCCAGACCCCATCATAGCACCAATCGCTGTTAAGTTGTCATAGTCAATCTTTGTGTCTATAAGTGATGCTGGAATACATCCGCCAGATGGACCACCTGTTTGTGCTGCTTTAAACTTTTTGCCGTTTGGAATTCCGCCACCAATTTCTTCAACAACTTCACGAAGAGTAGTCCCCATAGGAACCTCAACAAGACCTGTGTTGTTAATGTTACCAACTACGCAGAAAACCTTTGTACCCTTTGAGCCTTGAGTTCCCTTTGATGCAAACCAGTCTGCACCCTTGAGAATTATTGTAGGAATGTTTGCATAAGTCTCAACATTATTAAGTATTGTTGGCTTTTCAAAAAGCCCCTTAACTGCTGGGAACGGAGGACGAGGACGAGGTTCACCCCTGTTACCCTCAATTGAAGTCATAAGGGCTGTTTCCTCACCGCAAACAAATGCTCCAGAGCCAAGCCTTAGCTCAAGCTCAAAGTCAAAACCACTATCAAAAATATTTTTACCTAAAAGCCCGTATTCACAAGCTTGTTTAATTGCAATTTCAAGGCGTCTTATAGCTATTGGATACTCTGCACGAACATAAATATATCCTTGATTTGCTCCAATTGCATAGCCTGCAATTGTCATCGCCTCAATAAGTGCGTGTGGGTCACCCTCTAAAATAGAACGGTCCATAAATGCACCAGGGTCACCTTCATCAGCGTTACAACAAACATATTTAACATCGTTTTCGCTGTTTTTTGCAAACTGCCATTTCATACCGGTTGAAAATCCACCGCCTCCACGGCCACGGAGTCCTGAGTCTTTAACAGTATCTATAACTTCTTGCGCAGACATTGTCTTAAGCGCTTTTCCAAGCGCCTGATAACCGTCTCTTGCAATATACTCATCAATGAGTTCAGGGTTTATAATACCGCAATTACGAAGAGCTACACGCTCTTGCCTTGCAAAGAATTTTGTATCCTTCAAGGATGTAACAGTATTCATTATACGCTTATTCTCCTTTACTCTTTTGCACCGATGGTATACTCTTCAACCACCTGGTTTTTTAATAAGTGCTGATCCACTATTTTTTCTACCTTTTCAGGTGTCATAAAAACATAGGTTACCTTTTCTTTGCCTGGCTCGTGAACCTCAACAATAGGCTCCATACAGCAAATTCCTATGCATCCTGTTTTTGAAACCATAATATCAGGAGCTTTTTTTGAAACCTGTTCAACCATTGCTTCATAAACAGGTGTAGCCCCCGCAGAAATACCACAAGTCGCCATTCCAACAACAACGCGTGTAGTTGTTGTGTCTTCTCCTAAATTAGAACTTTTAAGCGCCTCTGCCTTTAGAGCAGAAAGCTCTTCAAGAGTTTTCAGAGATTTCATAGTATTTAGCACCCCCTACACAAATTATCTATACTTTTTAATAATATCTGGAATATCGTCTGCTACAAGCTGACCATATACATCGTCATTTATCATAATTACTGGTGCAAGTCCACAAGCACCAACACAGCGATTAGCTTCAAGAGAGAATTTACCATCTGGTGTTATTCCACCCTCACTAATTCCAAGCTCTTCTTCAAGCTTTACAAGAACGCTTTGTGCACCCTTAACATAACAAGCAGTTCCAAGGCACACGCTAATTTGATTTTGACCTTTTGGATTAAGAGTAAATTGAGCATAAAATGTTACTACTCCATAAACCTCAGACAACGAAACATTAAGCCCCTGTGCAATAATTGTTTGCACCTCTATTGGCAAGTAACCATAAAGCTCTTGTGCTTGCTGTAGAATCGGCATCAATGCACCTTTCTGACCTTTATTTTGAATAATGATTTCTCTTAACTTTTTTTCTTGTTCTGCTGTTCCTTTAAAAGGCACTGCAGTTTTAACTTTCGCCATTAAAAAATACCTCCCTCAAGTATTTCTCCGTACTCATTTATGAGTTTTTGCATACTAAATTTAAAAACAAAACATACAAATGAGCTATTATTTAAGACTTATTCTAGCAAATTCTTTTTTCTTATAGAATTATCTAGCAAGTGAATATTATCATAAAGCAAAATTGTTTTCAATAGGGGGTGTTTTGTGTGATTTTATTTTTTGTATCTAGAATATTGAAACATAAAAAAACAGATGTTTTCTCCACTTTCCTTATAACTACGATGTTTTTGCCACTTTACACTTGTTAAAGTATTGTCAAATAGTGGTTTCAAGATGTCTTAGTTTGTTTATTTTTTATCAATCTTTTGTTGTTTTTTTGTAGGATATGTTATTTTTTTAACTCTAAACTATAAATTCTTTGTTAAAAGTTTTTTCAGAAAATACGACATTTTAACTCTTGTTTTTTAAAAATTACCTTATAGTATCAATCTTTGATGCGTTTTTTTCTTTAATTTGTAGTTTTAATTTTTGAGATACTTTTTAATGTCAAAACATCTCACTTTGTTCTATTTTGTTTACATCAATATATTTTTATAATTTGTTAAATATATAACTACAGTTACCGTTTTTTTCTTATAAAAAAACTACACAAAAATTTGCCGTGTTTTTTTACACCCTGCTCATTTTGTATAGTTTATTTTTATTTTTTATCTATTTTTACCTATCCCATTTTTCACAAAGGGAGTTTAACTGGTCTGCAAACTTAGCAAGTTCTTTGTTTGCAAGCCCCTCATTTTTAGAAATTATAGTGTTAAGCCTTTGCCCTGCAATTATAAGTCTGCCATATGGCGAATTTGGGCGAATAGATGTAGGTGATAATTTTTTCTTTATCTTTTCTTTAACACCCTCATCAACAAACTTATTATTGTTTACATCAAACTTCGCACCAGGATATGGTGCATAGCTGTTTATCCCATATTCATCGTGCAAACGCTTTGCAAAGATATCGCACACTTCGTCCTGCCCGTGCACTATAAAAACCTGTTGAGGGCGTGGGTCAAAATTGTTTACCCATTTTATAAGCCCGTCACAATCTGCGTGAGAACTAATCCCCTGTAAAGTCTTTATACTTGCCTTTACTTCAATTTTTTCTCCAAACAACTTTACGCTTTCTGCGCCATCAAGAATACTACGACCTAGCGTTCCATTTGCTTGATATCCTACAAACAAAACGGTGCTTTCTTCTCTCCAAAGGTTGTGTTTTAAGTGGTGCTTAATTCTGCCTGCCTCACACATTCCACTTGCAGAAATAATAACCTTAGGCTCCATATCAGAGTTAATCATTCGTGATTCATCACTAGTAAGCGAGAGTTTCAGATTTGAAAAACTGATTGGATTTATACCCTTATCAATAAGTGCGAGCGCATCCTCATCAAAATAATTGCGATAATTATCACAATATATATTTGTAGCCTCAATAGCCAAAGGACTATCAACATACACGGGAAAATCTCCGTGTTCTATTACAAGCCCATCTTCCTTAATTTTGCGTATAAAATACAAAACTTCTTGTGTGCGCCCAACTGCAAAAGACGGAATAACAAGGTTGCCACCCCTGTCCAATGTTTCTTGAATAACTTGAGCCAATGCGTTTATATATCCTTCGTCATCATCGTGATTTCTATCGCCATAGGTTGACTCCATTATCACATAATCTGCCTCTTTAATATACTGAGGGTCACGAATAAGCGGTTGCTTAGGGTTGCCTATATCGCCCGAGAAAACAAACTTCTTCTCTACCTCATCCTCTGTTATCCAAATCTCAATACTTGAAGAGCCAAGCAGATGCCCCGCATCAATAAATCTGATTTTTACCCCATCGCAAACAGATATAGTTTCGTCATAATCAAAGGCAGAAAAACAGCTAAGTATCCCTATTGCATCGTCCATATCATAAAGTGGCAAGACCTCTTGCGAGCCTGCCCTTTTATTTTTTCTATTTTTCCATTCCGCCTCAAACATTTGAATATGAGCGCTATCACGAAGCATAATATCACACAAGTCATATGTTGCATCGCTTGCATAAACAGCACCCCTAAACCCCTGTGCATATAAAAGAGGTAGCCTGCCTGAATGGTCAATATGTGCGTGAGTTAAAAAAACATAGTCAATTTGTGATGCTGGAATTGGAATTTCTCCCGACTCATAAACATCAAACCCTTGCTCTAATCCACAATCAATTAAAATGTTTTTCCCACAAGCCTCAAGATGAAAACAGCTTCCTGTAACTTCACGCGCTGCACCATAAAAGGATAAAAACATAACTCCGGACAACCCCTTCTAATATATAATCGCTTATATTAAACATTATATTTGAATATTTTTACACTTTTAAAAAATCGCCAAATCATTATATCACATATATTATAAAAAATACAGTCCATTTAAATTTTATCATTTTTTATTAAATTTATTACAAAAAACACTATACATATAGATATATATAATAAACATCTTGATAATATTGATATTTTATGTATAATAATTGTTATATATAATTTGAATTTAACTGTATTTTTGATTCAATAATAAATATATTAGATTTTATTGCAACTTATTTTGGGAGGTTTTTAAAACGAATACATTTATTGTCGTTTTACTTTTTTGTTAGGACTTGTTTTGATTATCAAGGGTGGAGATTTGTTTGTTGATGCTGCGAGCTGGATTGCCGAAGTGTCTGGTATTCCTAAGTTTATTATCGGTGCTACTATCGTTAGCCTTGCAACTACCCTGCCTGAGCTTTTAGTATCTGTTTTTGCAGCGGTTGACAATAAAACAGACATTGCAATAGGCAATGCAGTAGGCTCTGTGACTGCGAACACCGGACTTATTATGGCAATCTCAATAATAGCAATGTCAGCTATTATAAAACGCCAATCCTTTGCGCCAAAGGGTATTATGCTACTTGCAGCGGTTGGCGCACTTTGTGGATTTACTTTTGTAAATCGGGAGCTTAACCTCTTTGGCTCAATATGTTTGTTTATTTTCTTTATTTATTTTATGTATGACAATGTCAAATACGCTAAAGAAAATATAATTGAGGAAAAAACCAAAATAAAAAACAAACAAGAGGTAGTCACAAATATTTTAAAATTTATTGGTGGAACAGTAGGAATTGTTGTTGGAGCTGACCTGCTGGTTGATAATGGTAGTGCGCTTGCAACTATAATGCATGTTCCAGAAAGTATTATTGGTGTTACAATTATTGCAATCGGCACATCCTTGCCCGAGCTTGTAACAACAATAACCGCTATATCAAAAAAGCAGTCCTCACTATCTATTGGCAACATTATTGGTGCAAATATCATAGACACAACTCTTATACTTCCTATTTGCTCGTTTATAACAAGAGCGCCTGTTCCAGTATCGCAACAAAGCATTGCACTTGATTTGCCTGCCTGCCTTATTATTTCGTCTGTCGCTGTTATTCCAACGCTCATTTTTTCAAAATTTAGCCGTTGGCAAGGTATTTTAATGATGATTCTTTATATTTCTTATTTGGTGATTTTAATAGCGTAAACTAAACCCTGAATGTATATTTTTACACTCAGGGTTATTTTTATCTAAAATATATTGTTACCATTTATTGTGAACCTTTTCAGCGAATGCTAAAAAGTCCTGTATATAAATTTTTGTTCCATCATCTAATACTACATCACCCGTAAACTTGCCAAAAACTTGATGTTGATCGCTACACATAACACCAATTGAAACGAGTGCACTACGGTCGATTATAGGTTCAAACTCCATTTCAAACCTTCCATCTGTTGATGAAAAAGTCCAAGGCGACATAAAATCGTCCTTGCCGTCTGCCGTTTTTGGGATATTAAAGCTTACGCCCTCTAGCTTGTGAGCAATGCCGTTGTAAAAAAGCATATTTTCACTCGCTGCACAAGTATCTCCAAAGCCATACCCGATATTAAATCCAAAGACATTTCCATCTACAACACCTTGTCCTGCCCCCCAGTACCAAGTATTGTCATATGTCCAAACGCCACGACCCCAATCAAGCATACCAAAGGCTTCTTCTTTTGAAAAATCATATGTGCGCCCCTTGCATTTTGCAAAGCCACTAGCACGCATACCAACGATTTTTTGATTATAATAAAAGGCTGTTTTCTTTTCTTTAAATGGCGTTGCAATAACCATAGAGTCCTGTGGTTCATCGGTTAATAAAACATCCGCTATAAGGTCGTCCTTGCCGTCAAATTTATTAAACTTTATTTTAAGCCTTCTTCCCTCTTCAACTCTTTGAAACAAAAAATCTACTTTTTTATTTTTATAGTGAATATCACCCTTATCTGAAGTTGAAGGCATTTCAAGCTTGCCCATTGGGAATAAAATAACTGAATTATTTGTTTTTTCTGTTCGAGCTTTGAAATCTATTAAACTTGCACTAATTAGACCCATATAGCTGTTGTCTGCAACTGTTAACGCAAGTGCATAATCCTGCGTTGTTATCAAATAATAGTCCCATTCTTTAATTCTAAATCTGCTCGCTTTAATCGCATCTCGATTATATTTAAGAACCAAACTGTTTGCATACCCTTTTTGTGCAAGACTGCCATCTAAATTGAGTAAATCGCCCTTTGTTAGCTTGTTTTGCATAATTATTCCTCCCTAAAAAATAACCTTTATTGTTAAACAGCAAAAAAGCTGCGTTAATGCTATTTCTGTTAGTTCTTGTGAGAATTAATTGAACAATAATTTAAATCTAATAATGCAAAACAGCCTATTATATAAAAATACAAATAAGCTGTTTTTATTATATTTATTTTAGTAAGACCTTTGAGGCTATAATATTCGTTGTAACTCCGGATACAATAGCTCCAAACGCACTCGTTTTTAAGGAGAGTTTTTGGAATTTTTCATTAATAAAATTATCTATTTTTTCAAAATCAATCTTGTTAATTCCTGATTTTGCAGCATCGCCAAAGTCAATGTTCTCTAAAACTTCGGGAACAATTTCTAACACTACTGCGTCATAAATTATGTCAACAAGTCTACGCATTTCGCTCTCATCAAGTGACAGCTCTTTTAGCAACTGTGGCACTGTAAGGTCCATAACATTGTCCATTTCGCTAAATACAATATCAAGAATTACTTGTGTTGCCCTTGTTTCAACAAACTTGTGAACCGCTACACTTATAGCTTTTGCAATAGAGGCAAAAATTCTCTCATTCATCATTTTTGACATAAGCGAGTTGTTCGTAGCCTCTTTAAATATTTTTATACCCTCTTGCGTTATCACTCTTCCAAGATATTCTTTATCTGTTTTATCTATCAAAACCTTTGTAATAAGGTCTTTTGTGTATTCTACAACAACATCCTTTTGCTCTTCTTTAAGGAATATTGAAATAAGCTCATTTATGCTTTTTTTGTCTGCTGTTTCATAAATAAACTTAATGATAATATCTACAATTTCATTTTTTATTTCAGGTTTTATAAATGCTTTTTGAACAGACGCAAGCAAATCTGGATTTTTAAGAACTGCATTTATCGAATCCTCCACCAAATTTGCAACTTTAGGTTGCATTGAGGGCAAAATTCCATTAACAGTTATTTGCTTTCCCGCAAAATCAATGGTTTGCTTTGGTTTAAACATTATTTTAGTTACTGCATAATTTGCAGTAAACCCAACAGCTGCACCAATGACAGACGCTCCCAGAACTTTCGGTTTTAGCATTTTAATCATAGTAAAATCACCTGCATTTATATTTCATCGCTATAAGCTTAATTATAGTAAGACTTATCAGCATTGTCAATATAAAAACGAGTATTAATTGTTTATTTTTTATATTTCATATAAATACAATTGTAAAAAAACTATATATTTCTCACATATTTTATTTCTAAATTTCAAAAACTCAATATTTAAACTTTATTAGTTGAAAGGACTTTTTATGAGTAGTTTACGACAAGAACATACATTTGAACCAGTTTTTGATTTGAATTCAAAAATTTTAATAGTCGGCTCTTTTCCATCTGTAAAGTCAAGGCAAAACGGTTTTTACTATGGACATCCAAACAACAGATTTTGGAAGACCTTGCGTGCTATTTTTAATTGTGAGCTTCCACAAACCACCTTGCAAAAAAAGACAATGCTAAAGGATAATAACATTGCCCTTTGGGACGCTATAAAAAGCTGTGAAATTACAGGCTCTAGCGACAGTAGCATAAAAAATATTGTGCCAAATGATTTGAATATAATACTATCACAATGCGAAATTTCAAACATCTATGCCAATGGAAACACTGCCGGAAAGCTATACAACAAGCACATTAAACCCCTTACAAATCGTGATATTAAAATCTTGCCATCAACTAGCCCTGCAAACGCTATGTATTCTTTAGAGAGGCTAATCGAGTGCTGGATTTGTATTCTAGATTAAACTAAAAATCACTGCGTTTTTATATACGGAGACACTTTTTTTACAACAAATGTTGCAAGAAAAATTTTAAAAACATCTGGGATAATAAACGGCACAACACACATATTAATCGCCGAAACAACTCCCATTTCTTTAAAATTTTGTGCGTACATTAAAACAAACCAAGCTGTGCCAAAAGCATAGCAAACAATCAAAGAGACTAGCATTGCAATTATCATTGCGATTGTTTTTTCTCCAAAAAGACTTGTTATAATCCAATAAGTAATTGCTAAAAAAATAAAACCTATTATATATCCGCCTGTTGCTCCAAAAAGTGTTCCGACTCCTGATTTAAACCCTGCAAAAACAGGTGCGCCAACAAGACCTAATAAAACATAGGTTATTATTGTTATTGTCCCTGATTTGCCTCCTAAAAGACCGACAGCGCAAAATATTCCAAAAGTTTGCATTGTTAGTGGAACTGTTGACGGGATAGAAACCCAAGAGCAAACAGTGATAAGTGCAACAAAAAGTGCAATGCATACCATATCTAGCGTTTTTATGTTTTTAGCCTTTACTTTTTTCATACAGATAGTCTCCTCTATCAAAAACTATAAAACAAAAAACTGTGTTGCAACTATTAGGTTTTAGCCGGCAACACAGTTTTTTTAATTCTCAATCAGCTTTGCAGCAACTATGTATCTATAATTTTTATCTGATGTGCAAGTTTGTAAAAACAGTATTTTATCATCTTTTTTTACCTTTACATCAGAAGGTGAGTGAACGCTTGTTTCATATATTTTAGAAATGACTTGTGCAAACTTCTCATCATTTGGATCCGATTCAATATAATAAAAATCTATTGGCATCACTGATATTGAAAAAATTTCAAACTTTAATTCTTCATAAAGTAATGAAAAAGAAATCACACTATTTGCCTTACAAAAATCAATATCATTATATCTTTTAAGCTGTGTAAACTTTTTGCCATCCTTATTATCATTCAAACTATGTCCATAAATTATAGTGACTCTGCTCAATTCTTCTCTGCTTTTTACATTGCACTTATAATCTACAAAGTAACAACCCCAAACACTGTTTTTCTTATCTATTGTTCGTCTTAGATAATAATCATTATCTGTTGACTGCAAAACCTCATTGTTTATGTCCGTTCCCGAAACTTTAAGCCAACCTACAACATCGTTATTATACTCATATTTTTCTTGCAATTCGCTTGTTACAAATTGTGGAAGGTCAAGAACCGGTGAAACGCTAGGATATTTTATTTTTTCATCTATTTGCACTGTAAGGTCTCTGCCCTTTACACTCTGCCACCAAATAAAAGATATTATAATAGAAATTAATGCAACCAAAACAACCGCTATAAAAATAAATTTTCTAGATTTTTTGCTTGCTTTTTGCTGCACTACATTCACTCCTTAATGTTTTTTTAAAAAACGATGCTTAACCTTTGTAAAACACTGTATTTAATATAAACCCCTATCAGCATTTTGGCAAGTGTAACAACCGCCCACCTTTATTATGCTGTATGCATTTTAAAAACATAATCATTTACATTTACTTCCAAAAGCTCTGCTACCATACCACACTTTGCTTTCAAAAGAAAATATACTTCCCTGTCACAGCTTGACAACGACTCAAAATTCCCTTGTCCTTTACTTATAACAACATCAGCATTATAAAACAACTCTACAAACTCAGAGTTACATCTATCAAGAATTGTTCCAGGCGAGTCACAACCGCTAGAGATAATTGTAGCACATTCATCAAGCCCCGATTGTATCGCCTCTGACATTGTAGCATCGTTCAAAATCGGCTCTCCCCTTACGGCATAAACCACATTTTTGGGTGCTAAATTCTCAATCAAAACCTTGTCGAACACTGTTTCTCCAGAGTTATCGCCTAGAATTAATATTGTTTTTGCATTTTTGATTTTTTCTTCAAAATCTTTTATATCACAAACGCCAAAATCTTTTTCAGCCTCCGCCAAGGCACATCCTTTAATGTCTATAAAATTTGATATCGCACTATCAATTATATTTCCTGTTGCAGATATTTTAAGTGCCCAGTACAGTTCGTTATTCTTTTGGTCTAAAAATTCTTTTAATGCAGGATAAACACTTTTTGCAGACTTTATATCTCTTTGTTTTATCTCATTATACGGGTCTTCAACTTTTGTATGCTTTTTTACAGCGCTATGTATGTCTCGTGCTAAATCTGGAGAACAACAATAATCATTATATTTTGATAAAATATCCAAAGATTCAAAGATGATTTTTTCTTGTATGTTTTTATCATTCGTCGCCATTCTTGATGCAGAAACTGCCTGCTTTAACAAACACGGAATACAGTCAAAAGATATTTCCATTTTAACTCTCCTCTTTAATTGGTATAAGTAACATTTTAATATAATAAAAAAATATATCAATATCAATTTGCCAAAATTTATATATTGTTTTAAAAGAATTACAAAAATTGATTTCAAAACTTCGTGGTATTTTTGCTGTACAAACGCTTTTAAATTTGATAGAATGTTAAAAAGTAAACAATGTTTTGTAAATGAGAGGATGAATAGAAAATGGGAAAAATGAAGGTAAAGTTGTTTTAATCACTGGTGGAGGTAAAGGCATAGGCTTTGGCATAACCACCGCTTTTGCAAAAGAAGGAGCAAACTTGATAATCACAGGGTGAACACAATCAACCTTAGATAAAGCAAAAGAAGAGATAGAAAAAAACTATGGTGTAAAGGTTTTGGCAATTACTGCAGATAGCGGAAAAGAAGAGAATGTAAAAGATGTTATTAATAAAACAATTGCAGAATTCGGAAAAATTGATGTTGTGATAAATAATGCACAAGCGTCAAAGTCTGGTATTTTGCTTGCAGACCACACAACTCAGGATTTTGATTTGGCAATTTACACAGGGCTTTACGGGACATTTAATTATATGAAATTTGCTTTCCCACATTTAAAAGAGTCAAAAGGTTCTGTAATCAACTTTGCATCTGGCGCAGGTCTTGCTGGCAGACCGGGTCAGTCCTCCTATGCGGCGGCAAAAGAGGGCATACGAGGTATGTCTAGAGTTGCAGCTACCGAGTGGGGTGAATTTGGAATAAATGTTAATGTAATTTGTCCTTTAGCAATGACCGAAAGTCTTGAAAATTGGCGCGAAAACTACCCAGAGCTTTATGAAAAAACAATTCAAGGTATTCCTATGGGTAGATTTGCAGATGCGGAAAAGGATATCGGCAGGCTTTGTATCTTCCTCTCGTCTGAAGACGGAAAATACATTACGGGTGAAACAATAACCGTTCAAGGTGGAAGCGGACTTAGACCGTAGATTGATTTAAATTTGCACAGAGCAAAAAACAGCAACTCATTAATTTTAGTTTAAATTAAAATCTCTGCCCAATGCAAGCAAAAGTATAAATGAAATAAACCGTAAATTAATTTGATTTAAATTTGCACAGGGCAAAAAATAGCAACTCATTAATTTTAGTTTAAATTAAAATCTCTGCCCAATGCAAAAATATAAATGAAATAAACCGTAAATTAATTTGATTTAAATTTGCACAGGGCAAAAA
>JAAYPE010000016.1 GCA_012519975.1 Clostridiales bacterium
CCTGTGCTGGGCTATAAATTATAGTACCATTTTTTGATAAGAAAATATAATAACCTGTCTTACCAATCTTTGCATTTGACATCACTTCATTTAACTGGTCTAGGCTTAAATCAATTCCAAAAACACCTACCAAAGCATTGTTATTATGCACAGGTGCCACAAGGCTTACAACCACCTTACCTGTACCCACATCGACATATGGTTCCGATAATATTGCACCTTGACTCTCAATAACATCCGCATACCACTCGCGCTCTGTTATGTTAAAATCATCACCGGTAACTGTTCCATCTGACGACATAACCTGATTAGAATCTATATCTCCAATCCAAGTAGACATTATGTTTTCATTATCTAAAGCAACAACATTTTCTAATTGCCTTTTTATTTCACCGTATTGAGATGTTTCATCAAACTTAACTCCAGGTGTTACAACATTGAAAAACGCTTTAAATGTGTCATTTGCAGCACTTGCCTCAGCAATGCTACAATGTTCAAGAAAAAATCCATTTATTTGGCAAGACATTCCCTCAGAACCTTCTTTAATAATCGTATCAGCTTGAGAGTTCATGTTTTTTTCAACATTATTTAAGATTAAAACGTACATTAACAAAAACATTATTAAAACGGGAGTGAGTATTGTAATTAAAAGTTTTCTTGTAATACTTTTTGTAAAAAATTTCATCCTTTTTACCTCCTAAACATCACATACAACTTAAACATTCGTTAACGATTAATGGTCTTTTGTTAGTCTATCAATAACTGATACAAGATTTGCAATTTCTGGTTTTGAAATTTGCTCATCTGCACCGAGAACCTCACCTTTATGCCTTAATTCATCACTTATTAAAGATGAAAACAATATTACAGGAATTTCTTTTAAAACGCTGTCTTCCTTAATAAGCTTTGTTAGCCTGTGTCCATCCATTAAAGGCATTTCAATATCAGAAATTACACAGGCAACATGTTCTTTGATTGGGTCACCTGATTCTTTTGCCTCTCTTAGATAATCCCACGCCTCTTGGCCGTTTTCTGTTTTTACAATATTTTTATATCCTGCTTTGTGCAAACTCTCTACAATGAGTTTTGCAAGCAACATTGAGTCCTCTGCAATTAAAATCGTTTTTTCTATCTCTAGTCTGTGACCTAGTTTTTCAACGCTTTCAACCTGTATGCTAGACTCTGGACTTATTTCTGCTATGATTTTTTCAAAATCTAAAATAGTAATAAGCCTGTTTTGGTATTCTGCAATTCCAGTGGCTACCCCTTCTTCTCCTCCATAAATAACTTTATCTGGTTTTTTTATTGCTTGCCATGACACCCTGTCAATTCCAACAACGGACTCAACATGAAAAGCAAAGTTTAAGCTGTTAAAATGTGTGACAATAAAAATGTCGTGACCGTTTCTATCAAATTCTGGCAAGTTTAAATATTTGCCAAGGTCAATTACCGTGATTATTTCCTCTCTTGGCTTAAAAACGCCTTCGACCACCTCGTGAGAGTTTGGCATTGATTTTACCTTTTGTGCCATCATAATTTCACGCACTTTTGCAACATTTATGCCAAACAATTCACCCGATATTGTAAACTCCATTATTTCAAGTTCGTTTGTTCCCGATTCTAAAAGTATTTCTGTTTTTTTATTCTTGACATTGCTCATAATCACTATCTCCTTTTAGCTTAAAATCAAACCAGTATAAAATATTACTCAAGTATTAACCAAAAAAACGAATATACAGAACACTTAAGTAAAACTAATAAAATTATGCTTTTGCTACTACTTTCTGCTAAATTGTAAAATTTCCATTAACTGAACAATAACATCAAATATATATTATGTCAATAGTTGATTGTTTTTGTTCAATATGACTAGCTAGCCTATTTTTGGTTTGCACAATGTGCGTTTTGCTCACCAAAATCCTTTACCTGCGACCTTTTTCTCCAATTACATTTTTATTTTCTATTAGATAATAATTGCCATAAATAATAAATAAAAAAAATAAAAAACAGGTGATAGTTAACCGCTACCATCTGTTTTTTAAAAATTAGTTTTTAACTTTCCAATCTGCTTGTTTTGAGTAATAAAAAGTATAAACAGCCCTCATAACATACCTATGAAATTTACTTATCGGTTCACCTTTTCCAAATAAAATTACAGATATTTCTGCCCTGCACCCCTTATCCGTGACTATTTTTGTGGCAACAAGATCGCTCTTTTTCTTTGATATGCAAATGGCTCCAAGACCTTTTATTAAAACCGCATTTCTTCTTTTAAGTTTTTTTGCGATATCTGTTGACGAGTTTTCTATATACGATTTATCCCATTCGCTCACCTTTATTGTTGCACCCGAAATTTGTGAAAAATCATCTAGATATGGATACATTTCTTCACCTACGACGCTTAGCGCTACGGTGCTAGGCTCTGTTAAATGAGAAATGTAAAGTGCGTCTGATGATTTATAAATTTCTCTATGAATATTTGCAACCTTTGGTGTTTCTTCACTGTAAAAATTTGAATCAACCAAACAGTCATAAGTTTTGCCATCTTTAAGGGTCAACTTAAACGAGTTTCCTACTCTCTGACTCTCTCCCAAATCCTCTATCTCATCCGGCATTTTTAGATTTCTATTTTGAAGATTTAGATAAAAATCTATCATTTCAATTTCATCAAATTTATCCGCTTTACTCTTTTTTAAATAATTATCCTCGACGGCTATTTTGCAAACTTCTTCAAGAGCTAAAGCGATTTTAAAAGCGTCTTCATAATCTTTTCCCGCACAAGCGGCACCGTGATTTTTCATAATCACCGCATTACTGTTCGGATAGTTTTCAAAAGCAGTTCTAAACCCTTTACACAGCTTTTTAGTTGCTGGCAATCCGTAGTCACCAATTGGCACAAAGTCGCCCAAAATCTCCTTGTATTCCTCTGGCACATTATCAACCGGTGTATCTGTAGCGCACATTAAACACGCATATTCTTGATGTGTATGTATTACAAAATTGACCTCTGGGCGTATTCTATATGCATCTGCGTGAATTCCAATTTCATCAGAGGGTCTAAGCTCGCCCTCGTAGCCCAAGTCATCAATGCTCGCAAGAACGATTTTGTCAGGAGTTAATTTGTCATATGGTATTCCACTAGGAGTGATTAAAAAATGTGTTCTTGAAACTCTTGCACTAATATTGCCCCAAGTGCGTGCTACAAGTCCCAATTCAAACAGCCTGTTGCCCGCATCTACTATTAATTGCCTTGCTTGTGGTTCGATATAAGCCATAATAATTCTCCTTTTTATTATTGTGTTATCTTTATGTAACGCTAAAGATGCAAAGTTAATTTAAATCATAAAAAATAGCTAAATATTTTATCATCATACTCTTATATTATAGTACCTTTTAATTATTTTTCAAGCGACTTGGCATTTCCTTTTAAAATCGTTAATAGTTAACTTATTTAAAATTTAAAAATATGTCTTATTTTTATAATATTAATATATTTTTATGTTTTATTCTGCAAATTTAAAATCAGACAGTGAGCAAAATAAAGGTACTTTAAAGAAAAATGCACAAAATCTTTTCAAAAGTAAAAGCTACGAAATATCAGCACTGAAAACGAAAAAGTGTCTTATTCAATAAGAATAAGACACTAAAATGCGCACAAACCATGTGCTTGGTGCTGGTGACCGGACTCGAACCGGTACGGTGTCGCCACCGAGGGATTTTAAGTCCCTTGCGTCTGCCTGTTCCGCCACACTAGCATATAAAATTGTAAATTAAATTTTAAACTACCCTATATATTTTACACATTTTTAAAGTTTTGTCAATGGTCGCAATGGTCGGAGTGGCGGGACTTGAACCCACGGCCTCTTGGTCCCGAACCAAGCGCGATACCAAACTTCGCCACACCCCGTTATGAATATGTGACTAAGTAATTATATAACATCATATTAATAAAATCAAGACATTTTGCCATTAATTTAAAAATAAAAATGAGTAGTAGCAATTAAGTTACTACTCATTTAAAAATCACTCTAAGTCGTGCTCTTTTATTTGAGGTACAATTTTAAAAGCAACTGCTTGCTTTGCTTTTTCTGCTATATGGGTGCAGTTCAAATTATACAAATCTAAAAGTTCTAACGCAGGGCCAGAACGACCAAAAACATCATTTACACCCACTTTTAAAACGGGTACTGGATGGTTTTCGCAAACAAGCTCACTAACAGCTCCACCAAGCCCGCCAATAACATTATGCTCTTCTGCCGTTACTATTGCGCCTGTTTCATATGCTGCTTCCATAATTATGTGCCTGTCCAAAGGTTTAATAGTGTGAATATTTATCACCCTTGCAGAAATACCCTCTACCTCTAATCTTTCTGCAGCTTTTAAAGCCTCGTGAACCATAAGTCCAGTCGCAACGATTGTTACATCTGTTCCATCTTTAAGCTTTTTTCCTTTTCCCCATTCAAAATTATAAGACTCTTCCTCAAAAATTCTCGGAACTGCAAGTCTGCCAAATCGCAAATAAACAGGTCCCTCATATTTTGAAGCTGCAATTGTCGCAGCCTTTGCCTCAACATCGTCAGCTGGGTTTATTATTACCATTTCTGGAATTGTTCTCATCAACGCAATATCCTCACAGCACTGGTGACTTGCACCGTCCTCGCCTACGGATATTCCTGCGTGTGTTGCCGCAATTTTAACATTAAGCTTTGGATAGCCTATCGAATTTCTAACCTGCTCGAAAGCTCTGCCCGCTGCAAACATTGCAAAAGTGCTTGCAAACACAGTGTAGCCCGAAAGTGAAAGTCCTGCTGCAACGCCCATAAGATTGCTTTCTGCAATTCCTGCATTAAAAAACTTCTCCGGAAAAGCTTTTTTAAAGACGCCCGTCTTAGTAGCTCCAGCCAAATCAGCATCCATTACTATTACTTTTTCATCTGTTTTGCCAAGCTCAAGCAAAGCATTTCCATAACCGTCTCGAGTTGACGCTTTTATTATATCTGCCATTATTCTGCCTCCAACTCTGAAAGTGTTTGTTTAAGCTCATTCATCGCCTGATTATATTCCTCTTCATTTGTTGCCTTACCGTGCCACGAAGCATTATTCTCCATAAAAGAAACGCCTTTTCCTTTTACACTTTTACAAATAATTGCTGTGGGTTTGCCTTTACTTTCTTTCGCCTTTTTAAAAGCAAAATCAATATCATCAAAATTATGACCATCAATATTGATTACATTCCAACCAAATGACTCAAATTTTTCAGGAATTGGATAAGGAGAATTTACCTCTTCTAATGTGCCATCAATTTGAAGATTGTTATTGTCAATAATTGCTACAAGATTGTCAAGCTTTTTAGCTGATGCAAACATAGCAGCCTCCCAAACTTGTCCCTCTTGAATTTCGCCGTCACCAAGAGCTGTATACACTCTGTAATCTTTTTTTGAGATTTTCGCTCCCAAAGCCATTCCAACAGCTGCAGAAATTCCTTGGCCTAGCGACCCTGTACTCATATCAATACCTGGAGTCATACGCATACTTGGATGCCCTTGCAGCATCGAATTGCTTTTGCGCAATGTTTTAATCTCATCAAAAGGAAAAAAGCCACGAAGTGCAAGCACGCTATAAAGAGCTGGTGCTGTATGACCTTTAGATAGGACAAATCTGTCTCTGTCTTCCCATTGTGGTTCTTTCGGATTTACATTCATTTCAACAAAATAGAGATATGTTAAAATATCTGTAATTGAAAGCGACCCGCCCGGATGCCCTGACTGAGCACAAAATGTACCCTCTACTACTCCCATTCTTACCTTACAGGCATTGATTTGCAACTGCCTCTTTAAATCCAAATCCATAGTTCCTCCTAAAAAACAGAAAAATTGTCATAATCATATTTAAATTAATTAAATATATAAATAATTAATTAAAATTATTTTCCTTTAAGTTTGTTTAAAAAACTGCTAAAGTACTCTGGCAACTCACTTGAAAACTCAAGGTACTCGTGTGTTTTTGGGTGAACAAATCCAATTCGCATTGCGTGCAAACACTGGCCATTAAGATACTTTGGCGTATTTTTTTGCCCATAAACAATATCACCTGCAACTGGATTTCCTCTTTTTGCCATATGCACTCTAATCTGATGTGTTCTCCCTGTTTCTAGCATTACTTTTAAATAAGTATAGTCACAAAATCTCTCTATTACTTCATAATGTGTTATTGCATTTTTTGAGTTTTCTGTAGTTACGGTCATCTTTTTCCTATCTTTTTTACTTCTTCCTATCGGCTCATTAATTGTTCCGCTATCCACCTTGATATTGCCGTGAACAACTGTCCTATATTCTCTGGTAAAAGAATGTTCTTTTATCTGCTTTGCAAGCTCTATATGTGACTCGTTATTTTTTGCAACTATAAGCAAACCACTTGTATCCTTGTCGATTCTATGCAATATTCCTGGTCGAACACTGCCATTTATATCTGATAATTTACCGCCACAATGAAAAAGCAAAGCATTAACTAAGGTGTTATCTAAATTTCCAACAGCTGGATGTACAACCATTCCTTTGGGTTTATTTACAACGAGCAAATCATCGTCCTCATAAATTATATCCAACTCAATTTGCTGAGGCTCTACTTTTATTTCTTGCAATTTTGGGGGTGTTAATTCTATTTTTTCACCTAAATTAACTTTGTATTTTTTGTTTACAATTTTCCCATCTACCATTACATTATTTTGCTCTATAATCTTTTGTGCTGTGCTACGGCTAATATCTTCAAAAACTTGGGAAATAACCTTATCAATACGCTCATTATCAAACTCTTGAGTTATGGTAAAAAACAACATTTCAGGCATCTTTTTTCTCCTGATTTTTTTTGCTTTTTGTTTCTTGAATAAGTTCTTTTATCAGGCTAATAATTACTAAAAATGCACCGATTGTTATAAGACAATCAGCAAAATTAAAAACGGCAAAATCAATAAAAGTAAGCTCAATATAGTCAATGACATATCGCCTAACTATTCTATCAATCAAATTGCCAACACCACCTGACAAAATCAAAGACACACCAATATATTGAAATTTGCATTGAAGTTTTTGCGAAAACAGGATATAAAATCCTATTGCCATAACAATTACTGTCATAACAATTAAAAATATTGTTTTTTCTTGAAGTATTCCAAAGGCTGCACCTGTGTTTTCAACATATCTAAATCGTAAAACTCCAGGTATAAAATCAATCGAGCCTATTGGATAAAGCCTTTCATTTACTATAAATTTAATTGCTTGGTCTATTACCACTAACAAAACAGATATAGCAACGGTCATTGCCCCCGTCATTTATTCAACTCCTAATGCTACTTATTGTCACTCTCATTGAAGAAGTTTTTAAGGGTAATAACATCCTCGTCATCTTCCGAGTAGAATTCCTCAATATTAACTCTTAAATCTGCTATGCTTTCTTCAGAATCATCTCCATCATATCCGCCAATGTATTCATCGTTTTCATTCTCATTTTTCTCTTGAATTTCCTCTTGATATTCTTCTTCTTTTTCTGGATATAGTTTTTGACCATTCTCAACATCTCTAGAATCTCTATCACTATTATCTACTCCTTTTGCCTCATCACTTATGTATTCAAGGGGAGCATACTCCATATATTTATCTTCGTCTTC
>JAAYPE010000017.1 GCA_012519975.1 Clostridiales bacterium
ATAGACGAAAAAACACAAAAAAACTCAACCAAAGCTTTATTTTATGTTTATATTGTGATATAATTACCATTGTAAGTGTATTTTGGAAAAGGAGGGTTGGAATAAAGTTTAACAGTTAAATATTGCATATAGTAAAAATGTAGCTTATTGCTGTTTGCTGTAAAACGAAACAATCAGCTTGTGATTTGTTTTTAAATGTCAAATAATTCACACCCATATCATAGTTTTTTAGATTTTATATCAATTTATAATCTTAAAAAGGTAGGAAGGTGTTTTCCAGTGTTTAATTTTGACTTATAAAGCAGATAATAGAAAAGACAAAGCACAATAGAGTAAACTAAACCAGAAAATAAATCAGGGGTTTTACAGATTAAAATCTCTGCTTTAAAAGGAAGGAAGAATTTATTATGAAGACTATAAAAAGGCTGTCAGCAATACTAATTTCATTTTCGATTATTCTTGGTTTATTTGCAGGGTGTAATAAAAAGACACAGACAACAGTTCGTTTTTTAAACTTTAAACCAGAAATTGCTTCAAAATACAATGAAATAGCAAAAGAATACGAAAAAGAAACAGGTATAAAAATAGTTATTGAAACAGCTGCAGAGGGAACATATGAATCCCAACTTGCTGCTAAAATGTCGACAAACGAAGCACCAACAATATTCCAAATCAACGGCCCTGTTGGTTATACAAACTGGAAAGACTATTGCGCAGATTTGAGCAAAACAGAATTGTATAGCCATTTAACAGATAAATCACTTGCAGTATCGACAAGTGACGGTGTTTGGGGAATTCCTTATGTTGTAGAAGGATATGGAATTATTTATAATGATGCTATTATGCAAAAGTACTTTAAGCTTGAAAATAAAGGCACAGAAGTTACTTCGATGGAGCAAATAAATAACTTTGCAACACTAAAAGCTGTCGCAGAGGATATGCAAAAAAATAAAGATGCACTTGGAATAGATGGCACATTTGCAGCAACATCACTAAAATCAGGTGATGATTGGAGATGGCAGACTCACCTTGCCAATGTTCCTATTTATTATGAATTTAATAATAACAAGGTTGATTTGACAAGCGACGCTGTTAAGAAGATCGACTTTAAATATGGCGACAACTATAAAAATATATTTGACCTTTATATAAACAATTCAACCGTAGAGCCAAAATTGCTTGGAACAAAAATCGTTGACGAATCAATGGCAGAGTTTGCCCTTGGTAAGTGTGCAATGGTTCAAAATGGTAACTGGGCGTGGGGTCAAATTAGCGATGTTGATGGCAATATAGTAAAAGCTACAGATATTAAATATCTTCCAATTTATACAGGTATGGACGGCGAGGAAAAACAAGGTCTTTGTATAGGAACAGAAAATTTCTTCTGTATAAATTCTAAGGCATCACAGGAAGAGCAAAAAGCCGCAGCGGATTTCTTGTATTGGTTATTCTCAAGCGATAAGGGTAAAGATTATGTAACAAATTCACTTGGATTTATCGCACCTTTTGACACATTTAAGGATAACGAAAAACCAAAAGATCCACTCGCACAAGAAATTATTAAATGGATGGAAAAAGATGATATAAAAACAGTTCCGTGGAACTTTACTTTGTTCCCGAGCCAAAACTTCAAAAATGATTTTGGTGCAGCATTACTTCAATATGCACAGGGTACAAAGCAATGGTCAGAAGTTAATAAACTTGTAATAGATGAGTGGGCATCTGAGTGGGCAGCTCAAAAATAGCGATTAAGAACTAGCTTGGACTTTGCCACTCTGCTCATTTGAGCAGGGTGGCATTTTTGCAATAAAAATTTCAAATATGAAAAAGAAAGGGGAGAAAAAGAATGCAAAAAAATATAAGAAAGTATTTTCCAGTTTTTGCATTACCTACCCTTATAGCATTTGTAGTTGCGTTTTTATATCCTTTTGCAATGGGGATTTATTTGTCTTTTACAAAATTTACAACAGTTGAAAATGCAAAATTCGTAGGATTTGATAATTATATACAGGCTTTTTCAGATAAGGATTTTTTAAATGCTTTGTGGTTTACAACAAAATTCACAGTTGTATCAGTGCTTACAATTAACATTTTTGCGTTTTTCCTTGCAATGCTTTTGACAAAAGCAATTAAGGGAACAAATTTGTTTCGTTCAATCTTTTTTATGCCTAATTTGATTGGCGGAATAGTTTTGGGATATATTTGGAACTTGCTGATAAATGGTGTTTTAAATAAGTACGGCGTAGACATAACTTTTGCAGCAAAATACGGTTTTTGGGGACTTGTAATTTTAATGAACTGGCAAATGATTGGATATATGATGATAATTTATATTGCAGGCTTGCAAAATATACCAACGGATTTAAACGAGGCTGCCTCAATTGATGGTGCAAACAATTTTCAAATTCTTCGTCATATAACAATTCCAATGGTTATGCCATCTATAACGATTTGTATGTTTTTAACTATAACAAATAGTTTTAAGCTTTTTGACCAAAACTTAGCATTGACAAAGGGTGCTCCAGGCAAACAAACGGCAATGGTAGCACTTGATATATATAATAATTTTTATGGCAGGATTGGTTGGCAGGGAATAGGACAAGCAAAGGCGGTAGTATTTTTTATAATAGTTGCAGTTATTGCTTTTGTGCAACTATGGGGTACAAGACGCAAGGAGGTTGAGCATTGATGACTGCAAGAAAAAAGATTGTTAATAGCTTTATATTTTTATTTTTATCAGCACTTGCGATAGCTTTTTTAGTGCCTATTTTTGTCGTGTTTTTAAATTCCTTTAAAACAAAATTTAGCATAGTTGGTAGTCCGTTTGAGCTTCCGACACAGGAAACTTTTGTAGGGCTTGAAAACTATATTTATGGAATAAAAACGGCAGGTCTGTTAAAAGCTTTTGGTTTGTCGCTTTTTATTACGGTGTCATCGGTAGTTGTTATTGTTGTGTGCTGTTCTATGACGGCGTGGTATGTAACTAGGGTAAAAACAAAGGGCACAAGGATACTTTATACTCTTTTTATATTTAGTATGATTGTTCCTTTTCAAATGGTTATGTATACAATGACATACACTGTTTTTCAGCTACATTTAAATAACCCCGTTGGAATAATTTTGGTGTACTTAGGATTTGGCTCGGGGCTATCTGTTTTTATGCTTAGCGGTTTTATTAAAAGTGTTCCAATAGAGGTTGAAGAAGCGGCAATGATAGATGGGTGCAGTCCGTTGCAGTCGTTTTTTCTCGTTGTTTTTCCGATACTAAAGCCCACAGCAATTACAGTTGCAATTTTGAACACAATGTGGATTTGGAATGACTTTTTGCTACCATATTTGGTGCTTGGTGCGGACAAAACAATGCCCGTTGCAATTCAGTTAACTATGCAGGGCGCATATGGCTCAATTAACTGGGGTGGATTTATGGCTATGCTTGTAATTGCGATAATTCCGATAGTTGTTTTTTATATAACCTGTCAAAAACATATTATAAAAGGTGTTGTAGCGGGAGCAGTTAAGGGATAATCGTTATGTAAATAAAGTGAAAAAGGAGCTATACTATGGCAACTATTACTTTTAAAAATGTTGTAAAATCTTATGACGGTGTAAACAATGTTATACCGGGACTTGATTTAGAAATAAAGGACAGAGAATTTATAATACTTGTAGGTCCATCGGGCTGCGGTAAATCAACAATATTGCGAATGATAGCGGGACTAGAAGAGGTTACAAGTGGCGATTTGTTTATAGCTGATAAGCGTGTAAATGATGTTGCACCAAAGGATAGAGATATCGCTATGGTGTTTCAAAGCTATGCATTGTATCCACATATGACGGTTTATAAAAATATGGCTTTTGGTCTTTCTCTTCGTAAAATGCCTAAAGAAGATATCGACCGAAAAGTAACACAAGTTGCAAAAATTTTGGATATTGAAAAATATCTTAAAAGAAAGCCAAAAGCGTTATCAGGTGGTCAGCGTCAAAGAGTTGCCCTTGGCCGTGCTATGGTGCGTGAGCCGTCTGTGTTTTTGCTAGATGAGCCGTTGTCAAATTTGGACGCAAAACTGCGAACGGAAATGAGGAGTCAAATCACACAGCTTCATAACGATTTGCAAGCTACATTTATTTATGTTACACACGACCAAACAGAAGCAATGACAATGGCGGACAGAATAGTTGTGTTAAAAGATGGAATTGTAAATCAAATTGATACACCACAAAATTTATACAATCACCCTTGTAATATGTTTGTTGCGGGTTTTATAGGTTCGCCACAAATGAATTTTATAAACGCAAAAATCATTGCAGCGGATGGCAAGCTCTATGCAAGCTTTTCTGATTATAAAATCCCGCTTTTGGAAAGAATGTGCGACCCACTTAAAGAATATATTGATAAGGATGTTGTTATTGGAATTCGTCCTGAAAATTTTCATAGTGAGAAATTTTATTTTAAGGAAGATGAAAGTAACAAGATAGAGCTTTTTACAAATATAGTAGAAATGATGGGTTCAGAGCTTAACCTTTATGGCGAAATAGATGGCAACAAAATCGTGGCAAAGGTGCCATCAAATCCTAATATAAAGCTAAACTCTAATGTGTCACTTGCAATAAATACTGAAAAAATTCATATTTTTGATAAAGACACGCAAAATGTTATATGTGACTAAGGGGTTTTGACATATGAGAGCTAGTGGAATTTTAATGCACATATCTTCATTGCCATCAAATTATGGAATAGGAACATTAGGGCAAGAGGCATATAATTTTGTAGACTTTTTGAAGAAGTCAGGACAAACATATTGGCAAATCTTACCTATTTGTCCTACAGGATTTGGGGACTCTCCATATCAGACTTTTTCAAGCTATGCGGGAAATCCATATTTTATTGATTTGGATTTTTTAATTGATGAGGGACTGCTAAAAAAAGAAGAGTGCAGTAGCATAAACTGGGGTGATTATAGCACATCGGTGGATTATAAACGAATGTATGACAACAGATTCGATGTATTAAAAAAGGCATATAAGCGTTTTATAAAGTCCGTGCCGGATGATTTTGAACAGTTTTGCAAGAGAGAGAGCTATTGGCTTTGTGATTATGCTTTGTTTATGTCTATAAAAACTCAAACGGGTAAAATATGGAGTAAGTGGGATGATGAGCTAAAATTCAGAGATGAAAAAGCTATTAAAGATTTTAAGAGCAAAAATAGCGATGATGTTATGTTTTATAAAGTAATTCAATATCTTTTTTTCTCACAGTGGCACAAGCTAAAAGAATATGCAAACAAAAATGGAATACAAATTATTGGAGATATACCTATTTATGTTGCAAGCGACAGCGTAGATGTTTGGGTAAATCCTGAGCTTTTTTTGCTAAACGAAGATAATGAACCGACCTATGTTTCTGGTTGTCCACCAGACTCATTTTCAAAAGACGGTCAACTTTGGGGGAATCCTATTTATGACTGGAACAAAATGAAAGAAGACGACTACGCTTGGTGGATAAAACGGCTAAAATATGTAAGCGAAATTTATGACATAACTCGTATTGACCATTTCAGAGGCTTTGATTCGTATTATACTATTGACGCAAATGCTAAAACTGCAAGAAAAGGCGTTTGGGTTAAGGGGCCTGGAATTGAGTTTTTTAACAGCGTAAAAAAAGAGCTTGGCAGTCTTAATATTATTGCTGAGGATTTAGGATTTTTAACTCCGTCTGTACACAGGTTGCTTAAAAGAACTGGTTTTCCTGGTATGAAGGTGCTGCAGTTTGCTTTTGATTCTAGAGAGGATAGCGATTATTTGCCCCACAATTATCCTAAGAACACTGTGGTTTATACAGGAACACACGATAATGACACGATAATTGGATGGATGCAAACTGCAAAAAAACAAGATGTTAAATTTGCAATAGATTATCTAAGGCTAAATCAGGATGAGGGCTATAATTGGGGAATGATGAAAGGCGCTTGGGCAAGTGTTGCGAATACCGTTATAGTTACAATGCAGGACTTGCAAGGGCTAGACAGCAAAGCTAGAATGAACATACCATCAACAGTGGGGGATAATTGGAAATGGCGTGCTGCAAGGGGAAGTATGAGTAACACGCTTGCAAAAAAAATAAACAGGTGTATGAAGATCTACAAAAGAGTTTGAAAGGATGATGTAAAGTGAATATCATAGAGCAAGCAGGAGTCTTTTCAAAAAGTGAATATGGCAAAGGAATTGAAGATTTAAATGGAAACGAACTTCATAATGCTATTTCAAAGTCTGTTATGGCAAAGATTTCAGATAACTGGAACGACAGCAAGGCAAAGCACCAAGGCTCAAAATGTGCCTATTATTTTTCAGCTGAATTTTTAATGGGTCGTGCAATATACAACAACTTGTTGTCCCTTGGTATGACTTGGGAAGTTGAAAAACAACTGGGTGAATTAGGATTATCACTTAGTATGCTTGAAGATGTTGAAGACGCAGCACTCGGAAATGGGGGGCTTGGCAGACTTGCAGCCTGTTTTTTAGAGAGCGCAGCAACACTTAACTTGCCATTAAATGGATACGGAATTAGGTATAAATACGGTTTGTTTAAGCAAGAGATTGAGAACGGATTTCAAAAAGAATTGGTAGACGACTGGTCAAAATTTGGTGACCCTTGGTCTATTAGATGTGAAGATGATTGTGTAATGGTCGACTTCAAAGGTCTTAGTGTAAAAGCTGTTCCGTATGATATGCCAATAATTGGATACAATACTGATAACATAGGAACGCTAAGGCTTTGGCAGTGCGAACCGATTGAAGCTTTTGATTTTGAGAGATTTAACAATCAACAATACACAAAATCACTTAAAGATAAAAATGTTGCAGAAAACATCTCAAGGGTGCTTTATCCAAATGATAGCGCATATAGCGGAAAAGTGCTAAGGTTCAGGCAACAGTATTTTTTCACTAGTGCTTCTTTGCAAGATATTATAAAAAAATATAAAATAAACCACGGCAATAATTTTGATGATTTTGCAAGTTTTGTTACAATTCAATTAAATGACACGCACCCCGTAATTGCTATTCCTGAATTTATAAGGCTTATGATGCAAAATGAAAATATGGAGTATGAAAAAGCTCTGAGCCTTTCAAAAAAAGTATTTAATTATACAAACCACACGATAATGCAAGAGGCACTTGAAAAGTGGGATATGAAGCTTATAAAATCAGCAACACCAGACATTGCACAAATAATTATAAAGTTAAATAATAGCTTAAAAAATGAGCTCAAAAAGCTAGGTGTGCCACAAAGTGTTCAAAGTAAAATGCTAATCATTCAAAACAAGGATAAAGAAGTTCATATGGCATATCTTGCAACATTTGTTTGCTCCTACATCAATGGTGTCGCACAACTTCATACAGATATTTTAAAGCAAACTGTTTTGTCGGATTGGTACAAATATTATGAGAATAAGTTCCAAAATAAAACAAACGGCATAACTCAAAGGCGCTGGCTTGCTTTGTGCAATCCTGAATTATCACAACTTATCACCAGGCTTTTAGGTAGTGATGATTGGATAGTGGACCTTGACAAACTAAAGCAACTTGAAAAATACGCAGATGATGATGGCGTAATAGATGAATTTATAAGTATAAAGCATCAAAAGAAAAAGCAACTTGCAAATCATATAAAGATTTATGAAAATACTGAAATTGATGAAGACACAATATATGATATTCAAATTAAAAGGTTGCACGAGTACAAACGACAGTTGCTTAAAATTCTTTGCATTTTAGAGCTTTATTTTGAAATAAAAGAGGGCAAGTTAAAAGACTTAGTCCCAACTACATTTATCTTTGGGGCGAAAAGTGCTCCCGGATATGTTAGAGCAAAAGGAATTATCAAATTAATTAATGAAGTTGCAAAACTTATAGAAAATGATGAAGAAGTATCTAAATATTTTAAAGTCGTTTTTGTCCAAAATTATAATGTTTCATATGCTGAAAAGCTTGTAGCGGCAGCTGATGTGTCAGAGCAGATATCAACAGCTGGAACAGAGGCGAGCGGGACGGGAAATATGAAGCTTATGCTCAACGGTGCTGTAACTCTTGGAACATACGATGGCGCAACTGTTGAAATTGTTCAAGAGGCAGGGGTAGAGAATAATTATATTTTTGGTGCAACAGTTGAAGAAATAGAAAAAATAAAAGACGATTATGACCCCAAAGCAATTTATGAAAACAACTACAAGGTAAGGCGAGTTTTGGACGCACTGATTGATGGTACTTTGGATGATGGCGGTACAAAAGTGTTTAAAGAATTGCATTCGTCAATTTTAAAAGGTGCTTCGTGGCACTCTCCAGACCAATATTATTTGTTGCTTGATTTTGATGATTATTTGCAAACTTTTTTAAAGCTCAATGAGGACTATAAAAACAAAAAAGAATTTGCAAAAAAACAGTGGCTTAATATGTGCAACGCAGGAAAATTTTCATCTGATAGAACAATTTTGCAATATGCGCAGGAAATTTGGCATATAGATAAAGTATAAAGTTTGCAGTGCTATGGTATAGAGGCTATGGCACTGTGATTTTTAATAACAAAAGATTATAAAAGTTTTTTGTTTTAATATTGCAAAAACTATCTGCATAGTATATAATGAAAATATTCCATGGGGGAGTAGTTGGCGCACAATTGTGCGTTTTAAGTCAACATCGTGGCCACCTTTTAGGTGACCTGGCTTAAATGAAATAACCAGACTCATGTGTAGTATTTTAAACTGCACATGAGTTTTTTTATTTTTCAAATACTCATAAGTGCATAAATGAAAGGATGTTGTAACTATGAAATTTTACAACCAAGACTCAGATTCTGTCTTGCGTGAGCTATCAAGTGGCTTTGATGGCATAACAACGCAGGAGGCAAAAAAACGAGCAAGTCAATATGGCGAAAACAAGCTTAAAGAGGGGGAGAAAATAACCTTTTTACAGCGTCTTTTTGAACAGCTAAAAGAGCCGATGACAGTCATATTAATTATTGCAGCAATAGTTAGCGGAGTTACTGCTTATTATAGCAATGACAGTTTTGCAGATGTAATAATTATTCTTATCGTTGTTTTTGTTAATGCTGTTTTGGGCGTCTATCAAGAAAGCAAAGCAGAAAAAGCAATAGAGGCTTTGCAACAAATGACGGCGGCTACTTGTAAGGTAATGCGTGATGGAAAACAAGTGGTAATTGAGTCGTCACAGCTTGTGCCAGGTGATATAGTAATGCTTGAGGCAGGTGACGCTGTTCCGGCAGATGGTAGAATTCTTGAGAGTGCAAGCCTAAAAATTGAAGAGGCAGCGCTAACGGGGGAGAGCGTTCCCGTAAATAAAATAATGGAAAGCTTGGGCGTTTTTGAAAATGCAGATGTACCACTAGGTGACCGTAAAAATATGATTTATATGGGAAGCACAGTGGTTTATGGTCGTGGCCGTGCAGTGATATGCAAAACGGGCATGGATACCGAAATGGGCAGAATAGCAAGCGCACTTTCAAACACACAGGAAGGTCAAACTCCATTGCAAATCAAGCTAACTCAGCTTGGAAAAATTCTAAGCTGGCTTGTTCTTACTATTTGTGTTTTTATTTTTTCTTTTAGCCTTCTCAAGGCAGGCAGTGTAGAGCTTGATGTAGTTTTATCAACATTTATGATTGCAGTAAGCCTTGCAGTTGCGGCAATTCCTGAGGGTCTTGCAACTGTTGTTACAGTTGTTTTAAGCATTGGAGTTACCAATATGTCAAAGCGAAATGCGGTTATTCGCCGTTTAACTGCTGTCGAAACTTTAGGGTGTGCACAAGTAATATGCTCGGACAAAACCGGTACTCTCACACAAAACAAGATGACGGTTGTAGAGCATATGGGTGACGAAAAATTGCTTGCAAAAGCAATGGCACTTTGCAACGATGTAGTGGTAAGTGAAGATAATGAAACACAGGGCGAGCCTACAGAAATAGCACTTGTAAACTATGCTTATGAAAGTGGTCAAAACAAAAATGAGCTTATGAAAATAAATCCCCGTGTAGGTGAAATTCCTTTTGATAGCTCAAGAAAAATGATGAGCACAGTTCATAGCGTTAACAAAAACAATAAATCTGGCGCTTGCATTCAATACACAAAGGGCGCACCTGATGAAATTTTAAAAAACTGCACTAAGTATATTGAAAATGGTGAAGTTATGACGCTCACCGATACTACCCGTGCTAGAATTATGTCTGAGAATAAAAAGTTTGCAGATAAAGCACTTAGAGTGCTTAGCGTTGCATACAGAGAATATAACGAAGCTCCAACTAATTTTACAACACAGTCATTAGAAAAAGATTTGATTTTTATAGGTCTTGTCGGTATGATTGACCCAGTTAGACCAGAGGTTTTTGACGCCATAAAGCACTGCAAAGAGGCGGGAATAAAACCCATTATGATTACTGGTGACCATCGCGACACAGCGGTTGCAATTGCAACACAGCTAGGTATAATTACAGACCCATCTCAAGCAATTACAGGTTCACAACTCAATGATGTTGATGATGATGAGTTTATAAGAGATATAGAAAAGTATAGTGTTTACGCAAGGGTTCAACCAGAGCATAAGGTTAGAATAGTAAACACATGGCGTAAAAAAGACTATGTAACGGCAATGACAGGCGACGGTGTAAATGACGCACCAAGCATAAAAAATGCAGACATTGGTATTGGTATGGGAATAACTGGAACAGATGTTACAAAAAATGTTGCTGATATGGTTTTGGCCGATGATAACTTTGCAACCATAGTAAATGCAGTTGAAGAAGGTAGACGCATTTATGACAACATCCGCAAATCTATTCAATTTTTGCTTGCCTCAAATATGAGTGAAGTGCTAGGAATTTTTGTAGCAACACTTTTAGGTTTTACACTCTTCGAGCCAGTTCATCTTTTGTGGATAAATCTTGTTACGGACTGTTTTCCTGCCCTTGCACTAGGAATGGAGAAAGGTGAACCCGATCTAATGCATAGAAAACCACGAAAGTCCAGAGATGGAATTTTTGCCGGTGGTGTAGGGTTTGACATTGCATATCAAGGCATTTTAGTAACGGTATTGACTCTTAGCGCATATTTCATTGGGCATTTTATGGAAAGTGGCGTTTGGGAAATTGCAAACAGTGCCGATGGAATGACAATGGCATTTTTAACAATGAGTATGGCAGAAATTTTTCATAGCTTTAATATGCGTAGCCAGCGCGGAAGTGTATTCAAACTCAAAAGTCAGAATATTTATTTATGGGGAGCTATGGGTGCAAGCCTTGCACTTACAACGGCAGTCCTTTATGTTCCTGGAATTTCAGATGCTTTTGGATTCCAACCTATAAGTATTGCAGAATATTTTGTAGCACTTGCTATTGCAGTAAGCGTAATACCAATAGTAGAGATTGTTAAGTTTGTTCAAAGAAGAACATCAACACAGGTTTAACACTTAAATTTGCATACAAAAAACCGGCATAGAGCAAATCTATGTCGGTTTTTTAATGTAATTTTATTTAATTTTAACAGCAGTGCCATATGCTATAACTTCAGCCGCTGCTTGCATAATCGCAGAGGATGCATAACGAATGTTTACAACAGCATCAGCACCAAGTGCCTCCGCCTCTTCCACCATACGCTTTGTGGCAAGTGCTCGCGCGTCGTTCATCATTTCATTATATGCGACAAGCTCCCCACCAACAAGTGTTTTAAATCCTTGTGAAATATCACGCAAAGCATTTTTTGTTTGAATTGTGCTGCCTTTAACAAGCGATAATGTTTCTAGCTCCTTGCCAGAAATATAATCAGTATTTACTAATATCATCGTACTCTCCACTCCTTACTTCTTTAATTCGTTCAACCAAAACATAGATTGCAATGCTAAGCAAAAAAAGTAAAAAAATTGAAATAATAACTTTAAGTGCATTAGGTATTGGAGCTGAGATATAAATAAATGCGTAAAACGCTAAAACAGCAACAATTAGGACAGTTATAATAATAGGGATTATCAACTTTTTAGACTTCATTGGCAAACGCCTCCAAACTATGTTATATCTTTATTATAATATAAAATTGCTATTTTTACAATAAAAAACTTATATTATTCACAAATAAAAATAAAAAATAGTTATTGATTTAGTTATAAATTTAGAAATTTTTATATTTTTTGTAGCATAAACATAGATGTTGTTGTTAAAAATATAAGTGTACAAAATAATTGGCAAAGATAGAATAAGAAAATGTAAAATGGATAAAATATACACATTGGAAGTGAAAAATGTAATGCAAGTTACGAATAATGAATATGATAAAATGTCAAAAAAAGCGTCACCACCATCACCAAAGCTTAAAAATTGTATAAACGCTTTTTTGATTGGTGGATTGATTTGCACAATAGGAGAGGCCTTACGAGTTTATTATACTTCTCTTGGTTTTACAAAAGACGGAGTAAAGGCAGGAGTTTCAGTCACTTTAATTGTTATAACTGCAATACTTACAGCTACTGGGCTGTTTGACAAAATTGCAAGATATGCCGGTGCTGGAACACTGGTGCCGATTACTGGTTTTGCAAACTCAGTAGTTTCGCCCGCAATGGAATTTCAAAGTGAGGGTCGAATTTTAGGGACAGGTGCAAATATGTTTAAAATTGCAGGACCTGTAATTGTGTATGGATGTAGCACGGCTGTTTTATATGGATTTATAATTTGGATTTTTAAGTTGTATTAAAGGGGAGATTTTAGTGGCGATAAAACAAGGAAGCTATACCTTTGTGTTGCCGACAAGACCCGCAATAGTTGGCAGTGCAGCAGTAGTTGGGAGTAAAGAAGGGCAAGGACCTTTAGGGACAGAATTTGATTATGTTTTTGACGATGTGACACTCGGGGAAGATTCATGGGAAAAAGCAGAAAGTGCGCTTCATAGAGAGGCTGTGACAAGGGCGCTTGCAAAGGCAGAAAAAACACCATCTCAGGTTGATATGATTTTTTCTGGCGATTTGCTCAACCAATGTGTAGGAACAACATTTAGCATTAGAGAGCTTAACATACCATTTACGGGGTTGTATGGTGCTTGTTCAACAATGGCGTTATCTCTTGCACTTGCAGGACTTATGACAGACGGTGGAATTATTGATACAGCAATAGCGGCAACATCATCTCACTTTTGCTCTGCAGAAAAGCAGTTTAGACAACCACTAGAATATGGCGGACAAAAGCCACCAAGCGCTCAGTGGACGGCAACAGCTGCGGGTGCAGCTATAGTTGAAAAAGGTGGAAAAGGCGTGGAGATTGAGGCGGTTCATATTGGAAGAATTCAGGATAAAGGAATAAAGGATGCAAACAATATGGGTGCAGCAATGGCACCGGCTGCGTGCGAAACAATAGCATCCTTTTTAGAGGATATGGGGGACACACCTCAAGATTATGATATGATTTTGACGGGCGACCTTGGAAAAGTTGGCTCAACTCTTTTGCTAGAGCTTTTAGAGCTAGAAAAAGGCATAGATATAAGCCGTGTTCATTCTGACTGTGGCAATATGATATTTGACTTTGAAACTCAAGATGTAAACTCAGGTGGCTCGGGGTGTGGGTGCAGTGGTGCTGTTGTTTGCTCTTATATTATAAATAGGTTAGCACAAAAAAAGCTAAATAGAGTTCTTTTTGTTGGCACTGGTGCGTTGATGTCACCTGTAACATCGCTACAAGGTGAAAGCGTACCATCGATTTCACACGCAGTTCTTTTAACTTCGGGAGGGCAATAAATTATGGGAGAAACTTTGGTTAAAAATTTTAAAATCGCATCATATGCGGGGAAAATAATAAACACACTCACTATTATTAGAACAATAGTGCTTGTAGTGGTTTTTATAATTTTTGCCACTCAAATTTTTGAATTTACAATAAAAGAAAAGTTAAGCAAAGCTTAAAATGAGGCAAGATATGGATTATTTAATGTTTTTAAAAGCATTTGTAGTTGGCGGACTGATTTGTGTTATAGGTCAACTATTTATTGACTACACAACGCTAACACCAGCAAAAATACTAGTAGGTTTTGTGACTATCGGCGTGGTTTTAGGGGCGATAGGAATATATGACCCACTTGTTAAATGGGCAGGTGCAGGAGCTACAGTTCCCTTATCTGGTTTTGGATATGCTCTGGCGATTGGAACAAAAAAAGCAATCCAAAAAGATGGATTGCTAGGTGTCCTAACTGGACCTTTGAGTGCAGGCTCTGCGGGAATAACCGCAGCTCTTATAAGTGGACTTATTGCATCACTTATATCAAAGCCCCACGCAAAATAAAGCACTTCGCAAAAAGCGTGGTGCTTTATTTTTAAAAAAGGTCAAATTAAAGTCTATTAAAGTGATGTTGAAAAAACTATGCTATTTCTTCAGAGATAAACTCATCATCTTCGCTACCGAATGATGTGTATTGAAGTTTGTTGTCAATTTCAATACTTCTATTGTTGAGGTATCTTTGAACAAAAACATAAACAACACCTGCAGCAGCTGCAATTGATAAAATAATAGTAACAATTTTCATAATCTTCTTGAAATCCATAGAACAAACACTCCTTAATATAAATGAATAAATTTAACGAAATAATACCATATAAACATTATATCGTATAAAGACAAAATGTCAATATATACCTTGAAAAAGAAATAAAAAAACGACGCTTTTGCGTCGCTTCATTATCTTGTTAAATCTAAAATAGATTAGTTGCATTTTGAAACAAGAGCTGATTTTTTGTGAGCAGCGTTATTCTTATGAAGAAGTCCTTTAGCTACAGCTTGGTCAATCTTTTTAATAGCGATTTTTACAAGCTCATCTCTGTTTTCTGCACCGGTATCAATGGCGGCGTTAGCCTTTTTAATAGCTGTTTTAAGAGCAGAGTTTCTTGACTTGTTGCGCTGTGCCTTTGCAAGGTTAACATCAACACGCTTTTTAGATGATTTAATGTTAGGCATTGTTACACCTCCTTTAGTGACTGTACAGGAATATATAATAACACCAATCCCTACAAATTGCAATATATTTTTTATGCTTTAATTTTTATTTTTAACTTAGAAAAAATAACAGTAAAAATATACTATGGAGGATTAAAATGAACTTTAGAACAGACCTTGCAATTGAGTGCAAGGAAGAGTACGGCGAAAGCGAAATTGAGGGTGTAAAATACACCGAAAAATATAATGAGACATCAAAAACAACAATAATAGAAGTGCTAAACAAAAAGGGTGAG
>JAAYPE010000018.1 GCA_012519975.1 Clostridiales bacterium
AGTGCAATCACAGCGCTAACAGCACAAAACACTATGGGTGTTTTTGATATTTTTGAGCCACCGGCAGATTTTTTAGCAAAGCAGCTGGACAGCATTTTTACCGACATTTATCCAGATGCGATAAAAATCGGTATGGTTTCATCAGAAAACCTAATCACTACTATATCCAAAAAGCTAAGATTTTATAAAGCAAAAAACATTGTCGTAGATCCCGTTATGGTTGCTACTAGTGGCTCTAAGCTTATTATGGACGATTCTATAAAAGCTCTTGAAACCCACTTGTTTCCCCTAGCGATTTTGCTAACACCTAATATTCCAGAGGCATCTATTTTATCGGGGATTTCAATAGAAGATGAAAACGGTATGAAAAATGCCACCAAAATTATAAGCGATAAATATGGATGTGCCGTTCTTTGCAAGGGTGGTCACAGTATAAACGATGCTAACGATTTACTCTATTCAAAAGGTGTTTTTAAATGGTTTATGGGGAAACGAATTGACAATAACAATACCCACGGAACAGGCTGTACCTTATCCAGTGCTATTGCGTCAAACATTGCAAACGGACTTGATTTGAATACTTCTATTAGCCGTGCAAAAAAATATATTTCAGGTGCTTTGAATTCAAATCTAAATCTTGGAAAAGGTAGCGGACCACTAAATCACACTTGGAACATAACTAATAAGGAGAAATATTAATGAATACATACTCAACTCAAATGGAAGCCGCAAGAAAAGGAATAGTCACAAAAGAACTTGAAAGCGTTGCCAAAAAAGAGCTTATGACAACACAGGAGCTTTTACCCTTGGTTGCTAGTGGTAAGGTTGTAATCTGTGCAAACAAAAACCACAAATGTATTGACCCACAAGGTGTAGGTTCTATGCTTAAGACAAAAATAAATGTAAATCTTGGAGTGTCTAGGGACTGCAAAGATTATGATGTAGAAATGAAAAAGGTTATGGAAGCTGTAGAGCTAGGTGCGCATTCAATTATGGATTTGTCATCACACGGCGACACTATCCCCTTTCGCAGAAAGCTAACATCTCAATGCCCTGCAATGATAGGCACTGTACCTGTTTATGATTCTGTTATTCATTATCAAAGGGATTTGCACACCTTAACTGCAAAGGATTTTCTTGATGTTGTAAGATTGCACGCTCAAGACGGTGTCGATTTTGTAACGCTACACTGTGGAATTACAAGAAAAACTATTGACCAAATTAAAAATCATAAAAGAAAAATGAATGTCGTATCTCGTGGTGGTTCTCTTGTTTTTGCTTGGATGTGTATGACAGGAAACGAAAATCCTTTTTATGAATATTATGACGAAATTCTAGACATTTGTCGTGAATATGATGTGACAATTTCATTGGGCGACGCTTGCAGACCAGGCTGCCTTGCCGATGCCTCTGATGTATGCCAAATGGATGAGCTTGTAAGGCTTGGTGAGCTTACAAAAAGAGCGTGGGAAAAAGATGTTAGCGTTATTGTTGAGGGTCCAGGACATATGCCAATTGACCAAATTGAAGCTAATATGAAAATTCAACAAACCATTTGTAGTGGTGCTCCCTTTTATGTTCTAGGTCCTTTAGTTACGGATATTGCTCCAGGGTATGACCACATTACCTCTGCTATTGGCGGCGCAATTGCCGCTAGCGCTGGTGCATCATTTTTATGCTACGTAACACCGGCAGAGCATCTTGCACTACCAAATATCGATGATGTAAAGCAAGGCATTATCGCATCCAAAATTGCTGCCCACTCGGCAGACATTGCAAAGGGTGTTAGAGGCGCTAGGGAACTTGACGACAAAATGGCTGACGCTAGAAAATCCTTTGATTGGGAGACACAATGGGAATGTTCGATAGACCCAGAAACTGCAAAATCAATTCGCAATGATAGAAAGCCCGAGTTTGAAGACTCTTGCTCAATGTGTGGAAAATTTTGTGCAATTAGAAGCATTAATAAGGCACTTGCTGGTGAGTTTATTGATATTTTATAAATCATCAAACAATTTTTAGAGATATCCCTTTAGAATTTTGCAAGGTAGTGTGTGGCCATTTTGTTTTTGGCACATATACTATTAACAGCAAGGAGGGATAAACATATGAACGAGTGGCTTAAAAGCTTGAAAACTGCTACACCACAAGAGGGTTTTGAGCTTGCCATTAAACTTTCTCAAAAAGGTGTTG
>JAAYPE010000019.1 GCA_012519975.1 Clostridiales bacterium
AAACTGTAAAAAAACTCTTGAAAAAAAGTGAATACTAATATACAATGAAAGAGTGTAAAAAACCTTATCGGAGGAATAATATTATGGTATCAGCAGGAGATTTTAGAAACGGCGTAACATTTGAGATGGATGGCAATGTTTATCAAATCATCGAGTTTCAGCATGTTAAGCCTGGAAAAGGTGCGGCTTTTGTTCGTGCAAAAATTAGAAATGTAATTGCAGGTTCAGTAATTGAGCGCACATTTAACCCAACAGAAAAATTCCCAGCAGCTTATGTAGAGCGCAAGGAAATGGAATATTCATATCAAGACGGGGAAATATACTATTTTATGGACTCTGAGTCTTATGAGCTTGTTCCAATAAATGAGTCGGATTTGTCTGACAACTTTAGATTTGTAAAAGAGAATATGGTATGCAAAATTCTTTCATACAAAGGTAATGTTTTTGGCGTTGAACCACCAACATTCGTAAGCCTTGAAGTTACAAAGACAGACCCTGGTTTTAAGGGTGACACTGCAACAAATGCAACAAAGCCTGCAACTTTAGAAACAGGTGCAGAGATTAAAGTGCCTCTCTTTATTGATGAAGGGGATATGATAAATGTTGATACCCGCACAGGCGAATATATGAGCCGTGCATAAGCATTTTATTATATAGTTTTATGTTCTAGCCTTTGGCGATGGACGGATTATATCATATGGCTACGCACTGTATGATATAATAAGCACTACAAATTAAATAAACGGAGGTAATTGAGATGACGGCAGTAGAGAAGGTAGCATATTTAAGAGGACTTGCTGACGGTCTTAACCTTAACGAGGATAAGTCCGAAACTAAAATGTTCAAAGCTATTATGGATGTTTTGGATGACATCGCACTATCTGTTAGCGATTTGGAAGATGATGTAGCAATTCTTTCAGAGCAGATTGACGCAGTGGACGAGGATTTGGATATGCTTGAAACCATCGTTTATGAAGAGCTTGACGATTGTGACGATGATTTTGATTTTGATTGCGATTGTGGCTGTGGCAGTGAGTACTATGAGGTTGAATGCCCATCGTGTAGTGAAGTCATTTGCGTTGACGAAGGTATTATTGAAGAGGGTAGCATCGAATGCCCAAGCTGTGGCGAGCTTTTAGAGTTTGAAATTGAGTTTGATGACGATTTTTCAGACCAAGTAGAAGCAGACTAACTTAAAGTGTAAATAAAGCAGATGGTGATTGCCGTCTGCTTTTTTATGTTTTATGTTTTAGCTTGCAATTTGCAACACATAATGTATAAGGGGAAAGACTGCGTGTTGATATACATAGTAGTGTAGTGTATAATATACCAGTAAAAATAAAAAACAGGTGATTTAAATGGAAATAAAAGAAACACCGCTTACGCAGGAATATAAATATAAGGGCAAAATAGTTAATTTGCGTGTTGACACCGCTTTGCTGCCAAACGCAAAGCAAGCAACAAGAGAAGTTGTAGAGCATCCAGGAGGAGTTACAGTTGTAGCACTAACTCAACAAAATGAAGTGGTTTTAGTACGCCAGTTTAGATACCCCTATCTGTGTGAAGTTTTGGAAACACCAGCAGGCAAGCTGGAAAAAGGTGAGAATCTTTTTGGTGCAGGAGTGAGAGAACTAAAGGAAGAAACGGGCGTAATAGCGCAAAGATATTTTAATCTAGGCGAGTTTTATCCAACACCAGGGTATTGTGGAGAAATAATTTATCTTTATGCCGCAACTCAGCTTGAATTTTCAAATCAGGATTTGGACGAGGATGAGTTTGTAAATATTGAAAAAATGCCACTTGATGTAGCTGTAGAAAAAATACTTTTGGGCGAAATTCGTGACGGCAAAACTCAAGCAGCAATCCTAAAACTTGACGCACTCTTAAAGTCAAATAGACTAGAAGAGCTTGAGATGAAAAATTGGAGAGAAAATTTATGAAGCTAGTGCTTGCATCCGCATCACCTAGGCGTTGCGAGATTTTAAAAAATGCGGGGTACAAGTTTGATGTTTGCCCTGCACAAATTGATGAAACAATAGGCAAAACATCTCCTAGTGAGGCTGTTTGCACACTTAGTAAAAACAAGGCAAAAGCAGTGTTTGAAAGCCTTGAAAACAAAGAAAATGTTGCAGTTTTAGGCTCTGATACAATAGTAGTTTTGGATGGTAAAATTCTAGGCAAACCAAAAAATGAAGCAGAGGCAGTTAGTATGCTAACATGTTTGTCTGGCAAAAAACATAAGGTGTATACGGGCGTTTGCGTAGTTACAAAAAGTCAAACAAGGAGCTTTTTTGACTGCACTACAGTTGAGTTTTATAGCTTGTCAGACACGCTAATAAAAGCGTATGTAAAAACGGGTGAACCAATGGATAAAGCAGGCGCTTACGGGATTCAAGGCAAAGGCTCTATGCTTGTAAAATCAATAAACGGCGACTTCTTCAGTGTTATGGGTTTACCAATAGCAAAAACTGCAAAAGCACTAAAAGAAGTAGGGGTAAAAGGGCTAATATATTAAATAAAACAAAAAATATTGGCTTTTTGACACTTTTGTATAAAAAACTAATATTTATACTATAAAAAAATGCTTAGATTTTTGGTCTTTTTTAGTTGAGAATTGTGACTAATAGATGTATAATAGATTATACTTGTATTTTCACAGTTAAAAAATTTGTATTTACCTTCGAAGGGAGTTCTATAATTATGCTATTTTCACAAGATATTGGTATAGACCTTGGTACAGCGAACACCTTGGTTTTTGTAAAGGGCAAAGGAATTGTAATTCGTGAGCCTTCAGTTGTTGCAGTTGATGTTCGCTCAAATCCTCCAAAGGTTGTTGCAGTTGGAGCAGAGGCTAAGGAAATGATTGGTCGTACACCTGGCTCTATCACAGCTGTTCGTCCTCTAAAGGATGGAGTTATTGCAGACTTTGACATCACATCAGATATGCTCAAGGAGTTTATTCGTCGTGCAATGAGTTCGTCGCCATTTACAAAGGCTAGAGTTATGATTTGTATTCCGTCTGGCGTTACAGAGGTGGAGCGTCGTGCTGTTCACGATGCCGCTAGAAGTGCCGGAGCTAGAGAAGTTAGCCTAATCGAAGAGCCAATGGCAGCCTCAATTGGTGCAGGTCTTCCAGTTGCAGAGGCAACAGGAAGTATGGTTGTTGATATCGGTGGTGGTACTGCAGAGGTTGCAGTTATTTCGCTCGGTGACATTGTTACATCCTGTTCTGCAAGAGATGCTGGAGATAGTTTTGACGATGCTATTATTGCATACATTAAAAAGAAATATAATCTGCTAATCGGAGAGAGAACAGCAGAAGATATAAAAATCAAGGTTGGCTCTGCTTACCCATATGAGGGTGAGGGTGCTATTGATGTTAAGGGAAGAAATCTTATGGACGGTCTTCCAAAGAATATTGAAGTTTCTTCAGAGGAAATAAGAGAAGCACTCTCAGACAGTGTTAACCTAGTGCTTGACGCTATTCGCTCAACTCTCGAAAAAACTCCTCCAGAGCTTGCAGCAGATATTATTGACCAGGGTATTATGCTCACTGGTGGTGGAGCAATGCTTAGAGGACTCGATAAACTTATTTCTGCTGAAACAAAAATGCCAGTTCATATTGCAGAAAATCCGATTGACTGCGTGGTTGACGGCACTGGTCTTTGCCTTGAGGATGACAGGCTAAGCCTCACAAGTTCTAAGACATATGGTTGATTATACTAAAAAAGCAATCTGCTCCGCTTTGCAAAAAGTAGAGCAGATGTTTAGGTGATGATATGCAACGATTTTTTAAAAGCAAATGGTTTAAGGCTTTGCTTTCACTGTTTGTTGTACTTTTAATAGGGACTATTTATGCGGCGGTGTCTCTCAATGGAGCGTCGCCTTTTTCCTCTGCAACGGGCGCAATATTCGAACCACTCCAAAAGGCGTCATCTTTTGTTGGCAAGGGGTTTAAAAACATTGGCTCTGGATTTGCATCACGCTCATCGTATGAAAAGCAGATAGACGATTTGCAAAAAAAGGTTGACAGTTATCAAAAACAGCTTATAGATTATGAGCAAGCAAAGCAAAAAGTAAAATTGTATGAGGATTTTTTAGAAGTTAGAGAAACTCATAGCGATTTTAAAGTTCAGCCAGCTACCGTAATCGGCAGGGACGCTGCAAATGCTTTTAGCTCCATAGTTTTAAGCAAAGGCTCTGCAGATGGAATCAAAAAAAATGACCCAGTAATTTGTGGCAACGGTCAACTAGTTGGTGTTGTGTCAAAAGTTGGCTCAACATATTGTGTTGTATCTACAATTTTTGACCCAAGCGTTAACATTAGTGCCTATGAGGTTAGAACAAGGGAAACAGGCTTTTCAACAACAAATGTAAAGCTGTCTAAGGATAAGCTTTGCAGACTTTCAGGACTTAATCGCAACACTGCAATTGCAACGGGCGGAATAGTTTGCACATCAGGTGTTGGTGGAATTTATCCCCGCGACCTTATAATAGGAACGGTAAAAGAAGTGCAAAACGACCAGCACGATATATCTTCATATGCAATAATCAAGCCCGATTTTGACATAACAAGGCTTGAAGATGCCCTAATAATCACTTATTTTAACGGTCAAGGAGTTACTGTTTCGGAGGATTAATTTATGAGAAAAGAAAATCTTCATATTTATATTCGCCGTGCAATAATTGCGGTTGTCATTATTGTCGCTGCTATGTTGCAAAACACGGCAAACCTTTTTCCTACAATTTTTGGGATAAGAGCATTTTTGCTAATCCCTGTTGTTGTATGCATTTCAATGTTTGAAAAGGATGTAACAGCGGCGATTTTTGGTGCGTTTGAAGGTATGCTTTGGGATATAACATCAGCAGTAAATGATGGTTTTAATACTATTTTTTTAATGCTTATAGGCTCAGTTTGTGGAATGCTTGTAAACTTTATTATGAGAAATAATATGGTTACAGCTATGCTACTGTCAAGCGGTGCTTTGGTCTTGTATTCGCTCTCGTATTGGCTTATTTTTATTGTAGCTAGGGGAGTTGAGGGTGGCGCAATGATGATTTTAAACTTCTTTTTGCCCTGCAGTGTTTACACACTTGCGTTTACACCGTTAATTTATTTGATAATAAGAGCGTTTATGAAAAAACTCAGGGACTCTTTACCGATTCAAAGAAGAATTAAAAAACAAAGATAAATTATCTATACATTTTGAAAGAGGTGATTAAAATAAATGAAAAAAAACGCCTTTCCAGAGCGTCTATTCTAAACATAGTTATTTTAATCGTCTTTTTTGTTTTTTCACTGTCACTTGTAAAAATTCAAATTATTGATAGGGATATCTATGTTTCAAAAGATAACTTCAAATCATCACACGATGTTGTTGTTCAATCCGCAAGGGGCGAAATTTTAGACCGTAACGGAAACCCGCTTGTAATAAACAGGCAGGGTAATTCGCTGGTTTTTAACAATGCAGAATTTCCAAGCTCTAAAGAACAAGAAAAGCGAAACGAAATTATTTTTGGGCTTATAAAGCTGTTCGAAGAAAGAGGCGAGGAATATATTAATGATTTGCCGATTTTAATTGATGGCAGTGGCAATTTTGTGTTTGAAGAAGAAAGAGAAAGCGATGTCGAGTGGCTAAAATCATCTGATATGCTAAACCTCAATAGCTATGCAACGGCGCAAAACTGTGTTGATGAAATTGTCAGAAGATATAAGCTTGAAAAATATTCAAAAGAAGATGCGCTAAAAATAGGGGCGGTTTGCACACAAATGAAAAAATCGTACTTTAGCAACCCGTATCCATACACCTTTGCAAAAGATGTTTCGACAGAACTTGTTTCAAGCGTTTTGGAAAACAACAAGTTTTACAAAGGAGTAGAAAACAGCGTAGAAGCCTATAGGGAGTATGTGGACGGAACAATTGCGCCACATATTATAGGTAGGGTAGGACCGATTAGTGCAGAAAAATATAAAGAAAAAAAGAACGAGCAAAATAAAATAATTGAAAAAATGGAAAAAAGAAAAAAGAGTTCAATAGAAATTCAAGACACAAAAAGGGATTTTTATACTCTAACTGATGAGTACGGTGAGTTTGGAATAGAAAGGTATGCTGAGGATTATCTGCGTGGTAAACGAGGCGTAAAAACTGTAACAAAAAGTGTTAAAGACGAAATAACAGAAGACTTCTCTGTTGAACCAAAACAGGGAGATACTGTGATTTTAACTATTGATAAAAATTTACAACTTGTAGCTCAGCAAGCACTTAAAAATAGGGTAGATAGCCTAAAGGTTCAAACAAGGTTGCCTTGTGCAGCAGCAGTTGTAGTAATAGAGGTAAACACGGGTGAAATACTAGCCTGTGCAACTTATCCATCGTATGATATGAATACTTATCAGGACCTTTTAAAAGAAATGGCAGAGGCGAAAAAAGCAAATTCAGACCAGTTTGTTTATGACTCACCACTAGTTAACAGAGCGCTTATGGGAGCGTATGAGCCAGGCTCAACATTCAAGCCTTTAGTTGCAATAGCAGCACTTGAAACTGGCACAATAACAGAAAGTACAAGGATGTCGTGTAATGGATTTTATACGCACTTTAAAGATATGAGACCGTTTAGATGCCAAGGCCGTCACGGTAGTTTGGATGTAGTTAATGCGATTGATAGGTCGTGTAATGTCTTTTTTTATGAGACGGGTAGACTACTGGGAATAGAAAAAATTAATGAGTATGGCTCAATGTTTGGGTTGGGTCAAGCAACAGGGGTTGAACTGCCTGAGGCGGTGGGAACGCTTGCAAGTAAGGAAAATAGAGAAGCAAGAGGTGGCAAGTGGTATCCTGGTGATACAATTCAAGCTGCAATTGGTCAGTCTGATAATCAGTTTACGCCAATTCAAATCGCAAACTATGTAGCAACAATTGCAAATGGTGGCACAAGGTATGTTCCGCATTTTATAAAATCTATAAAAAGCTATGATTATAGTAAAACCGTTCTTGAAAAAGAGCCAGAAATAGCGGTGGAAACAGGAATTTCTAAAAGGAGTATGGACCTTGCAAGAGAGGGAATGCTCAAAGTTGGAACAACCGGATTTTGTGCAAGGGATTTTAGTGGGCTACCTGTTCAAGCGGCAGCAAAAACAGGAACTTCTGAAATAGTAAAAAGGTATAACGGTCAGTTAGTTGAGGGTAATAATGGGTTTTTGATTACATACGCACCGTATGAAAATCCAGAAATTGCAATGGGAATTGTTGTTGAAACGGCAAACACAGGTAGCCAAACAGCAATGATTGCAAGGGAAATATATGATTATTATTTCTCAAACAAAGGCGTTGACCCAGCACAAAATTATAATGAACTACTTTCCTAATGGAAAGAAACTTTCAAAAAGCAACAATATATTACTACTTTATTATTGTAAAAAACTAAATAATATGTAGATAAAATTAGCAAGTCACAAGATATAGTGTATTGTTGTCAAGTAAAATCTTTTATACAAAACTTACGAATTTTGTATTGATTTTCAAGTCAAAATCTGTTATTATTACTATAGAGATATAGTTGATAAGTATAAATTTATATAGCAATTCCAAGGGGGAGTTACCAATGAACATAGCAATAATTGCGCACGATGTTAAAAAAGAGCTGATGACACAGTTCTGCATAGCTTATTGCGGCACTCTAAGCAGGCACACTCTTTGTGCAACGGGAACAACAGGAAAGCTTGTTTCTGAGGCAACAGGGCTTGAAATCCAAAAGTTTTTGAGCGGTCCGCAGGGAGGGGAACAGCAAATAGCAGCAAGAATTGCTTGCAATGAAATAGATCTTTTGCTTATGTTTGGCGATCCCCTAAATCCAAAACCACACGAGCCAAATGAGGCAAATCTCATCAGGCTTTGTAATGTTCACAACATTCCAATTGCAACAAATATTGCAACAGCAGAGGCGCTAATTCATGCACTTGATAGGGGCGACCTTGATTGGCGTGACATCGTAAATCCAAAAAACTAAATCAGTTAGTTGCACAGGTGGGAGTTTCTCCCACCTGTTTTTGTTTTGAATATTAAAACTTGCTCAAATAACTAATTAGCGACATCGCACTGGATGGGGCGGAAAAACATAGATTATTAACATTATGGTAATTCGAACTTGTAAATTATTTCTTATCTCTAAAACCTACTATAACTCTAAAGTTTATTTCATCGTACTGGATGGGGGTCACGGGGGAAAACCGACTGAAAGGACAATAGAGGGTTTCCCCCGTGTCGCCTTTCTTTGATTCGTTTCTTTGGCGAGCAAAGAAATGAATGAGCAAGAATGAGAATGAGTGCAAGAGCAGGAATGGGAACAAGAGCAGGAATGGGAACAAGAGCAGGAATGGGAACAAGAGCAGGAATGGGAACAAGAACAGGAATGGGAACAAGAGCAGGAACAAGAACAAGAACAAGAGCGATAATGGGAGCGAGAGTAAAGATAAACAAGTAAAGAAACAAGTGTAATAAAGAAATGAATGGGATAAAAAATAATGAGGTGGGGGCAAAGAAATGAATGGGCGAGAGCAAAAAGATAAACAAGAGCAAGAACAAGAACAAGAATGAGAGCAAGAGCGAGAATAAGAAAGGAAGCAAATAAATAAGTGAGATAAAAAATACGATACAAACGGACATAAGCAAGAAAAAGATAGTAAAAAATGAATGAGAGTGAAGTAAATCAATATAATAAGTTAAATATAAATCACACGATTGCTATCCGTGTCTAAAAACAAAACCTTAATGCCGTTAATTATTAAATATCACACTTATTTATATCGGCGAGCATATAAACACCTAAAAAACCCAACCACCCAACCACCCAAGCGCCAACACCTAGTCATCCAAACAAGCACCCAAACACCCAACCACCCAACCACCCAACCACCCAAACACCCAAACACCCAAACACCCAAACACCCAAACACCCAACCAACCAATATTTAACGCAAAAAAACCGACACTGTAAAAACAATGTCGGTTAATATTGTGTAATTTATTTTAAATTAAAACCCTAAAGTATGCGGTTTCTCAATTTTCATTGAAATATCAAATGCTTGCACTGAATGGGTAAGTGCCCCGATAGAAATAATATCGACACCCGTTTTGGCAACACTTGAAATTGTGTCAAGTGTTATTCCGCCAGATGCCTCAAGCTTTGCTCTGCCGTTTGCAAGCTCAACTGCTTTTTTCATAGTTTCGTTATCCATATTATCTAGCATAATGATTTCTACGCCTGCATTGAGGGCTTGTTGTACTTCGTCAAGGTTTCTTGTTTCAACCTCTATTTTAACGGTGTGGCCGAGCTTTGAACGCACAATTTTCACTGCGTTTTCAATTCCTCCACCTGCGTCAATGTGATTATCCTTTAGCATTGCAGCATCTGACAAGTTAAACCTGTGGTTTTTTCCGCCACCACAAACAACTGCGTATTTTTGCAATGCACGAATTCCTGGAAGTGTTTTTCTGGTGTCTGCTATTGTTGCATTTGTACCCCTTGTGCATTCAACTGCTTGCGCTGTGGCGGTTGCTATGCCAGACATATGCTGAAGCAGGTTTAGGGATGTTCTCTCACCTTTTAATAGCATTGCAGTTTTTCCGCTAAGCTCTGCAATCACATCGCCCTTGCTGATTTTGTCTCCATCATTTTTATATACTACAGCCGAGAAAGATTCATCGAGTAGCTCAAAAACACGCAAAGCGATATCAAGTCCACAAAGAACGCCATCCGCCTTTGCTAAAAATTTTGCATTACCTTTTTGCTGTGGTTCAATTAATAAATCTGTTGAAACATCAACATAGTTTATATCCTCTGTTATTGCTTTTTTTATTATATCATCAATATAAAACTGCGGTAACATCATATTTTACACCTTTCCTAACGCTTTTTGCTTTTCATAAATTTCTCCAAGAATTATTGTTGCAACTGTTGCAAGGCTAAGTACTTCACAATATTCGATGGTTTTTTTATAATCACCATCTTTAAGTATTTGTCTGATTTGCTTTGCTCTGTCAAACCCTGACTCAATTTTTTCGTCATTTGGTAAAACAAAAAAAGCCTCTTGCATTATTGAGCGAATTTCATCGTCTAGCCCTGTTGGCAAATCCTTGTTGCCGTCTTTTGGCTCGCATTTATATGGTGCAATTGATTTGTCGTTTTGGTTGAGCCTTTTTTGAATTTCCTGTGCTGAACGTCTGCCAAAAACGAGAGCCTCTAAAAGAGAGTTGCTCGCTAACCTGTTGCATCCGTGCACCCCCGTATGCGCACATTCGCCAGCCGCAAACAGCCCTTTTACTGATGTTTCTCCATTGAGGTTTGTGTCAATACCGCCCATAAGATAGTGTTGACAAGGAAAAACGGGAATAAGCTCTTTTGTAATATCTACACCATTTTCAAGGCAACCTTTTGTAATTCCAGGAAAACGCTTGCGAATAAAATCCTCGCTTTTAAAGCGAATATCTAAATAGAAATTATCACTATTTTTTAGTCTGCTCTCTAAAATTATGGAGCGTGAAACAACATCTCTGGGAGCAAGTTCCATCCGCTTGTCATATTTTTGCATAAAACGCTCTTTATCACAATTCAGCAATTGTGCGCCCTCACCTCTGACGGCCTCACTGATTAAAAACCGCTCTCCCTCACTGCTTGCGCTAAACACGGTGGGATGAAACTGGATGCAACTCAAATTTTTGATATCTGCCCCCACTTCGTAGGCGAGCCTTATTCCATCACCTGTTGCAACGGTGGGATTTGTTGTGTATTTATAAACTCTGCCAATGCCACCCGTGGCGATAAGACAATAGTTTGTAAAGACGCTTTTTTTATCTGTTTTATTTATAATTAAATCAAGTCTAAATCCATTTTCCTCACGATTCATTGAAGATACCACTGAATGCTCGGAAATTTCAACATTCTTATGTTTTTCCACCTGTTTTAATAGGGTTGCTATTATGTTATCTCCGGTTGAGTCCTTGTGATGAACAATCCTACGGCGACTATGCCCACCCTCTAGTGTTTTTCTGGGTGAGCCGTCCTCATTTTTATCATAATTAAAGCCCATTTCCATAATTTTTCTAACATCTTCTGGGCCTTCTCTTATCAGTGTTTGTACTGCTTGCAAATTATTTTTTTGACCACCAGCAACTAATGTATCGTATATGTGCAAATCAAAGCTATCATCGCTTGAGTCTAATACAGCGGCAACGCCCCCTTGTGCAAGGGAGCTGTTGGAAATCGCTTTTTGTTCTTTTGTAAGCACGAGTACATTTACATCGCTACTGAATTGTAAGGCAGCGTAAAGTCCCGTGACCCCACTGCCTACAATTACAATATCATATTTTTCTTGCAAGTTAATGCGCCTCCGATTTAACCGCCATATTTAAGCATATTATCTATACTTCTTTTTGCAGCTATTCGTAAATCCTCGTCCATCTCAATTTTTTCTCCGGAAATACCAATTACTGATTGATAAACATCTTGAAGGCGTGTAATTTTCATATCTTTACAAGTTAGCTTGTCCGCACGAAGCTGGATGTATTTACCTTGAGGATTTTTCTCTTCAAGGTAATCTACAACGCCACGCTCTGTGCCAATTATAACTTCGCCCTCGTGAGCCTTTGCATATTTTATAATTTCACTTGTAGAGCCTACCATATCAGCAATCTCTACAACTTCTGGTTTACATTCTGGATGAACTGCCACAACAGCATTTGGATGTTTTGCCTTAGCATCAATAACATCTTGTGCTGTGACTCCATCGTGAACAGGACAGCAACCATCCCAAATTACAATCTCTTTTTCAGGAACATGTTTTGCAACATATGCACCCAAATTTCCGTCTGGCAAAAAGAGAATTTTATCCTGCTCAAGACCCTTTACAATCTTAATTACACTCGATGAGGTTACACAAACATCAACTTGTGCCTTTACCTGTGCTGTTGTGTTCACATAGGCTACAGCTACATAGTCTGGATGTTTTTCTTTAAAATCTATAACCTGCTGAGGTGTAATATTATCAGCCATAGGGCATGAAGCTTGACTAACAGGCAAAATAACAGTTTTTTCTGGGGATAGAATTTTTACTGTTTCTGCCATAAATCTAACTCCGCAAACAATTATTCTTTTTGCATCATATTTTTGAGCCTCAACCGATAGCGCATAACTATCGCCTGCAAAATCAGCAATATCAATTATTTCTGGTGCTTGATATGTGTGAGCTAAAATCACAGTGTCTCTTTGCTTCTTTTCACTTAAAATAAGTGATTGTAACGCTTTTTTGTCCATTTAAACAACCTCCGAAAAAACGCGGGAAATTTCCTCTCCTATACTCACCTACGACTTAAACTTTACTTATATTTCTCAAATATATTTAATATACTAATAAATATATTCGGCTTATTATATCAAAAAAGTATTAGTATTACAAGGACTTTATGCCTTTATCATTGTTTCTTTTTTGTCAATGTGTTTATGCCTTCTGTGCATACAATTACAATTAAAATAAACACAAATAAAACATTGGGAAACATCGCAAAACTTGTGTAAGATGCTAAATATCCAAAAACTAGTGGAATAAATGCAGATCCAGTGTAAGCCGAGGCAAGCTCAAGTCCCATTATTGCTTGAGAATTTTTTGCACCAAATCTTTTTGGTGTTTCGTGTAGCATAAGTGGAAAAAGCGGTGCGCAACCTACCCCGATTATTACTATTACAATACTTGCAAGCTTTGCCGAGAGTGGTAGCAAAAGTGCTACACAGCCTAGTAGTATTATGCCCTGACCGAGCCTTAATTGTTGATGATTTTTCATTTTTATTGTCAACGCACCAGACAGTAGCCTTGCAACTGTTATAGCTCCAAAAAAGAGCGAAATCCAAATTGATGCTGTTGCAACATCTAGCCCCTTTATATTTATTAAATATGTACTGCCCCAAAGGCCTATAAGCATTTCTATTCCACAATAAAACATAAACGAGAGCATTGATGTTATAACGCCTTTTTGAGCAAGACCGTCTTTAAGGCTATATTTTTCGTTTATATTCTCATTATCAAAACTTTTGTTATAATTTTCTTTTTCTGCTTTTTTCCACACTGGAAGCGTTAAAAACAAAACAAAGGACATTGCAAGTAAAATTATTGCAACCGTTAAATATCCAGGGCGCCACTGACCTCTTTTTAAGAAAAACGACATAATAACAGGCCCTGTCATTGCACCAACACCCCAAAGAGCGTGCAACCAGCTCATATGCCTTGGTTTAAAATGGCTTGAAACATAGTTGTTAAGGCTTGTGTCAACTGCTCCCGCTCCAAGCCCTAGGGGTATTGCAAACAAAAAGAACGAGTATATCGACGGCATAAATGCAATTTGCAAAATCCCTATTCCTGTCATTAAAACGCTAAAAGCTGTTATTTTTGCTGTTCCAATTCTTTGTGTTATTCTGCCCGAAAAAAGACTTGTTATTACTGTTCCTGCCGATATTGCAAGCGACATTGCGCCTGCCATTCCTTCGTTTACTCCAAACTCAATGTGCATAAGTGGCCAGCTAACTCCCAGCAATGTGTCTGGAAGTCCAAGACCGATAAATGTCATATAAATTATCACAAGCAACAATGTTGTCATATCTGTCTCCTCGATTCTAATATGCTATCTATTTTAACCTAGTTTTTATCTTTTATAACTTAAAAAATAAAAAAATGTCGGTTTTTGTGTGCTACTATTTTTATGTTTTCACTTTTAAAAAAAATCAAGCTATGTTATACTATTATATTATATTTTTAGAATAGGTGATTTTATGGATGTTAGAGTTGGCGATATACTTGAAATGAAAAAACAACATCCTTGTGGGTCTAACAAATTTGTGGTTTTACGCTCTGGAATGGATTTTCGTATTCGATGTGTTGGTTGCGAGCGTGAGGTTATGATTCCACGGCACAAGGTTGAGAAAAATATTCGTAAAATTATTAGAGAACAGCAAGACGAAAAGTAGCTACGCTCTTATTAATATATGTTTTATATAGTATTACTGTTAAAATTTTTATTTTTATAAACCTATCTTATGGAGGATTTTTATGCTTGAAAAATTAGGAAGTGTTGAACAGCGATTTGAAACGGTAAACGAGCTTTTGTGCAAGCCTGATGTTGTCGCTGATATGGAGCAATATAAACATTTGATGCAGGAGTTAAAGCACCTAACTCCTATTGTTGAAAAATATCGTGAATACAAAAAATGCAAGGATTCTTTTGACGAAGCAAAGGAGCTTCTTGATGCCGGCGGAATGGATAAGGATTTTAGAGAAATGGTTCAAGACGAGTTTGAAACTTCAAGGGACAATTTGGAGGTAATTTTAGACGAGCTTAAAGTTCTTCTTCTACCTCGTGACCCTAATGATGACAAAAATGTTATCATTGAAATTCGTGGTGGTGCAGGCGGTGAGGAGGCATCTCTTTTTGCTGCATCCCTTTTTCGTATGTATTCTATGTATTCTGAAGAAAAAGGTTTTAAGTGCGAGGTTTTAAGTACAAACGAAACAGAGCTTGGCGGTTTTAAAGAAATAAGCTTTGAGGTTTCTGGGCAGGGTGCTTATTCTCGTTTTAAGTTTGAGAGTGGTGTTCACAGGGTTCAAAGAGTTCCCGAAACTGAATCGCAAGGGCGAGTTCACACATCCACTGTTACTGTTGCAGTTTTGCCCGAGGCTGATGAAGTTGATGTTGAAATAAGCACTGCCGACTTGCAAATTGACACATACAGAGCAGGCGGAGCAGGTGGCCAGCACGTTAACAAAACTGAGTCTGCAATTCGTATAACTCATATTCCAACCGGTACTGTTGTTGAGTGTCAAGACGAGCGAAGCCAGCACAAAAACAAAGACCGTGCGATGAAGATTTTGCGTTCTCGCATTCTAGAGGCAGAAAATCAAAAGCGTGCTGATGAAATTGCAGGAGAAAGAAAGTCGCAAGTCGGTACAGGGGATAGAAGTGAGCGAATTCGCACATACAACTTCCCTCAGGGTCGTGTTAGTGACCACCGAATTGGGCTTACATTATATAGAATTGACGCTATTATGGACGGTGATTTGGATGAGTTGATTGATGCACTTATCACTGCCGATACAGCAGAAAAATTAAAGGCTGATAACTGATATGCAA